>NZ_PNDY01000017.1:0-151977 GCF_005886645.1 Pseudoalteromonas sp. S408 | reverse complement strand
ACCAACTGAACTACCACTCCATAATAAGAATATGTTTTACAACCATATGTTGTGTAAGTGTTGGCGGAGTGGACGGGACTCGAACCCGCGACCCCCGGCGTGACAGGCCGGTATTCTAACCAACTGAACTACCACTCCAGCTTTTACTTACAAATTGTCGAAAATTGGCGGAGTGGACGGGACTCGAACCCGCGACCCCCGGCGTGACAGGCCGGTATTCTAACCAACTGAACTACCACTCCGCATTTTCGTTGCTGTTTAGGTCTCCCTGACAGCGGCGTGAATAATACGAACCAGCCCCTACTTCGTCAAGGGCTTTTTTGTTTTTTTACAGGTTTTTTAGTCATCTGACATCGAAAGGTTTAAAATTTCACCTGATTTGTCATTTTTTGAACCGTTTTTGTCAACTTGATTTTTTTCTGTGCCGTCTGCATCTTGATTCGCGTGTTTCTTTTTATTTAAAAAAGGTAACGATAGTTTAATTTTAATCGGTTTTTTTTGTACAAATATTCGAATAGCTAACCAGCCAAGTAATAATATTAAAATATTACAGCCAATTATTAAGCTTACAATAGTGGATGTGGCCATTTTTTCTTCTTCAGGCTCAATTGGTGTAGCTTGTTCGGCTGCAACAACTGTTGCAGGATCTACTTCTGGCACTGCTTCTATTGGTCGGGCTATTTCAAATTTATAGGTTGGTAAAGTGGCCATAAATTCACGGCCGTTATTGTTAGTACCAAAAACAGACAGTTCTACACTGTATCGACCCCAATCATAGTTTTTAATTACCAATTCTCTGGTTTCACTTTGCGTAGCGTTAATTGTAAACATTTGCTCTTCGTTGTTTGGGTAGTAAATCTTACCCTGAAAAATAACGGTCTCAGGTTTAACTATTTTATTGTCTATTGCGATCGTTAATTTATGTTCATCAATATTTTCATCAGCAAGCGCAATATCGAAACCAAACGGTGGTTCATGCACAATGATGGTGTTTTGAACTACCCTGCGTTGCAGTAAGGGAGTTGAAATGTAAAGTTCTGGTATCCACTCACCTTCAGGAAACACAAGTTTGAACTCACCGGTAAATACACCGTCTTTTGGGCGTTCATCAAATCCACGCCCGTCGTCTTTAAATTCGGCGACCTCTTGAACACCTGCGCCAAAGTTTGCAAAGCTATCGTTATTCGTACTTACAAAGTCAACATTAAGACTCACAACGTCTCTAAATAGATTTGCGTTAATGGGTTCACCATCATTTAATATTTGGCCGGTTACTTTTATAGTCTCGCCTCTAAAAAGCATGGGGGGTAAGGGCTCTGCCTTAAGCGATATTTCGCCCAGTACAACAATTCTGCTATCTGGTGAAATACTTCCTATAACTTGCCACGGACCTGGCATTGGTTTTTTTATAGTGACAAGGTCATAGCTAAGCTCGTCAAACCATTCAATATTCGTATCTCTAACTGCGTTGGTGGCAAAATACTTACTGCCATCAGGCCTAACTAAGATAACGGCAGGTGTTCCTGGTTTTCTGAAAAAGAGTAATGTGATTTCGTCTATTTGGCTGTCAATTCGAAAGCGATTGTCGAGTAAGGGGATTTCATTTTGCAGGCCATCCCGTTTTAATACTTCAACTTGCTCTGCGCTGTAAGCATTACTTGGTAACAAGCTTAGTGCACATAACACGATTACAAAATACATTATTCTCATTATAAGGCCTTATTCAGCGCGCCATAGGCATTGGCCGCCTTCTTTGTTTACAAGATCCAATCTGGCTTCGTGTGCGCTTTGCTCTTCATCTGTGGCGCGTAATACAACTAATGGCGATCTTTCGCTGGTTAAACGTCTTATACCACCTTGCTGTTGCTCGCTACCATCATCTTTATTTTGATTTAAGTTTAACTTTGTTTGACCGCCTGTCATGGCAAGATAAACATCAGCTAAAATCTCAGAATCTAGTAACGCGCCGTGTAAGGTCCGTTTGGCGTTGTCTATGTCGTAACGTCGGCATAACGCATCTAGGTTATTCTTTTGACCAGGATGCAAATCACGCGCCATTTTAAGCGTGTCGAGAACTTGACAGTAATCATGGGTATTAGGAAAGCCTTGATTAAGCAATGCAAATTCATTATCCATGTGGCCCACATCGAACGGGGCATTATGAATAACAAGCTCAGCGCCTTTTATATAGTCAAAAAACTCTTGTGCAATATCGCGATAAAGCGGTTTGTCGCGTAAAAATTCGTTAGTAATACCGTGAACGTCAATCGCTTCCTCTTCTATGCTACGTTGCGGATTAATATAAACATGAAAGTTATTACCTGTTAAACGACGATTTACTAACTCCACACAACCAATTTCTATAATCCGGTGCCCTTGTTTAGGGTCGATGCCGGTGGTTTCTGTATCTAAAACTATTTGTCTACGTGCCATATCGAATTAAGCCTGACTCTGGTATCTTTCTATAATCACTTTATTGTACATAAGATCAAGGTAAAACAGTGCAAAAAACCGTAGAGATTTACACCGATGGCTCATGTTTAGGTAATCCAGGCCCCGGTGGTTATGGTATTTTTATGATTTATGACGCCCATGAAAAAAAATTAAGCCAAGGCTACAAGCTCACCACAAACAATCGCATGGAAATGCTCGCGGCTATAGTGGCACTTGAATCACTTAACCGTGCTTGTGTTATAAACCTAACAACCGATAGTCAATACGTAAAACAAGGTATTGAGTCATGGATTTCAAATTGGAAAAAACGTGGCTGGTTAACGTCAGCTAAAAAGCCAGTTAAAAATGTAGACTTGTGGAAACGCCTAGATGCAGCTTGCAGCCAACACACAGTAAATTGGAAGTGGGTTAAAGGTCATAGCGGCCATAAGTACAACGAAATAGTTGACGATTTAGCTCGCGATGCAGCTGGCAGCAAAGATTTACTCGAAGATGTAGGCTACCAACCTTAATTTATTTGTTGCTAGCGGTTGTCACTTTTTTGGTCGCACGTTTTATAATGCTGCTTGGAGGTTTGCCTAAGCCCCGCCCCTTTCACAGGCACAAACTGTGGTCGAGCATGCCACTTAGGCTTTATTGGTGTAAGTGGGGCAACGCGCTTTCGAGCCACCAGCATATAAACACTGCCCATTGGTTTTAAATATTGCTTGGCAAATGATCGCCAAAATTCAAACCGTGATAATCTGTTCCCCCTCGCTAGTGATGAGTAAATAAATCGCTCGTCACTTACAATTTCAAACCCCAATAAATTTAGCCAATCTTTTACTCTTGCAGGGGTAAAAAACCGTCCTGTCCAAGGTAATTTTTGCCCGCTAAACGGCAACATTTGCGCTAGCCCACACAAACTAAGCGGATTAAACCCTGTAATTAAAACGTAGCCGCCAGGTATAAGTGTTCGATGAGCTTCTCGTAAAATGTGGTGTGGATCTGAATGGTACTCTAAGCAATGGCTTAAAATACACGCATCAACGCTATGCTCATAAAAAGGCAATTCGTCTATATCTGCCACTACCCCAGTGTAAGGTCCCGGCTCTGCGACACACACTTGGTGCTTAATGGTACTTAAACTTGTATTTAACTCACCGCTTAAATTACCTAACTTAAGCATATGGTAACCAAACATGCGTGGTAGCCAAAATTGCATTTTACGTTCAATATCAGCTTGCAAATAATCCCCGTGAGGGAACTGCTGCCACGACAGTGGTTTGGGTCCTTCTTGAAAACTAAGGGCTGGTTTCATTTTATGAGCTCGTTATACTATGCGTTAAGTGTCACTTTATAGAGCAATTTAACATGGTGCAAGTCAAAGCAATTAAAGCCTTTTCAGATAATTATATTTGGTGTTTAACCACTGAAAATAGCTCTCAAGCATGGGTCGTTGACCCCGGGCAGGCTGAGCCCGTGCTAGCGTATCTTGCAGCACAAAATTTAACATTGGGTGGCATTTTAATTACCCACCACCATTACGATCATACCGATGGAGTTGCGCAACTAATAAAGCAAAACCCGACAATTAACGTATACGGACCTAAAAACAGTCCATTTAAAGGCATAACGCACCCATTGGTTGATGACGATTATATTGAAGTTTTAGGTATTAGCTTCAAAGTGTTAACCACCCCAGGGCACACACTGGATCATATTTGTTTTGTGAATAACGACATAGCATTTACTGGTGATACCTTATTCAGTGGTGGCTGTGGCCGTTTATTCGAAGGAACCAGTGAACAAATGTGGCATTCTCTTAACAAGTTAAAAGCACTGCCTGCAGCGTGTAAAATATTTTGCACTCACGAATACACACAAGCAAATTTAGCCTTTGCCAAAGCCGTTGAGCCACGCAACCCTGCGTTAATTGCGCACAGTGAGTTAGTAGATGAGCTAAGGAAGGAAGATAAGATTTCCTTACCAACCACAATCGGAAAAGAGCTTAAAATAAATCCGTTTATGCGTAGCGACATTCCAACTATTACAGAAGAAGTACCTGAAGAATTTATCTTGGTTACAAAAAACAATGAACCTTGGCGTAACTTTGCAGCTCTTAGAAAGTTCAAAGATAATTTTTAGCGCATATGCGTTTAATATTTAAAATCATTAATTTGAAATATATGAACACTTCCGACTAAGTGCTGTAATTGTCATAAAGTGGTAATGTTAGTTTATAAAAGGTAACATTTGCCGAGTTTTTTACCCGATGTATTGGTATTTATGAATAAATCTCCTCTTATAATAACCTTGGCGCTTGCGCTAAGTGGTTGTCAAACATTGACCACCTTAGACTCAAACTCCCAAGAAGCAAATCAAGCCAGTGAGCAGCTTGAAGGTGCGAGCCCAAATGATATTAACAATGCATTAATGGTAAACGCGCAATATCAACAACTAGATAGCGATGAACTAGAAGCGCCTGTGTTTGACGATGTATGGGAGCGAATTCGTTACCAATTGTCGATTAATGTTCCTCAAAACCGCCCAGTTGTGGCCGAACGTAACTATTACGCAAAGCATCAACGTTATTTAGACCGTATTTCAAAGCGTGCAGAGCCGTACCTTCATTTTATTGTTGAAGAAGTAGAAAAACGCGAGATGCCAATCGAAATTGCGCTCCTTCCTATTGTAGAAAGCGCATTTGATCCCTTTGGCTATTCTCATAGAACGGCCTCCGGTATTTGGCAATTTATGCCACAAACAGGTGAACGTTTTGATTTAAAACAAAACTGGTGGTACGACGGTCGCCGAGATATTGTGCAATCAACCCGTGCAGCATTAGATTATTTGTCTTACCTTCACAAAACACTTGAAGGTGATTGGCTCAATGCCATAGCCGCTTATAACTCCGGTGAAGGGCGCTTGATGCGCGCAATTAAAAAAAATCGTAAAAAGCATTTGCCTACCGATTTTTGGTCATTAGATTTACCAAGAGAAACCACAGCTTATGTACCAAAGCTACTGGCACTTGCTGACTTATTAAAACGCTCGGATGAATTTAATGTAACCTGGAAACCTATTATCAACGCCCAAGTGGTAGACGTTGTTGATGTAGGCTCACAAATAGACCTGGCTCTTGCTGCCGAAATGGCAGACATGACATTAACCGAGCTTTACAGATTAAACCCGGGGTTTAATCGTTGGGCTACTGATCCAAATGGCCCGCACTCTTTGCTTTTACCCATTGATAAAGCACAGCAGTTTTCTGAAAAACTTGCCAATACTGATATTAAAAATAGGCTTCGTTGGCAACGATACGTGGTAAAAAGCGGCGATAGCTTGTCTGTGATTGCTAAAAAGTTTACCACTAGCACCAGCGCGATTCGATCTCTGAACAAGCTTGATTCGAATACAATACGCATTGGACAAGAGCTATTAGTGCCGTTAACCGACGGTGCAATAAATAGCGAGCACCTACCAAAGCAAATGCGTATGGCTGCTAATAAAACATCACGCACTAAGCTTTCTCACACCGTAAAAAGTGGCGATACCTTATGGGATATTAGCCGCGAATACGATGTCACAATGGATGAATTGGCAAAGTGGAATAAGCTTAAAAAAAATGCAGTGCTGCGCTTAAATCAAAAGCTCACAGTGTATAAATCTCAAAATACAACGGCCAGCGTAACTAAAAGCACTAATCGCACGATTACGTACAAAGTGCGAAGAGGCGATTCACTTGCGCGTATTGCGTCTAAGTTTAATTTAACGGTAAGCGAGATTATTAAATGGAATAATTTAGCTGGTCAAAAGTACTTACAACCGGGGCAAAAATTAAAGCTTAAAGTGGATGTAAGAAGTAGTTAACGACAGCAAACAAAAAGGAGCGCATGCGCTCCTTTTTATATACCAATAAAATTAACCTGGTAGCTTTTCAAGCCATGCTTTTAACCAAGGCTCTGCAACTGGCCAAGGCTCAAAATCTTCACACGCGTCAATTTCTAAACGGTTACCGACGGGTTTTGCTTGTAAATCACGTAACAATTCGTCAAAGCTTCGACCTGCACCGCAAAAAGTGTCACCATAGCTTCTGTCGCCCATAGCAACAACACCAAAAGGCTTGTCTGTAAGCATAGGGAAACTACTATTAAGCGCATAATATAAGCCAGCTAGGTTACTTGGCACGTCACCCTGCCCTGTGGTTGAGGTAACAATTAATATGTTTGATGCGTTTTTAATATCGTCAAGTGAAGCCTCTGTGATGAGCGTGGCGCTATGACCTGCTTGTTCAATACAGGCTGCTATATCACCGCTTAAACGTTCAGCACCACCATTTACAGTGCCTACAAAAATACTAATATGTGCCATTAATAATCCTTCTCTTCGTTCGGCCAACCAAGTTGCTCACAAATTTGCAGCATATCATGACCTAGTGGCGCTTTAATCGTTATTGGTTTGTTAGTGTAAGGGTGCACAAAACTCAGCTCAGTTGCAAACAGCATTAAGCGTCGTAATTCAAAGTGATCCCTAAAAAATTGGTTGTGTTGATTGTCGCCATGATTAACATCACCAATTATAGGTAACGATAAATGCTTTAAATGCCGACGAATCTGATGCTTGCGCCCTGTTTTAGGAAAACACTCGACTAATGAATACCGCACCGTTGGGTATTTGCCTATAGGAATGGGCAATGCAGCTTGATACAAACAATTAAACTGGGTTTGCGCCTCCTGTGGCGCTTTGTTTTGATCTACAAATTTATCGGCAATTTTATCAAGCTCTTCTTTTAAAGGCTTATCTAAAAAAACCGACTCAGGGGCAAATCCCCGAACCAAAGCTAAATATCGTTTAGAAATAGTGCCCTCAATAAAAAGCTGATTTATATCGCGAGCAGATTCTGAGCTAAGTGCAAAAATTAAAACTCCTGACGTGGGCCTATCAAGCCTGTGAACAGGAAAAACGTGCTGACCTAACTGATCGCGCAACATTTGCATAGCAAATTGAGTTTCATGTTTATCTAAAAAGGAACGATGCACCAATAGCCCTGACGGTTTATTAATGGCAACAAAGCTTTCGTCTTGGTACAAAATGTCGAGTTCGCCGTATTCAGTTGGCGCTAGGCGCTCACTCATGCGGTTCCCCTAATAGTGTATCTAACTGTGTCAGCACTTCTATAATTTCATCACTCCCTGATTTATTAATCAAGGTCATTTGAGCCATGGGGGCAATAGCAAAGTTCCGCGGTAGTGGTTGATTATGAGTGATTAAATGCTGCATTTTTTCAATAAAAACAAACTGCAACCACTGTTCAAACGCCATCGAATCGTGACAAAAAGGAACACTAGAATTTAGTGCTTCTGCTGAAATTGGCTCAGATTGCCAAAGTTGATGCTTTTGTAATAGTGCCTTTAATTGCACTAAAAAAGCTTGGGTTTGTTGGTACATAACCACCCTCTTTTTAATTTATACGGCAATTATACCCTGTTCCCACACAGCTCGCTATGGAGTATAATCGGCCCAATTTGCAGTAAAAAAACAATCGGGAATACAATGAGTGATCAAATAGCAACCTTAGGCCAACTTTTAGATGGTGCTGGCACGCAATGGCGGGCTTTTGATATTGGCAGGCACATTACTAAACTCGATAAACAACAATTTTTAGCTATTGAACAAGCTCAAGTACCTTACCCTTACCCGCTTGCTGGTCATGCTTGGCTTGCAATTCAATTTTGGGATGCCAAAGCGAGTAAAGAACCTTATGTGTGGTTTTTAAAATTTCCGCTTGATGAGCAGAGTAAATTAGTCAGTGCAAGTCGTGATCACTTTGCCGATATGGTTATTCAAGCAATTGGCACTGAAATTACGGGTGAAAAAGCAGAGGGGAAGCTTGATAATAACCCTTATGTATTTACACCTAACGCAAATAAACTGGCTGCATTTAACGCGCAAGTTAAAGTGTTACTAAAACAACCCGCTTCTCAATACTACGAATACGCGCAGCTATACTTTAGCGCAAAGTTGGGCTTTGATAATTGGCAAACTGTTGCACTGCAAGGCATTGCTGATTTTGCTCTGCGTCTTGATAACGATCAAAACTTAAGTAACTTGAAAAAAGCGTGGACGCATTTACCCCTTGAAGTATTGCAACCACTTAGCGCAATGCTTGAACATGTAGAAATACCGCCAACGTTGAGCGAGCTTTTGCTGGTGCACGGTCAAACGGCGATTGAGAAAAATGATACCGCAGCTTTAACCGCTGTTCTTCGCTCAATCTCTAAAGGTCAGGCTCAAGGTCTATGCGCGCAACTTGTTGATGCGACATTAAACTCATCGCTTAAAAGTGACTCAGACGTACTTTTAACTATTGCTGGTCGTTGTTTTAAACAGTTAGACGACCCTGAACGATTGCATATATTTATGGATAACTGTGCACAACATCAAAAAATAGAGGCGCTTTTTCCAAGTATTTTTGCGGATTTAGTTGCAATACCGACCATTCGACCTCACCTATTAGGTTTATTACGAAAAGAAGATCGAAGCGAAGCCCTCGCTCGTGCAATTGGAAGGTTATTCTCTTAAATGGCAAGTTTATGGACGTTTATATTAATTGGTAGTGTTATTTATTTGTTTTGGCTAAATAGAAAAGTTGCCGAAGCGGCTAATGTTCATGCTAAACGTCAATGTGAGCAATTAAATGTGCAACTTATGAGTGTTGCTTGCACAAAGCGTCGTTTTGGTTTTCTAAAAAGTGGTAAACCAGGAATAAAAAGTGAGTTTTCATTTGAGTTTTCAAGTGACGGTGAAAATGCGTATCAGGGAATGCTTATTATGGAAAATGAGTTTTTAAAAAGTGTTGTCGTTCCACCACACAAAATCTGAGTGGTCTTATGCATTCAATGTATAAAATTATTACAATTGTGTAGCACAAAAAACTAAGGCGTAACTAAAGTTACGCCCCAATTGGACTGCTTCCTGCTAGATATCCACTATCTATAATCCATTTTTTCATCCCCTGAACGAGTAAACAACCCTGTTTACCCTCACATTGCATCATGCAATATCCATCGCCACCTTGGCAAACCCACGTAATCTAACGCTCGGCTAAATCTATAGCATCATCCATGTTAATCCTTTAAAGTAGCGCCCTGCCACTTTGTGCATCCTGCGGCGTCCCTTCGCTTTCCCGGCTTTCACGTACAATCTAATACGCGGCTGCGTCCTGCAACTTTATCCTTTATATCCCTAAAGTAGCTCCTGCCACTTAGTGCATCTTGCACTTCCTGTTCATCCTTGCTGTCCTTGTTAACTTGTCCTTTTTGCATCCTGCTAGCATCTGCTGTTTTGCCTATTCCTTATCCGTGGCAGTAGCTTATTCGTTAAGCTATGTCTTCTTGACAAGGTAAAGTTTAGAGCAAACGGGAGGATGAAGTAGTATGTGAGATAAAATAATTATTTGTCATAAAAAAGAACAAATCTATAAACCAATAAAAAACAATATGTTAAATTAAAAAAGGCGACTGAATAGTCACCTTTAACTGATTACTCTCACGTCAATGTAAGATATATCGCACGGACTCATGTCCGTTTGGGCGTATTAACTTACACAACATGGGTTACATTTTTATCCTAATGCATCTTTGAATAATAACTCACCAGCAACTTGGTTAAACGTAAGCTGTTTGAAAGTAATAAATCCCTCAGATTTAAATAACGCTGTATGCTCATTGCGAGTTACAAATACAGCTAAACCAGAAGACTCACTATTTAACTTCACCAGCTCATTAAGTCCTCTTAGCAAATACCGGCCAAACCCTTGCCCATGAAAATGCGGATCGACTGCAATAAAAGCTAAAAAGTAATAACGGCCTTTTTCTTTGAGTGTATCTCTAATCGTTTGTTCTTTTTCTATTAACTGATTAGTTTGCAAATAACCCGCACTTAGCATTAATTTTAAACGCCAATGCCAATAACGCTGGGCTTGAAGTTGACTTGTAGAATCGAACATACAGGCCACTGCTTTTAATTTGCCACTTCTATAAAGTCCAATTAACGGTTGCTTCTCTTGCCAAAAACTACTGAGCTCTTCACGTATTAACGCGCGTAACTTTTTTTCGTAAGCTGATTTATTTTCTTGATCATAGCTAAGCATTGTTTGTAATACAGGGTCATCATGGTACGCCTGATAAATTAAACTTGCGGCAGTGCTTATATCTTCTGCTTCGATGTATTGTACGCTGAACGTTTCTGCCTGTGCGGTTATACTCATTGTATGTCCTTTATTGTTTTAGCCGTAAATATAATCAGAGCTTAATTACTAAAGCTATACGCGAATAACTGCATTTACGAGTATATTTAACCTAATATATAAATACTAAAAATCCTATATTGCGTCGTTTACCCACTATAGGGGATAAATAAGGTCACGGTACTTGTTATTTTTACTATCCTTAATCAACCTCTTAACAAAAGGGGTGGCAATTTATTATTCAGAACTTAAATTACTATATACCTAAAGTATTTAACCGACAATTCAGCTTGAGTTTAGCTAGCGCATTGTAGTGTTAGTCTTCAAGGTAATTTTGTTTATTTAAAGGAGTCGTACCATGGATACTACTAAACACGATATTCATACATTATTTGCACAACTTGGTTTACCAAATTCAGAAAATCAAATAGATGAATTTATTGCCTCTAATGAGTTACAAGACACAACACTACTTCAAGATGCAGCATTTTGGGATGAAGCCCAACAACACTTTTTAGCTGAATCGCTTGCTGAGGATGGCGCTTGGAGTGAAGTGATTGATGAGCTAGATGTTCGCCTTCGCCAAGGTAAATAAAAAATTTAACTAGATAGCTGTTTATGGGCCTTTAAAAATATTAACCCATGATGATTTTTAATCTTGCACTTTCATCATGACTTTTGCGAGTACAAGGCTAATTTACAGGTCAATATTTTACTTATTTCAAACTTACTCAAGGTAATTAGCGTTGTAACTAGCTATTAGACGTAGGTTTTTACCCTAAGTATCAGGTTATTTAATGTAGCCTACCCGTTTTATTGCTACCATAGCACCCGCGCAGCATATGCATGCTGCGTTTTATTTAATTTAAGAGTTATAAATATAATGAATTCAGTTGTATTTGATGCAATTCAAGTCCTTTTAGATGAAGGCAAAACACCCACAGTCGCATTAACTAAAAGTCGCTTAGCCCAACCTGTTCCTATGCCAATGATTATTGCAGCTGTGAGCCAATACAAAAATAACCCGGATTCTATAAATAACTTTGTTAAAACCGCGCAGCAACCAGAAAATGCTGAGCTAAAAGCAAGCCAACTAGACAGAATTGAGCAAAAACTTGATCAATTACTTGCACTGCTAGAACGAAAATAATTTGAGACTATAAATGTTTGTTGTTGATTTAACATTTGATTGTTACCAAGACACTACCCTAGAGCAAGCCGAATACGCTATTAATCGATTAGTGAACGCTTTGCGGTTTAACGGGCAAATAATGGGAGAAGAATTTCCCACAGTTTTAAAAGACGGCTTTTTTATAACCCGTGTTATGTGTCCAACCGAAGACGCCATGCACCCACTAAATAATAGCCCTTTTGTTAAACATAGCATTGAAAAACTGCATAATGCGGGGTTATTAGCACCTAAAGTAAAAGTTATTGGCCAAGATATTCACTCTAATGGAGCCGATTGCTGCACTGAGCCATCAAGTTATATTTTATACACTACTTATGTGCATACATGCAGCCCTCTATATTGTGGCGACGACTTTTTACCTGTGCCATTATTTCGCATCCCAGCTATTGCCAATGGCGATTATAAAACGCTTATTAAGTGGCAAGAAGATTGGCAAGCATGCGATCAAATACAAATTAATGGCGCAACACGCTGTGAATTTCCTGCTCTTGAGGAGATATCTAGTACACAAAGTGATTTATACCGCCGTGGAAAAGATATAACCAAACGCATTAGCTTTTTAACTAAAAAGCCCGTTTATTACTATTTATACCGTGTTGGCGGTGTAGATAAAGCCTCTGAACTTGAGCGTAAATGCCCTAGCTGTAATAGCGATTGGAAACTAGATGAGCCATGGTTTGGGCTATTCGATTTTAGATGTGAACCGTGCGGTTTAGTTTCGAATGTGTCTTGGGATTTTCAATAGCCATTACCAATGACTTTTTAAAATCAGCTTAGTGATAACGCTAAGCTGATTCATTAATTATAATTTAAATTTCAAGCGCTTTTAAAAACGACTCTATAGTAGGTGCAAGCACATGATGCGTTTTTTTTCCTACCTGTTCTAAACATACTTCCCCTGTATGAATTAACACACTCACCAATAAATCTTCTTTATCTGTTAAACCAATGAACACAGTTTCTGGCTGTTTTAGCTTTCGCTTCATTAATACATGGCCAGTTATATTTTGTTGAAGCATATCAAAATCGTCACTATTCCATGCTTGTAGTAGTTCAATTTGATGGCCGTCAATTGTAGCTAACACACTACCGCCATACATGTGTCCATAAAGCTCGCTTAACGCTGTTGGAAACTCAAGCTCAAGTGCATTAGCTAAATTGTTCAATGAACCGGCTGGTTGTTGGCGTATCCCCTTCCATTGAATATACCCTTGCTCATCAACCTCACCAACTTCACACGGGCTCGGCCATTGCGTATCGTGCATGATGAGTGGGTACTTTGCGGTATTTTTAAGGGTATTTTCGCTAAATTGTTTGTGAAGTTGTTCTAACTGCATCGCTACAGACATACTGTGAAACTCATTTAAATTAGATATAATGCGCACATTGTAACTATTTAAGAGCAAACATGACAGATTACAGCAACTCTCCAGATCTTAAAGGCAGTGTATTAGGGCAGTCTACTGAATACGTAGATGTGTACACACCCAGCTTGCTTTTCCCGATTGCGCGCAAGCTAAATCGTGATGCTTTAAATATTGATGAAGCCCAATTACCCTTTAAAGGCCAGGATATTTGGACCGGTTACGAGCTTTCTTGGTTAAATGCCAAGGGCAAACCGCAGGTAGCCGTTGCTTTATTTACTTTTGAGTGCCAAAGCAGCCATATTATTGAGTCTAAGTCTTTTAAGCTTTATTTAAATAGCTTTAATCAAACCCGATTTGAAAGCATCAACATTGTTAAGCAGCATTTAATTGACGACTTGTCAGCCGCTGTAAAAAGCCCCGTGCAAGTGACATTGTACAAAGCCGACGATTTTAACTGCTTACCTTGCACTGCGCTTCCTGGCGACTGTATTGATGAGTTAGATATTGAAATTGATAACTACGATATTGATGCCTATTCACTTAAAGCACAAAGTGATGAAATAGTAACAGAAACGCTCAATAGCCACTTGCTAAAATCTAATTGCTTAATAACGTCTCAACCAGATTGGGCCAGCATTATTATTAGATATACTGGTGAAAAAATGTGTCGAGAATCACTTTTACGCTACTTAATTTCATTTAGAACGCATAATGAGTTTCATGAGCAGTGCGTAGAGCGCATTTATAGTGACTTAACCACGCAACTCAACATTAAAGAGCTTGAAGTGTATGCGCGTTATACACGCCGAGGCGGATTAGACATAAACCCATACCGTTCTACTCATTATAATGACACGCCGTTTAACGTTAAGATTAATCGTCAGTAAATACGTTAAACACTCAAACATAAATCTTAAAAAAGGAGCCTCAGCTCCTTTTTTAAAGTTTAAATAACGCGCTTTGTTGGGATAGGCATACCACATACATCAACGTAATTATACGATTGGACAAACCAGGGTTCTGTTCGGTTTTTACGCGCATTTATGAGCTGCTTAAACGATGCTGAGTCTGTCTTCATTACTTTAAATGTGGTTGCGTCGGTTTTAATATCAGCCAACACTTCAATATTCGTTATTGGATTAAACGCCAGCCCCTCAGTAGGTAAACGCTGCAAACGATTAAAATGCTCCATGCCCTCAAGTACTCTTCCAAACACGGTAATGTTTTTATCGAGGTAACGCGGTGCTTGACCAATAGTGACAAAAAACTCAGTACTTGCACTGTTTATATCTTTACCGCGTGCCATTGCAAATACACCATTGCAATGCACTTGCCATGTTTGAGTCTGTGTTTGGTTTTGCGCGACAGCAAAGCCATTTAAAAAACCCGTTACAGGCGCGTATCCATCGCCTTTTAACTTGGTAACTTTTAGTGGCTGCGATGTTGGTAAATAAAACTCTGCAGGTACGGTTTTATTCGCTGTTTTTATTTCTTTTTTACCCGAGCTGTCGCCACCTTGTGCTACAAACCCTTCTACAAAACGATAGACACGGGTGTTTTTATAAAACCCTTCTTGCGCCAACGTTTTAATATGTTGCGTGTGTTTTGGGGCTAGTTGTGGATTTAATGCGATATAAGCCGAACCAGTAGGTAAGGTTATTTTTAAAATATTTTGAGAGTCAACTACTTGCCACTCATCTGCAGTTGCATTTTTTATTACATCATTGGCACTAAGTGGTGTTTGTATATTTATAACGGATTTATTGTTAGCTGTCGTAGCGCACCCGCTCAGCAAAAGTGCCATAACATAAATTGAAAAACGTGTTTTCATATTCAACCTATTATTTTTATTATTTAAAAGTAGCCATAAGCTATCTAACTTACCTAAAGCGTTTTTTGTTTAATCCCAGTCAAACTTATAGAGAACATCAACATTTTGGTATAAACCACTGGTTACCTCTATATAGAGTTGCGACAACAATTGGTAACGAATAGCCACTTCACTGAGTGACTCAAATACCCCAACGCTGTATTTAACTTGTAAGGTTGGCGCAACATAGCCTGAAATTTCTACCTTGGTGCTGTCACCACTTCCTGACGAACTTAAACTGACATCTGATAAACCAAAGGTTTCACCTACCTTCGAGACAACCCCTTCGCTTCTACTGACCCCTTGAGAAAGTAATAGCTGTGCAAGCATAGCGTTGCTTGATGCTCCCTCTCCCTCTCCTAACGGTTGCCCATTGAGTAAATATGCTAAGGTATGGGCCTGATCCATTGCAGGCTCAGAAAACAGTTTAAGAGTGGGTTGTTTAACATTCCCCGTAAGCGTAACACCAGCTATAACGCCATTTGCTGTATTAGCTGGGTTTCTGATTGCTTTAATATTCAAATAAGGGTGTTCGATGGAGCCACTAAAGCCCACCTGGCCTGTTCTTATAATTAAATTTTGCCCAAATGCTAAATAAGTGCCATTTATTAAATTGAGCTCACCTGTTGCAATAATTGGAACGCCTTGGCTCATTTTAATCGCTAAATCACCAGCCACTTTAGACTCTAATCCGAACGACTCTACTTTAACGTCATTTTTTACAATGACGTTTAAGTCTATGTCGTAATCAAATGGTACCTTTTCGTTGGTTTCAGTTTTTTGATCAACAATAATCTCATCGTCACTAACCTGCACAGCACCTTCTGGAAGCTCTTCAATCGTAATACGACCATAAGGTACAACTACCTCACCCGCTAATTTAAGTGCATTATTGGCTAACCCTATTTTTAAATCTGGGGATATTTTAAAGGTAACGCCTTGCTGCGCGCGTACAAAAAACTGCTCGCCTTGCACATTTACATTTACTTCAGGTTGCTCACCTTGCCAATCAACATCACCGTTTAGCTTTACATTGCCACCTTGATTATCGTTTAAATTGCCCTCTATTGTGGCGGTCGTTTTATCAAATAATATGTTTATATTTGATTTTTGTAGCGCAATAGGAAGCTGTTCACCCTCAAGGTTTATATCGTTTATGTTAAGCTCACCATTTAATAATGGGTCTTTTAACGTACCCGCAAGTGCAACCTTACCGCTAATATCACCTTTTAATTGCTCGAGAGTTTCAATAAAGGGTTGTAAGTCTGAAAGTAATATTTTATCAATATTAATAGTGCCATTAAGCGCCTGCGTATTTTGTATGTCGTCAATATTAACGTGTGTATTAATTTTGCCTAATACGCTTGATTCTAAATTAGCTTCAAGCTGCCCCTTTTGAGAATCTGAATAAGCGCTTAGGCTTAATGAGTCTATTGGTAGTCTAAAGCGATCTTCTTCTGAGGTTAAAACAGTGGATAAGTCACTTGCGTTTAAATTTGCGCGTAATGTTTTAAGAGCGCCAGCATTCCAATTGAGCGCCACATTACCTTTTACATCACCACGTGTGCGAATATTATCGGGTAAAAAGTGTTTTAATTCTTCAAGCGCTAAGTTACTTAATTTAGCATTTAACTGCCCAATTTCTTTTGTTTGAGCCAGTGTATCTATACATAATTTACTTCGATCAGACGCCCAACAATGAGCACTCACATCAAAATCACTCGTTTGACTGTTAAACATAACGGCAATATTTTTGGTATTACTAAAACTAAGCTTTTTGTCGCTTAGTGTTACATTACTTACCTCACCATTCCAGGTAGCGTTATTAATTTTACCATTTACTTCAAGCTCAACAGTGCCCTGCTCGGCATCAACCGAAGCGGTTAGTTGATGATCTGCTTTGTCGCCAATTGCATCTATTTTTATGTTATTTATTTGCTGATGACCCACTAACGCTGAACCGACATTTACTGATACATCTGTTTGCCAATCGGCAGCGGTATCTAATTGGCCTTTTACATTGAGTTGATTAATATTAATGTCATCAAAAATAAAACTATCGAGTATTAGCGCTAAATCGACTGAAGGCGTTAACCTCTGCCCTCTTACTTTTAAATCGGCGTTGCCGTTTGCAATAAATGGCATATTAGCTTCTGCGTTACTTTTAAGCGTTATTTTACCGTCGACTTTCCATGTATCGTCAACTTGGCCGCTAAGTACCAACTTATTCGTGCCACTACTTAAATAAAGGCTGTCGATATTTGCCTCTAGTGTATTGTTTAGCTGAAAGTTTGACGCAAACTCAAGGGGGACTTGGTTTAGTAATCCGCTTAGCTTAGTATCATCCATTTGTAGTTGCCACGAGCCTTCTTCCGCATTGAATGAACCTTTAAATTGCCCTGAAACATCGCTAGTTGCAGCATCTGTCAAATACTGCGCTTTTAGGTTTGAAAGCGAGCCGTTAAAACTCGCTTTAATGCCCTGTTGCCAATCAACCTTAGCTTTTATAATCGCGCTACTTTCATTGGCTTTAATACTTAATGTTTTAAGCACGGCTTGCGTTAAGCCACCTATTAACTGTGTATTGAGGTCAACAGCCGGGTATGCCCCTAACTGGCTAGTCGCTATTAAGTTAAGTTGGTAATCATCGGCATTGCCTTTGGCATTTAAGCTAACATTATTTACTTTTAGCTGGTTGCTTTGCGCATCAATAACCCATTGATTAATTTTGCTGTTCAACTTAAACGGGTAATTTTGTTGCTTTAAATTAGCGTTCGCAGTTAACGTGAGAGGGTATTGGCCACTCGTTTCTAAATTCAAATTCAAGTTAGCTAAATCACCGTTTAACTCTAAATTTGCTTGGTGTTCATCACTGTTTAAAGTCAATTGACCTTTTAAAGGCAAGTTACCCGCAAGCTCGGCATCTAATTGGGTATTAAGCTGCCACTGCTCGTATTTGGCTGAAAGCGACTGCACATTAATAACGGTGTCTTCTACACTTAATAGCAGCGAAATATTTTCGATATTATGCTGCGCATCGCCCTGCTCAATTGTTACTTTTGCGATATCAAAGGCTTCAATGGCCAAATCAATAGGTGATGTAAATTCAATATCAGGAAGTGCTGGTAATTGCCCAAGTGCAGCTTTGTTGCTTTGAGCAGTTTGTGCCTTGGTGGGTTGTGCTTGCTCTTTTAAAGCAACAAGTATACTGGGGATATTTAAGCTTTTTACAGTGAGCTTTGAGTCCTTAATCTTAGCTGATAATTTAAAGTTATTAACGCTCACATCTGCACTAGGGTGGTTTAATGTAAACTCTTTCACCGCTATATTTTTTAATGAAACATTGAAGGGTAAGCTAATTTTTTCAAGGGGCTCAGAAGGCGTTTCATCTTGTATTTGGGCTGTTTTTGGCAAGCTTAATTTTATAGATTTAGCGCTTAAGTTATCAATGCAGATACCATCACACTGCCACCAAAATAAATCGATTTTTAATTGTTGAGCCTTAAAATCTAAACCGTTGTTTTTAAAATGAACATTAAACGCATCATTATAAATAAAGCGGCCATCTTTAATTTCTATGTGTAATCCATCAACAGCTTTATTTGCGATGTAAGCAATAAATTGATTACCGGGTGCCGTAAATAATAAACAAAACACACTAATAATTAGCGAGACTAAAATTGCACTTACTATGGCTGTTATTTTTTTTAATATTGGCATTAAATTTCTGGCCCTATGGTAATACTTAAACGTGTACTTTTACTCTCTTTGGTTAAGCCCCATGCGTGGTCTATTCGTATAGGGCCTACAGGCGTTAAATATCGAAAACCAAAACCAGCCCCCACTTCAAACTCATCTGAAAAATCGTTAGTAGCGGTACCACCATCAACAAATAATGCTGCACGCCAATTTTGAGCAAACTGGTAGTTGTACTCCATTGTACCCGCTAGCAAATACTTACCCCCTATTAGCTCACCGTCCTCGTTTTCTGGTGAAATTGACTGATAAGCAAAACCACGAACACTTTGGTCACCCCCAGCATAAAACCTAAGCGAATACGGTACATTATTTATGTCATCAACGAGCATTGCGCCAACGTTTGCCTTAAGGAAAACTAAATGCTTATTGAGGTATGTACGAAGCCACGCATGCTGTAATTGGACTCTCAATAAATTCGTACTGGAAAGCGCATCATCTAGGCCAAACTCTGCTGAAATAAGCCATTGCTCCCCCCAATAAGGGGTAGTCCCACCTTTTAAATTTTTGCGGGCATAACTAATACCAGGCATTAACATTTCAGTCGACTCTTTTGGATCATCACCAAGACGAAACGTCTCTTGGTCTCTACGTAAAAACGCTGTTCTTACCCATTTATCCTCTGTAAGCCACTGCCTTTGTAGTTGCGCGGTTAATATCTCGCTGTAAGTATCATCAGCAAGCTCGTCTTCCAATTTATAACCAACTGAAAAACGCCATAAATCATCATTAGGATCGTCTACAGGAACAGTGTATGCCATTGAGAGATCTTGTTGCTTTTCGGCGATATTCATATTTGTATCAAGGTAATGGCCATCTTCTGTGATCCAAGGCTTACTCCACTTGAAGCGGACTCTTGGGCCTAAGTCGGTACTAAAACCACCCCCTATTTCAAAGCTGTTTGCAGGTTTAGGAATAACCTCAACTTTGATAGGAACTTGGGCGATTTTACGCGCTGTAATATCTGCATAAACACGCACACTAGCAAAATAAGGTGTGCTTGATAGCTTAAGGTTATAATCAGCTATGTAAGTTGACTTATATGGTTGTCCTTGGGTAAATGGCGCTAAAGAACGGATATATTTTTCAGCTGGCGTATCACTGGTAATTTCAATACTCCCATATTGATAACGCACACCGGTATTAATCACGAACGTAACAACGGCACTATTTTTTTTAATTGAAACTTCTAATTTTCGAGCAGGCCATTTAGCATCAAAATAACCACGCTCCAAAAGCATGGATTCTATTTTTTTATACGCTGATTCATATTTACCATGATTTAGCACTTCACCCTGTTTTAAATTGGTATTTTTTATGAGGGTTTGTAATTGTGTATCGCTCTTCCCTTCACCATTTAAAGTAATATTAATGGCGTCTATACGTGTAGCAGGACCGCGCTCAATTTTAACAACAAGTTCGCTGTCGTCTTTGTTAAATTCAACCTCAATAGTTGGGCTATAGTAACCTAAGGCTTTTATGCTGTTTTGTACCTGCTTTTTGGCATAACGTTGAAGGGTTCTTGTTGGTTTTTCACCTTTAAGCTGCTTTAAGTAAAGAGCTACGTTTTTTTCTAAATCGCCATTTATGCCTTTAATTTTGTAGTCTTCGATGACTCTTTCTGCCGCATAGGAATTTGCAGCCATAAAAATAGTGGCAATGCATATGCAACGTAAAAACTTAATAAACAAGTAAATATCCTTACTCTTATAAACTACTTAAAACGAGCTAATGTGGCGCATATTAACATAGCCATAATGACCAACACATTAACTTAATGACAAACTCAGTTTAATTATGAAATGCGAAGAAGATAAAATTAGTACGCGTTAAGACAATATTTTAGTTACAATAGTGCCAACGAACACAAAATTATTTTTAGATGAGTTTTTAATGCAATTTCCAGATGACGAAAACGGCCAGCTGTTAGCCGAAATAGCCGCTGCAGGCGTCGATTTAAGTAAAATGCAGCAAATCGATTTTTTCATTTTATTTGAACAACAAACCGATGCTGATAAGTTTGCTAAAGATATTGTTTCTGATGCATTAGTACAAACCGCCGACGTTGAAAAATGTAAAGACACCGGCGTTTGGGAAGTAATTACTCATGTACAAGTGGTACCAGAGCACACATTACTAGGCCAAGCTGAACAGTACCTAGAAAGTATAGCGAATGGCTATAACGGTTATGGTGACGGTTGGGGATTAATGGACGAAGACGCCGCTTAATATTTTAAAATCAGTTAAGTTTAACGACTTAACTGATTTGCCTTTCTAAAGCTCCCTTTATAATCAAATAGCTTATCTGCTACTTTCCAACCATATTTTTTACTTTTTCGCGCAATCACAAAATCGGGTGGCATTAAGTCAAACTGCGCTTTAACTACCTGCTCTGCTGTTTTAAATTCTGTTGGTTTTTGACCATGCCCTAGCCGTTTACCAAATTGCCTGTTAAATATAAACTGACCGCCTTTATTACCCAGATTATAAACTTCATCACAACTTGCACCGTCTTCGTCAAAATACGTAACTTTGATTAGTTCATCTTTAAGCTGAATTACTGTTACACCGCTACAGCGAAGTACTAACGCATCTTTTAAATTTAACGCATTACGAAGCTTGTCGTCTGGATCAGCCATTATGGCGCCACAATCGTGGCATTTACGAGCTGCAATATCATTTTGTGCACCACATTCTTCGCATTCTTTAAATCTAAACCGATAATCACATTGAGCTTTGTTACTTTCATCATCTTCTAATAGGCCTTGGCAACGTCTACCAAAATGCTCTGTTACTTTACCATCGGAGTCTGTTTTGCCCCAAAATATATTGGCAAATCCGCAACCAGGGCAAAGCACTTGGACAGGCTCGTTATCACTATCGCCTTTTTTATCACCTACTTCAGGGTGAAACAAATTAAATCCATTTCCTGCATAGTCGATTACAAGGCAGTCCGTTTTCGATTCTGATAATCGTAAGCCCCGCCCTACAATTTGTTGGTATAAACTAACAGACTCTGTAGGGCGTAAAATAGCAATAAAATCGACATGTGGCGCATCAAAACCAGTTGTTAACACTGACACATTAACCAAATATTTTAATTTTTTACCTTTAAATGCAGAAATGATTTTATCGCGTTCAATATTAGGCGTATCGCCTGTAATTAGCGCGCTTTGAGCTGCTGGTAAATAGCTTAATATTTCTTGAGCATGCATAACTGTTGCCGCAAAAACCATCACACCTTTGCGCTGCTGGCTATATTCTATTACTTGTTTGAGAATAGCCTGAGTGGCTCGCTCGCTATTTTTTAAAAGTGCATTCATATCATCGGCAGTATACTGACCAAACGCGTTAGTCTCTAAAGACGAAAAATCGTAATGGTTTATAGCAGCATCGACTTCATTAGGGGGGGTTAAATACTCATGTTTTATCATGTATCTAAGCGGTAATTCAAATATACAGTTTTTAAATGGGCTTTCTTTTGTCCCTTTAACAACCCCATGATAGTGATGATGGTATATCCACCCCATCCCCAAACGATAAGGCGTAGCCGTTAAACCCAATACTTTTAAATGAGGATTATACGTTTGTAATGCACTTATAACTTTACCGTATTGGCTTTTTTTATCACCATTGACTCTATGGCATTCATCAATAATAAGTAGAGAATAATGCTCATTCAGCTTATCTAAATTACGTGAAAGTGATTGCACACTGGCAAAAGTGACTTGATGAGATAATGATTTTTCTTTTAACCCTGCTGAGAATATACTCGCCTCTAAACCAAAACTTTTATATTTTTGTGAATTTTGCTCTACAAGTTCTTTAACATGAGCAAGTACCAATATTTTTTGTTTAGCTATACGCGCAAGCTCAGCGATGACTAAACTTTTACCCGCCCCCGTAGGTAAAACAATCACTGCGGGATCATTGGTTTTTCTAAAATGAACAACAGTGCGTTCAACCGCCTCTTGCTGATAGGGTCTAAGTTTATAGCTCATTCAAAGATACAATAATGTTTGATAAATACAATTTTAACAAAAACCTGATTAGATTATTCTACTTATGCCTTCTTATTATATGAGAGTTAGACAAGTATTTCATCCAGATATCATTTTTCAAGGTAGTAAATGAAGCTATTGAATGTGAATTATTATTGGTACCGATGAATGACATTATGTTTTAAAACTCATCATAAATTTAGGACAACCTTTAAAACTCTTAACTACGCTAATCTGAGGATATTAAAAAAACCCCTATCATCAAAATAATAGGGGTTTTATAAAAACAAGTAAATGTCAGCTTTTCAAGCTAATACTCTAATGCAATAAATACAAAGAGTTATTTTAATAACTATAAATTAAAACTTATGGTTAAAACGTAGGCTTAAACGACGACCTAAACGCTCATCCAAACCAAACTGATTAAAACCAAACGAAGTAGCAGTTAGGTCATCAGCAGTGCGGTCAAGTAAGTTTTGAACATTTAATTGAACTGTAGTTGAAGTACCCAGGTTATAACCAATACTTAGATCATGCAGGAAACGCGAAGCATTTTCATTAGTAAAATCGCCTGTTAATGTACCATCTTCTGAACGTTGGTAATTATATGAGTATAATTGCTGTTCGAGCGAATCAATTAACGTTCTATTCTGCCAACGAACACGATGGCTAACAAATAGATCTTCATACATCCAATTAATATCAAATGTACCTGTCCATTCTGGATCTGCGAAATCGCCAACATCTTCTTGAACTTCAGACGTCGCAGTAGCCTGGTTTTCGTTTGTGATATTGTGTTGTGTTGTAGAAGCAATATTCAAATTACCCCACTCACCTAAATCATGGCTATAAAACACAGAAAGTGACACAGCCTCAAATGTTGCTAATGCTACGTTCGCTGGTTGATTTCCTGCACGAATAACTTGATTGTCGTCTCCACGTGTGAATGTATCACAAGCTGTTTCGTTCGGAAAATCAGCTGAGTCGTAACAATTCGCTGCTAGGGTCTCAAATGTAACGTCATTGATTGCACCTTCAATCTCAAGGTTATAATAGTCAAGTCCTATTTGTAAGTTTTCAACAAAGTTTGGAGTCCAAGCTAATCCGTAAGTATAAGATTTACTTGTTTCTGGATTTAAGTCAGGATTACCTGAAACATAACCTGTAGATATAGTACCGTCTGAAATTGATGACGTGAATGTATCAGTATCTATTCCTAATGATTCACAGTTTGCTTTACGTGCTGTTGGGTTAGGCCCAAGACCAACGTAACGTGCATCACATGGATCATCACCAGAGATGAATGATTGTTGTATTGGTTGGAACAACTCATTAATTGATGGGTTTCTGAACGCTGTTGCATAAGTTGCACGTAAAGATAAATCACTGTTTATTATCCACTTCATGCTAGCTTGAACAACATCCTCTTCTGTTGAACGATCTTCAAACCCAGCTGGAGCATTTGTATTGAACTCTTGATTACGGTATGCGCCACTTACTTCGAAGTATTGTACAAAAGGAATATCCATATCAGAAGAAATAACAGGTGCAACTACTTCTACATAATATTCATTTGTATCATACCCGCCGTTAACCGGACGATCAATTGAGCTACGAGTAATTGGAACTCTGCCGCCTACTGCAGGCTCATATTTACTTTTTTCTACACGTCGCTCAACACCAACTACGTAGTCAAGTGGTCCAGCAGGTAGGTCAAAAGCTGCGCCACCAAGGTTAAATGTATAAACTGTTTGCATATTGCTCGCTTGAGACATTTGCGAGCCGCCTGTAATGAAGTCAAGTGACGCATTTGATGCTTGTGAACCAAACAGGTTAAGTGGTTGACATCCATCTAAAAACGGCAGGTCCTCATCAGTTAAACCTGATCCAGACGCCTGTGCATTAAAGCCTTCTAGAGTGCCTGCTGCAAGATCAGCGTAAGCACCACAAATAACATCACCGCGTTGGAAGCCGCCCGTAAATGCTGAACGTGAGCCTTGTAGTGCAGCTAATGCCTCGTCTAATGTATTAATATCATCGCGAGAATCACGTATTTGAGACAACATTGCATCGTCAACACTACGCGCATCAACTGCGTTTAGGAATCTTCCATCAACAATCCCCGTTGTTCTAATGTTCACATCTGAACGGCCATGAACAACAGCCGCATCCCAGTAAAAATCTCGATCTAAAAATTCAAATTCACCTTCAAGAACATTACTTACGCGCCAAGTATGCGTTTCATTTGAGTTACCGCCTGAAGAAACTAAATCATTGTTGAATCGATGAATCGAAAATTGGTCTCCCTCTAACCCTGCATCTACTATTGCTTGTCGAGCTTGCGATGATAAAAACGGGTTGTCAATTGGTACTGTGATTGCAGCTGAAGTGCCTCCAAAGAAACCGGTTTGAAAACCACCTTGGTTAACAAGCTCAGTACCATTTGTGTTAGCGTAAACAACGTCACTTATATAACGAAGGTTATCCGTGATATCGTAGTTAAATGACACATACAAGTTATGGCGGCTTGTTGGTGAACGAATTTGAGAAACACTATCAAAAAAATCTATTCCACAAATATTACCGCGACCATCATCGTAAGTTTCAAGTAATGCTCGTCCAGACGGTAATGTTGGACCTGAGTTACATTGTTGGATTTGGCCATCTTGTGTAAACTCATAGAAATTACCATCTGCCCACGAGCCACGACCAACACTTGGCGCAAAACCAGCTCCTGCAGGTGTTACAGCGCCAAAATCTGTGAACAGTTGAAGGTTAACTTCATCATAAAATAAAGATACAGATTGTAAATCATCATCGTTAATAACACCGTCACCATTAAGGTCGTCTATTTGCCCATCACCGTTGCGGTCTAAAAACTCATTTGTAGTCCCGCCAGAACCTGGGTTATTATTACAAAGAAAATCTTGATCACATTCTAACAAACCATTTGTACGTGTATATTCCACACCAAATGTCAGGTTACCACGGCCATTATCAAAGTTTCCGCCGCCAACAGCACTAATTTGGAAATCACGAGCATTTCCAGCATCGTTTTCACCGTATTGTGCTGTTACTTCAAAACCTTCGTAATCATTTTTTAAGATAACGTTTACAGTACCACCGATGGCATCGGCACCATAAGTTGCTGCACCAGTAAGAGGAACAACTTCAATGCGATCGATTAAAGCAACAGGTATAGTGTTAATATCAACTTGTCCACCACCAATTGAAGCAGATTGTGAGCTAACCATTCGACGACCGTTTACTAACGTAAGTGTACGTTGAGTACCTAAATCAAATATATTTGCCTGATTTTGACCCGCATTGGCAGCATTTTGGTCACCTTCAGTTGTCAAAGAACCACCGAACAATGGCGATTGATTAAGCAAATCGGCAGCGTTAGTGAAACCTCTTACTTGAATATCTTCTTCGCCATAAGAAAAAATGGGAGCACTTTCACTAATTTCTGTACGCTGAATACGTGAGCCTGTAACTGTAATTTTTTCTACTTTTTCGAGTTTTTCTTCTTCTGCAGCAAATGAGCCTGCTGAGAAAGCAGCAGTAGAAACTGCGCCAAAAGCAATCGCTAAGCGAACAGCTTTAGAAACTTTATTATTTATCATTTTGATATCCCTGTTAAAATTTTTAGTTTTATTGTTTCAAAATAAGCAAAAAATTAACAAAATTGCCAACTTTGAGGTTACATATTAGTCATGAATGTACCTTTTTGGCAACACACAATGCGTTAAATCGTACCTTTAATGGGTTATAAACAATCCAAAGCGATGAGCGTAAAAAATGAATTATGACTATTGAAGTACTTTTTATTTAACTGATAACAGAGAAGAGCGGAGTCTGATAATAACTTCTTGCGACTATCACCCGAGTGATAAGGGATAAAATGGGCTAGTAAATCAACCGAATGAATCATCATATGGGTTAAATTAATAGAACATGTGTACTTATTTCAGTATTGATTAGCGTAAAAATATGTAGATATGTTTGAAGATGTTTATTGTCTAAAGTCGAGTGTATACACCCAATTTTTTTGGATTAAAGATTTATAGATAAAAAATTATAATATGAAACAAAGCTATCAGTGATTTAATAAATATACCTAAGTAGGTATATTTATTAATTATCACTCGTGAGTATTATTAGTTATTTAGCTAAATACTTTTGAAGTTCAACGCCTTCAAACGCTTTTGGTCGACGACCTCGACCAGTCCACTCTATTACTTCACCATTTAGTTCCATTCGGTATTTAGGCGCAACTTTAGTACGCTTATCTGAAGTAATATCATGTAAGTCTTCTATTGTAAGTCCTTTTTCCTTTAAAAGATCCAAAACTTCCTGTTTTGCTTTTTGCTGTTGGGTATATTTTGAAATTGCATCAGTAACTAATTGTTGTGCTTTTTCAAGTTCAGTTAAGGATGCGGTCTTTATAAAAGCTCGAACTTCTTTCATTTATATCTCTTTAAATTTATAAACATATCAAGATTAGTATAGATACTTTAATTTAAAATAACTATGACAAAGAATAAAGATTTAAAAAATAAGAAATTGCTATTACTAAAATTAATAAACGAAATAACTATATATGCTCAAGTTTAATAAAAGCAAAATTGAAATAAACTGTAAACTAAATACTAAATTACAGCTACATTTTCTCAGGAGAAATTTTTATTTGCCAACAAAACAACTCATTATTTACATTGAATGCCGCAATAGACATTTTCATATTTTTAAGCTTTGCAGCTTTAAATTTTTCGTAAATTTCATCTTTACTCAATGCAACGGAAGTTTGATCTGATAACCTTTCAACCTGTTGTTTTAGAGCGTTCTGTAATCCACTCAATTTTGCTTTACTCGTTTGATCGATATTCAGCATTATCTTTGATACTTTAGACATAATATCTGCAAACCAGAATTTTTCTTCATCATTAGATATAACTAAGCTCTGAATCTTTTGGATCGCGTCTTTATTTCGTGTCTGAAATAGCTCAATATTACCTTGAAGCTTCAAAGTTACTAAGTTTTCAAGTTCATTTAATATGTTGTTTTCTAACATCCAATTAAGTACTTTCAAACCGCTTTTACAGTCGTTCGTTATTGCCGAATCAGGGTGATGCATCATTAATATGATTTCACCATCATTCTTAAGTACTCTACATGCCTCATTTAAAGAGTGTGACCAATTAGAATACTCAAAACCAAATTGGCTAACTAATATATTAAAGTACTCATTTGGATAAGGTAGATTTTCTACTGAAGTATTAAACTGAAACTTAACTTTATTAATCGCACTATCAATTTCGTCAACATCACTGGTAATTTTTAACTCATTAATGTTTGCTAAGTCGCAGCCATATACCGAGCCAGATAAGTTTTTTCTTTCTAGAAGGCATTGTAGCCAAATTGCTAAAGCTCCCTTACCGGTAGCTAAATCAAGATAAACAACGCTTTCCCCTTTTTCTGATACAACTTCCCCCCAAAAGTTTAACACTTCTTCTGGGTAACCTAGGGCTGTATTTGCATCACCAAAACTAGATAAAGCTTTTGTAAGGTCCCAGTAATGATCCCAGTGCATTTTATTTTCTCCAAAAAAAAGAGTGACTCAAGAGTCACTCTTTATAATATCTAAACTAAAAACTTAGAAAGACTGTTTAAAGTTTAAGTACATTGTGCGACCAAAACCTGAGTAAAGATCGAAGTTGTAGTCACGACCGCCAGAAGCGAAAAGTGGTGGCTGTTTACCGAATGCATTTTGTGCACCGAAGCTCACTTTACCGTTCCAAGGTGTGTTGTACGCTACTTGTAAGTCATGAGTTACCCATGAAGGAATGTGACCTTCACACTCACCATCTGCAGTAATGTCTTCACACTGGCTATCAATAAGGTTTAGATTCCAAGTGAAGTCAAAATCAGAAATAGAGTAAACGTTAGACAGGTTTAAACGCATTTGCGGTACACCTGGATCATCAACGAAGTTACGACCACCATCTGTGCTGTAATCTACAATGTGAGATAGGTTGAAGTTAGTTCTTAAAGTACCAGCATCACCAAATTCAAACATTGAATTAGCTTTGAAATCGATACCTGAAGTTTCTAAACTACCATCGTTACCAAAACCACGAACAAGGCTAGTAATCGCACCGTTTGGTGAACGAGATACAGTGAATGCAGCTGGCACAGAGTCACCACGTAAACGTGCATCAATGATAGATTGAGCAGAGAACGCACGGATTCGGTTGGTAATTTCAATGTTGTAGTAATCAAGTTCTACAGAAATAGCATCTGTCACTTGGTAAACAACACCAAGTGAGTATTGGTCAGATTGCTCTGAACCTAGGTCAGGGTTAGCAATAACTGTAGCGTTGATTTGCGAAGAACAGTTTGCAGCTTCACCAATTGCCAAACATGTAGCTTCATCAGAAACTGAATCAGCTGATTCAGAAGGCTGTTGAGTTAGGTCTGGTAATGAAGGAGCGCGGAAACCTTTACCCCATGATGCACGAAGTACTAAGTCATCAATTGGGTTGTAACGTGCTGATACTTTAGGTGAGAAATCTGAACCATAGTCAGAGTAATCATCGTAACGACCTGCAAAGTTAAGCTCAAATTCTTCTGTTACTGGAACTAATGTTTCGAAGAATAAACCACGAACTGAACGTGCGCCGCCAGCACTGCTACCTGAAGAACCACCTACTTGGCCTGCTGCAGAAAGTGAATCGTATATGTCAGCATAATCTTCTGAACGGTATTCAAAACCTACGAATGCTTGAATTGCACCAGCGTCAGTTTCCATAAGGTCAAACGCAGCATTTGCATAAAACTCTTCTTGGTTAAACTTACCAGTACGTGAAGTAGTTACCGTCATTGCGCCTCTAACTTCTTCAGATGCACCGAACGGGTCATTTAGCATGTAAGTACCATCGTTAATGTATTGGCGAGCAATACTACGAAGGATGTAACCTGTACCTACGTTATGGCTTTCGTTGATTGTTTTACGAACACCTGTTTCAACAGAAACGTCACCAATCATACCTTTAGCGCCAAAACCGATATCTTTAAGCTCTGTAGATAATCTGTTGTCACGGTTACCTAACGCAGCAAAACGATGCCAGAAATCTAGACCTTGCTGTTCCATTTCTAGAGAAGCATCGTAGATTGGGCTGTTAGGGTTAGTTGGGTTGTTAGGGCTATCTGCACTGATAAATACTGTATCAGGTGATGCATCGTATGCTGTTGTATCCAAGCCTGGGGCATAGCGACCAAATGATTTAGTTTGTGCGATGTTGATGTCTGTGTAAATACTCCAGTCATCGTTCACATCGTAAGTAGCTTTAACGAAAGCTGAGCGGTTTTTGATTGACGCTTCATCAGCAGATACTGCTGCGAAGTTAAAACCACAACGTGCGCCAATACGGTAAAAGTTCTCGTTACCTACGCCTTCACATGTAGCTTCTGGAGAGAAGAAATCAAAATTACTTGCTCTTTCACCATCTGTAGTTGTAAATGTTGTGAAGTTATTTGAATAAACTGAACCACCTGGGCTGTACCATGGGAAGTCACGAGCGTAAACAATGTCACGACCACTCCAAGATGCACCAGCAAGTACACGAGAGTTGTCTGAAGAAGCACCGAAAAGTACAGAACCATTTTCACGGTCGCCGCCTTCATGCTCAATACGGCCAGAACCTAAAGTAACTTCTGCACCATTAAAATCTTTACGTAAAATTACGTTAATTACACCACCGATAGCATCTGAACCGTAAAGTGCAGAAGCACCATCGGTAAGGATTTCAACACGCTCAACTGCGGCCATAGGGATTGAGTTCAAATCTTGGCTTGAACCAGTAAGAGTTGACTTAGGTAAACGACGACCATCAACTAAAACTAAAGAACGATCAGAACCTAAACCACGTAAGCTTACTGTAGTAGCACCTTGAGCAGAGCTACCAGACTGCGGACGGAACGAACCCAGACTGTTAAATGTAGTGTTACGTAATAAATCAGCTACTGAAGTTTCACCACTTAGCTCGATTGCAGTACGGTCGATAACTGTTACTGGTAAATCACCAGCCATGTCAACACGTTTGATACGTGAACCAGTTACTTCAATACGCTCAACTTTTTCTGCAGAATCTTCTTCTGCAGCAAAAGAACTTGCTGAAAATGCAGCTGTAGATGCTGCGCCAAAAGCGATCGCTAAGCGAACTGCTTTTGAAACTTTGTTATTTAACATTTGATTCTCCCAGGAATACATTTATTAATTATAATTTTTTCAGTCTAGCGGTACAAAACGTATCAAGTACCCCAATGACTGTGCCTTCAATGATAATACTAGTGAAAGAGCAAGGTCAACAAGGAATTAACGTTGCGTTAATAATTAATTACTAAAAATAGCTAAACGTTAATTCCACCAGAAAAAAATTAAATCTAACATACTGTTAAAAAACAAAAAAATATACAAATTAAATTAAATGCATTAACAGTATGTTGCTTTTTTTACTTCTAATTAAAATGTTAACTTTTGCTGGTTTTGTCGTTCAACGTAAATTTATTGAGCAAAAAGCTCAAAAATCAGGCAGCAAAAGTTGCCCCTGATTGTTATTTTTATCATCTATTGCTAAAGCATCAAATATTGCTGCCGATATCGGAACCAGCTGTCTCTGTTGATATAATGGGTAATTGAGTGTATTTTTTCCTGTACTTATCTCCGCGCTTTTAATTGCATAAACGTACTCTATAATTTGCCCGCGTCTAACTTCAAAGTCAGGATGCTCTGCCTTGTACTTTTTTACAGCTTGTACATGAGGCGGGATATTTTTTTCGTAATCGTTTAAATGTCGACCAAGGCGCTTTTTGTAAACAAGCTTTTGATCAAACTCTCCGCTATACAATCGTTTGGTATAATCTTTTACTATTTCGTCAAGTTGAGCAATTTCAAAGTGTGAATCAAATAAGGCTTCAAACAGCTCTTTTTGTAACTCTTGGGCAAATTCCGTCCAGTCGCTTCTAACAGTTTCCATTCCTTTGAAAACTATTTTAGATTCACCATCTATTGTTGTTTTACCGACGTAACGCTTTTTAGAACCCGTTTTTTTATCCCGAATAGTAGGCATAAAAAAGGGGCTGTAGTGGGTTTCGAATTCAATCTCTAAATAGCTTTTTAAATTAAAATGCGTTGCTATATATTGATCCCATTTATGGTTAATATGAGCCATTAATTCATTACCAATTTTATGGCAACACATTGCAGTTAAATTGTCGTCCACTTTTACAAAAATAGAATCCGTATCACCATAAATAACGCTGTACCCAAGCTCTTCCATCCATTTACGCGTAGTTTGCATAATTTCATGGCCACGCAATGTAATAGAGCTTGATAATCTAGGATCATAAAATCGACACCCCTTCGACCCAAGCACACCATATAAGCTATTCATAATTATTTTTATTGCTTGCGATAACATCGGTTGGTTGGTGTCTTTTGCGCTTTGCCGGGTTTTAGTTAGGTACTCTACTAGTTTTGGTAAATGGTGCTCAGTGCGAGAAAACATTGCATCATTAAAGCCTTGTATTGCATCATTTGGCGCATTTAAACCTTTTATTAACCCCAGAGGATCAATACAAAAAGTGCGCATAATAGAGGGATATAAACTTTTGAAATCTAAAACCAGAATATTTTTATAAAGCCCAGGCAATGAATCCATCACGTAACCACCTGGGCTATCAAAAGACAAACCGTGGTCGCCTAAATTAGGGGCTACATAACCACTGCGGTGCAACAAGGGTAAATACAAATTAGTAAAAGCAGCTACAGAGCCGCCCATCCGCTCAAGCTCAAGGCCTGTTAGCTGTGTGCGAACAATAGCAAATTCATATAAGTTTAATTTAGTGAAAATACGATTAACTAAAATACAATCTTGACGGTTATAAGCAGCTAAAGTCAGTTTATCTTCATTAAATTGACGGATAATTTCGCCTAACCGATTGTCTGATTGTATTAATTTAGCTTGACCTAATACTTTTTCGGCAATATTACTTAAAGAATAATTATCAAAGTGGTAAGTCGCATTTTTTAAGGTATCAATTCCATCAATAACACACCGCCCTGGTAACGTAAGGCGAGTATAATGCCCCGTATTGATATTGATTGATTGGTTATCTCTGCCCAATTTAAGTGGGATTCCAAGCGCTTCGGCACGGGTGTTAAGTACGGTAAAATCAAACTCTATGACATTCCACCCAATAATGACGTCGGGATCATTGCTGTTTAAATAGGTATGTAACTTTGTAAGTAACTCAAGTTCATCTAAACACCAATCAATGTTGATTTGTTCACTATGATTGCATGGCTCGCCAATCATTAAAACGCAATCAAGGTCATTACCAACAAGTCCAATTGAAAACAACACCCCTTCCCCATCGCATTCAATGTCTAATGACAGCGATTTAAGTTTGGGTGTGTAATCTGTATTTGCTTTTAACTTGGCATTTTGAATAAGCAAAAAACCTTTTTTTTGACTAACATCTCCAGTAACCCAAACACCCCCTTTAATAAAGCGTTCCATTAAAAAGCGATCGCTGTGGCGAATGTCACCTTCGTAAACGGTTATAGTGTTTTCGAATAATGTTCGAGCCTTATAAATACTGCTGGTATTATTAAAATAACAAGCAACACAAGCAGCACCACTAAAGTGACACATTTCAATTGATTTAAAATCAACAATAATGTTTGCGTTGTCTAATAGCTGCTGGGCATATTGCTGCTGTTCTTGTGGAATAAAAAACACTGCTTGCTGATTTTCAATAACTACCTTGATTGGACCATGATCAGATACCAGCCAGTAGCACAGTGTGATCCCCTGACCATTTTTAGACGAGTATTGTTGCCTTGATAAAATAAAGCCCTGATAGATTGCTTGTGTCAATGCACGATCCCACTTAATATACACACTGTAATTATATACATACTTTAGGCAAATCATTCCATGCTTTCTGACTCTCTAAAAAAAACTATTAGGCAAGTGCACCAGCATGTGGCTAAAAACCTGAATGATTATAGGCCGCGCAGCAGTCAAAATTATCTTGTTGCAGAAATCGCAAAAACATTGGCTGGCGAGTATCACAAAAAACAGCGCATTTGTGTCATTGAAGCTGGCACTGGTACCGGTAAATCACTTGCATATTGTTTAGGGGCTTTGCCTTTAGCATTGGCGCAAAAAAAGAAGCTGGTTATTTCAACCGCTACCGTGGCACTGCAAGAGCAATTAATTGCAAAGGAGCTGCCTTTTTTTAAAACACACTCTGGGCTCGACTTTAAATTTGATTTAGTCAAAGGACGCCACCGGTATATTTGCGCACATAAACTCCACAATGCAGTGAATGGCGATAGCCAAACTCAAATGGATTTTATGCCAACACTGACCTCTCCATTAAGTGATATGGAGAGCAAATGCCTCCAAGGGCTATACGATGCTTACGTCAATAAAAAATGGCAAGGCGATAGAGATAGCTGGGCAGATACTATTCCCGACAGAGTTTGGAATTTAATTGCTTGCGACAAGCATGCATGTCAGCGCCAAATGAAAGCGCATTTAACCTGCCCATTTCAACTAGCCCGCCAGCAACTCATGCAAATGGACGTGCTGGTTATTAATCACTCTTTGCTTTTAGCTGATTTAGACTTAGGCGGTGGTAAAATTTTACCCGAGCCCGACAACACTATTTATGTAATAGACGAAGCACACCATTTAGCCCATATAACACGCGATTTTTCATCAGCCGCAGCCACCATTAAAGGCACAATAGAGTGGCTGGATAAGCTTACAAAATTCAGTGGTAAAATGGCAAAAGTGCTAGTAGGACAAAGAGCCATAGGCCAGAACTTTAAACTGTGTGACAGTATAAACGATGCAAATAAAGACCTAAAAGTAGTGAGGGATATTCTAGATAACGCTGACTTTGAATATTCAAAAGACGACACATACCGTTTTGAACATGGTGAAATACCCAAGTCGCTACACAGCAAAGCAAAAGATATAAGCGAAGCAACACAAGATGCACTGCGTTGCTTAAACAAAATGCACGACACTCTTACGCAAGATTTGAGCGACGGCGACATAAAACCATACGTTGCCGACCCAATTCTTGCTGAAAGCGGTCACTACATTAACCGTTTAGAACAACTCAATAAGTTGTGGTTTAGTTATGCTAACAAAGGAGAAGGCATCCCCCATGCTCGTTGGATAAAACGCCTAGAGTATAAAAGCCATCACGACCACCTTTTAAGCGATTGCCCTATTGAAGTTGGCTACTACCTAAAAGACAAACTTTGGAACGAGTGCGCCGGCGCTGTTTTATGTTCTGCCACATTAAGTGCCCTTGGTTCGTTTGACCATTTTGCTTACGAAAGCGGTTTAGCTAAAGAGGAAGGCGTTAAATTTATAAAGGTTCCCTCGCCCTTTGATTACCCAAAACAGGCAACATTACGCATTCCTGCGTCTAAAGTTGAACCTACCGATAAAGACTTTAGCGATCACTTAGCAACCACCTTGCCAGAGCATCTAAGCACTAAAAAGGCAAACTTAGTCTTGTTTGCCTCGTACTGGCAAATGGACCATGTAGCAAAGTTTCTTAGAACAAAAGGTTTTAACTTATTAGTACAAGGTGAGATGTCGCGAGAAGCCTTGCTTAAAAAACACAGCCAAAATATAGATGCAGGTAAGGGAAGTATTTTATTTGGTACGCAAAGCCTTTCGGAAGGTCTTGATTTACCAGGAAAATATTTAGAAAACTTAATTATCACTAAAATTCCTTTTGCTGTACCTACCTCTCCAATAGAAGAAGCGCAAGCAGAATTTGTACAAAGCAAAGGCGGTAATCCGTTTTTAACAATCACAGTCCCGGATGCTGCTAAGAAATTGGTACAAAGCTGTGGTAGACTGCTGCGAAAAGAGAGTGACGAAGGCTGTATTACTATTCTTGATAGGCGTTTAGTAACTAAACGCTACGGTAAAGCCATGCTCGACACCCTACCACCATTTAAAAGACAAATAGACTATTAATGTTTGAACTCGCACTCGATCCGACAACTTGGGCAATTTTATGTGCTGTTGCATTGGCAGCAGGCTTTATAGATGCAATTGCCGGTGGCGGAGGCATGTTAACCGTGCCCGCATTACTTACGGCTGGTTTACCACCGCACCTAACATTAGGTACTAATAAGCTAGCAGCAAGCTTTGGCTCGTTAACAGCAAGCTTTACCTATTACAAAAAAAACCTTTTTAGCCCCAAATTTTGGTTGGCATCAATTATAGCAACCGCAATTGGTGCGCTACTTGGTACGGTTATTGTTGATTATTTAAGTATCGACTTTTTAAATAAGCTATTGCCAATTATTATTATTGTTGTTGCCTGTTATAGTCTATTTGGTAATTTAAGCACTACACAAGGTGACCAACTGCCAAAGCTCAACAAAGCCATGAAAGTAAAGCAGTGGCTGCAAGGCTTAGCTCTTGGTTTTTTTGATGGGTTAGCCGGCCCAGGTACTGGCACATTTTGGACCGCGTCTAACGGCATGCTATATAAAATGAACTTGCTTCTAAACTGTGGTTTGGCCCGTTCTATGAACTTTGTATCTAACTTTATCTCGCTCATTACCTTTGTTGCTTTAGGGCACGTAAACTTTTTATTGGGTATTACAATGGGCTTTTTTATTATGTTAGGTGCATGGTTTGGTGCCCACTCGGCAATTAGATTTGGTAGTAAATTCATACGCCCTGTTTTTAATACCATGGTTATACTTTTAGCATTAAAACTCATTTATGAGGCTTACTTTTAACATGCAAGTAAATGCATTAGACAAGCTACGACAACAAGTGACTTCGCTTAAGCAACAAGCTGAGCAATTTGATAGAGCTAAATTATTTGCTAAAAATCGCTATATGCAAGCACAGCCTAGCCTATTTGACCGCGCTGTATTTCAAACTAAAAGTATGAGCTTAGTTGATTACGTTAACGAAATAGAAGAAGAAGTAGCAAGCTTACCACCAAGCGATCACCGCCATGCATACACCTATGCGTTAGAGCGTATTTCATCGCAGGTTCAGGCCGTGTTCAATGTTATTAAATCAACGCCAATTTGGGAAAAAGAAAATAAAAGTCGGTTTAAACCTCGCCCAAAACAAGCTGTTTATAAGCAAGCTGTAAAAAAAGTGATGCAGTCTTCCCACGAGCTTTACGATGAGTTAAAACAAAACCATGAATTTGAACGCCGCTTAATGCTGATGATAGAAGAGCGAAAAATGCAAATGGAAAAAGCATCGCCAGCAAAAGCCCAAAAGCTTAACCTTGAAATTTTAAGTACTCACGCACGCTTGGGTCGATGCCGAAAAGCCATTTCAGCCACCGAAGACAAAATACAACAAGTGGAAAAACAACAACTCCGTTAGGGCTTTTTCATGCAGTTATATTACCACCCTCTTTATTCAAATTTACCTTTACCCGAAAAGCACCGCTTTCCAATTCAAAAATATCAGCGACTTAAAACCGAAATAGAGCACTTAGGCTTTTTGCCAACCGCATTCATGCAGCCCACCAAGGCAAGCCTCTCGCAATTGGCCTTATGCCACAGTACGCAATATATAAATAATTTTTTAACCGGTAACTTATCTGATAAAGCGATTAAAAAGATGGGTTTCCCTTATTCGGCTCAACTAGTTGAGCGTACATTACTGTCTGTCGGTGGAAGTATTCAAGCAGCAGCGGAGGCTTTAAAAAGCGGACTAACCTGTAATTTAAGTGGTGGTTACCATCATGCCTATGGTGACTACGGCAGTGGCTTTTGTATATTTAACGATTTAGCCATAGCAGCCGCGCACCTATTAAACACCCATAAAGCCAAAACGGTGCTAATTTTTGATTGCGATGTGCACCAAGGCGATGGAACAGCACACATTATTAACCAGCAAAGCCATAAAAACATTATTACTTGCTCAATTCATTGCGAGCAAAATTTTCCCCGTTTAAAACAGCAATCTGATTACGACTTTTCTCTACCCGCTAAATCTGGCGACGATGAGTATCTCGACACATTACAACACGCGCTCGCGCTGTGTGTAAGCATTCATCAACCAGACATTATTTTATACAACGCGGGGGCAGATATTTATACGAAGGACGAGTTAGGTTTATTAAATGTATCTATAACAGGCGTTTATGAACGAGATTACTTTGTACTTAATTTTTGTAAGCAACATAACATTCCGCTTATGTGTGCTTTAGGCGGCGGTTATCAGCGTAATTTAGACAGCTTAATCAACGTCCACAAACAACTATTTAAAGCGGCTATCGATTTATAACAATCCTTAGTATAGACTTATCTAAATGGAACATAACAAAGCGGTAGGAACATGCGATTACACGACGATATACATAACTATTACGAAAAGATTGTTGTTGAAGAAATCATAAAACGAAAACTCGACGAAAAATATGATGACGACGTTATGGCTGACTTTTGCTGTACTGTATTAAACCAACTTCCACCTCGCTACATTCGTTACGACGTTGATATGGCGTTTTATTTACCACAAGCTGAGCGCATACATATGGAAGAACGTGTGCAAACAGCTATTGATGTGGCTATTAGTCAAATATCTAAAAAGAAAAATTTAAATGACCAAGCCTCTTGAGGAAGCCCCAACGCATATTAAACTTGCTGTTGATTTAATTATGATATTAGAGCAGCACGATGTAGAGCCCGAAGAAGTATTAAAAGCGCTCGATATAGTAAAAAGTGACTTTGAAAAGAAGCTAGTTAACAACTAGCTTCACTCAATTGTGTCTACTTCATACACAGTGACAGCAGCGTCACGTTTACTGCAATCAATTTTAATTTCGCCAAATGTACGCCTAGCTGTTGTTGACCTACGGCACGTCATTTTTTGAGCCTCAACACCAAATCGCTCAATGTACAATGCAACAGTTGCATCTATTTGCTGTTTCTCTTCTATTGTTGCAGCAGCATAAAAAGTATCATATTGTTGTGACCAATTTTCAACGCCAGCTTCTGCAGCTACACCTAACCAGCCCATACCAAGCTTGGTTGATTGCTCTAAATATTGGCCTTTTAAGAACATGAATGCTAGCGTGTACTGCGCACTTTTATAACCGAGCGATGCAGGCTCCTTTAAATCATAAAAAGCTTGCTCGTATAGCCCTTTTTTATACGCTTTAATCCCATTGTATTCTTTTTTCTTCATTGTATTGTCGCTGTATAAATTAACTGGGGTTGACCCACACCCACTTAATAAACTCAGTGCCAAAACTGCCGCAACTGACAGATGTCTAACCATAATTCGTCCTTTATTATTTTTAATATGCGAGTACCGAATCTGGCTTACACTCTTTGCAAAGCCTGTTATTCTATACCCCTAATCGTATAACTAAAATATTATCATGAGCTTAGCAAGTTTACTTAGATTATTTTTTCTGGCTTCAATTTGGGGCGCGTCATTTTTATTTATGCGAATGGCGGCTAACAGCTTAGGGCCTGCAGTATTAATTGAGTTTAGAGTTGGCTTTGCCGCAGTTACACTATTTATAGTTGCACTGTACTTAAAACGCCGCTTGGCGTTTACTGAACACACCAAGCACTTTTTTATCATTGGTGCGCTTAATTCTGCCCTTCCCTTTTTATTATTTGCGTACGCTGCGCAAACTATTAGCGCATCTACGTTATCTATTTTAAATTCTACAACCCCCATTTGGGGCGCGGTGGTGGGTATTATTTGGAGTAAAACCAAATCCACAAAAAGCATGGTTTTAGGTTTGCTACTGGGTTTAATAGGCGTGGCAATTTTAGTTGGGCAAAATCATTTTGTATTAAATAGCCAATCAATAATCGCCATAGTAGCAGCATTAAGCGCTTCGCTTTGTTATGCCATTGCATCCCATTACACTAAAAATGCGCCAAAGCTTGCACCGTTCGATAACGCACACGGCTCAATGTGGGCAGCGAGTTTTATGGTACTACCCCTTATTTTATTTATGCCAATGCGTGAAGTGCCAACCACCCACGTTATGCTCGGCGTTTTAGCCCTTGGCGTAGTGTGTACAGCGCTTGCTTATATTCTATTTTTTAAACTTATTGACGATATTGGCCCAACCTCTGCTTTAACGGTCACGTTTTTAATTCCTCTATTTGGCATTTTTTGGGGGCATTTAATTTTAAATGAGCAAATTGGGCCAAATACGTTACTAGGCGCATTATTTGTAATTGTGGGCACTATGCTGGTTACTGGATTTTTACCACGAAAAAAGCACTTAGCTAAAACACGCTAAGTGCTTTTACAAAGCGCTTACTTTTGTGCTTTTTTGCTTAAGTTTTCAATTAAGTCTTGGGCGCTAAAGCTGTTCTCGTTTGGCTTTATACCTTTGCCCATTTTAATATCAATAAGGGTGTGCACTTCTTTGCGTTTATCATGGTTGCTTACCTGTACGCCTACACTACTTGTTGGGCGTGCGCGTGTTTCGCAGGTTAATAAACCGCAGCTTCGCTCATATTGCTGGCTTTGTGATGCACTAATAGATGACGTGGAGGCTTGCGATTTAGACTCAACAAAGGTTTCTTTGTTAGTTACAACAAACCAGTCGTAGCCTTGCGCTTGGGTAAGCTCAGCTGCGCGTAATAATGCATAATCACCGGCATCGGCTACATTATTTGACACACTTTTAAACTCTACTCGGTATTGATCGTCGCTAATTTTTTGCTCGCTGTAACCTTGTGAGCCATTATTCGCGGCGCGGTAATCAGGTTTAGAAGCACAACCCGCCATAAGTAAAATGCTGATAATTAAAATAGATGTTTTCATAATTCACCTCGTTTTATACACATTATTATTTGTTTAACTGCCACTTTGCGCTAATTGCTTGCTGCTCTTGCGCTCTATCTAGTGGTGCGCCGCTGATCATGCTGTCTATAACAGTATCTAACTCACTGTTATTAGACGCCGTTTGATATTGCGCGCCATTATTACTTTGCTGCGCGGCTGTTTGCGCTTTAATTTGCCAACCGCTTTGTGTTTTACAAGCAATGCTTGTTTGCGTTGTATTGTTTGAACTTAGTACATACTGCCTACAAAGCTCACCTTGCTGATTTTTAAAACTAAGCTGCGCGCTAAATACTGAGCCATCACTTTGCTCAAACACACTACTACTAAGCTGTGTGTTAAGCGCTGAGGCTGTATTACTAGCCACGAATAAGTTTTGTGCGTTATGAGGCTGTAAATAGCTAGTCATTGCTATACCAAATACCACGGCAATGCTTGCAGCTATTGCTAAGCTTTTATTAGCCGATTGCTTAACCGTTTGCCAAGGCGTTAACGCCACTACATTGCTATTTGACGTGTTTTTAGTCGTTGGCGTATCGAGCTTTGCAACCGTTTTAGCTAATGAGTCACTAAGGGGTGCGTCGTCAATACGTGTTGCGTGCTCTTTTACTAGCATGTCTACTTCGCTTAGTTCTGCAAGTCGCATTACTAGTTCATCATTGGTTTCAAGGGCTTTACGCACTTGCTCCATTTCGTGCTCGCTGAGTTCTGAGTCTAAAAAGGCGCTAAGTGTTTCGTCGTTAATGTTCATATTTGCTCCTTTTTAAAGTCGGGTTTTATTAAGCTATAAAGTGTACTGCGTGCTCGCGATAATTTACTCATTACACTGCCTATAGGTATATCTAGCGTATGTGCTACTTCTTTATAGGCCATGCCCTGCACTGCCACCAGCGATACTATGGCGCGTTGCTCTTCGGGTAATTGCCCAAGTGCTGTATTTACATTTTTAAGCATTTGTTTGTTTTCGAGTGTTTGATGTTCATTGCTTGTAATTGGCTCTGGTAAAACATCGGCCTGGGCCGTATTTTGCCTTACCTTGCGTGAGCGGTATTCGTCTATCCACACATTGCGGCAAATTTTAAACGCCCATTTAGCAGGCTCAACGTCATCCGGAATGCCTTTTACTAATAGTTTTTCAATTGTTATTTGCACTACATCGTCTGCATCTGCTTTACTACCGGTTAGCGAATAGGCAAAGCGCCTAAGCATGGGCAATAAGGTTTTTAATGTTTCGTTCATTGATTTTTACCCCTTTTATAAAGAAGACGATTCAAAAAAACATTTATTCCCAAATAATCAAAATAATTTGAATAATGAAATATTTCTATGTGTTAAACGTTAACTAACTAGCATGATAAATTTAATAAAAGTAACCCACTATGAACATGAAAAAAGTCCGCGTTAAATACATAATAGTCGCCTCGCTTTGCATATTTAGCGCAACGAGCTCAGCCAATATAGTAAAAGTCGATCAGGTGCTTGGGCAGCTAAACCCTATAGAGCAGCGTATTGAACAAACTATAGAGCGTGCACAGCGCCTGCCGCTTCCGGTGCCTGTTCCACAAATATCGATTGATGAACTAAAAGCGCAAATAAGTGAGCCAATTAGCAGCTTACCCAATGTGCTTAACATTAATATAAATAGCCAAAACACTGCATTTGTTGAAGTAGAGCTAGAAAACGGCTTTAGAGCAATAGAGCGCCAATGGTTATTAATGGCAAATAACCAACAACTTAATACCCTAAAGCAGCAAAATGTAACCATTGTATCGGTAAAAAATTACAACGCACTTAATATGAGCTTAGTGCGCTTTAACGTGCCCCAAGGTGTTAATTCTAAAAGTGAGTTATTAAAAGTGCTTAACTTAGATGAGTCTGCAATACTTGACCGAAACCATATATATCAAGCGCAAACAGGCGAGCCTACCGCAAAAGTAACACCAAATAACTCTATTGCCCCCTACTGCACACAAAGCGTAAAAATTGGCATGATCGACAGCGCCATTAATACCAAACACAGTGCTTTTAAAGGCGCAAATATCACCACGCAAAGCTTTTTACCTAAAGGGTTAAACTCGCCAAATTTGCACGGCACCGCCATTGCAGGACTAATTACAGGTAAAGGCGTAAAACTTAGCCCGCTTTTAGGCAGTGCCAAGCTTTACAGTGCAGAGGTGTTTTATAGGCAATCTGAATATGCACAAGGGGCTACTTTATTTGCCATAGTAGAGGCACTTAACTGGCTAGTTAGTAATAAAATACCCGTAATAAATATGAGCCTAACGGGGCCAAATAACGCAGTTTTAGAAGCAAGTATTACTGCTGCAATAAAACAAAACGTGTTAATTGTAGCTGCTGCAGGTAACCAAGGGCCAGCGTCGCAGCCGTTATACCCAGGCGCGTATAAAAGCGTGATAGCGGTAAGTGCTATTGATTCAAAAAACCAAATTTATAGATGGTCAAATAAAGGGGATTACATAGACTTTGCAGCCTTTGGTGTAAATGTTGTTACAAGCCAAGGCAATGGGAAATTTGGGAGGGAGTCGGGTACGTCAATGGCGGCGCCGCATGTAAGCGCGGCATTAAGTTGTTTATTGTTAAAGCATGGTAATAATAAAACCAAAGCACTTAACGAGCTTACATCACTTGCCAAAGATTTAGGCGAGCAAGGCAAAGACACCACCTTTGGTTACGGTGCCATTTACCCACCTAAAAGTGCACTTTAACTGACGCCGATAAAACCGACTGAGTATAGGTATTGCTACTAAGCTTTGATTGATAATCGCCATATTCAGCCTCGGCTATGAGTGTTACGTGCTGAAACACAGCTAGGTTATAAAACGCATTAATTACATTTCGGTGCTCATCTCGCGACGGTATTTGCTCAAAAAAATCATCCGTTGTTTGCTCATCGTAATCTTTATTTTGATAACGCCAGCCTGCGCCCACTTTGTTAGCCATATTAAAGGCCGTAAATTTGTGCGTAACTTTAGTAGTAAAACCGTAGCCGTTAAAGTCGTATTGGTTGTCGTCGGCGTTTTCTTTATCAGCACTTAGCGCTGCCATTAGCATGGTTTGGCCATTATTTATAAAGTGGTAAAGCGCTACATCGCCACCTACACCATCGGCATTACGTGCTTTTGCAGTAGCAAAACGTTTAGCTTTGGTTTTTATGCTCATACGCACATACGTATGTGGGTTTAAAAAATGGCCATAGTAGACACTGGCTTGATTTAAATGTAAAAATGGTTCGCCATCTACATTTGCTTTTGCACCATCGTAACGAATCCCTAGCTCATGGCTATTAAAGCTATAACTGCCATCTAAACCGTATTGATGCAGGTCTAAATCGTATTGATCAAACTCATCGTAGTCTTGTTGTTCAAACCGATAGCTTGAGGTTAATTTAGCGCCTTTGGTTAATTGCCATTTTGCATCAACACCTGCTGCGGTTTTTATGCCGCTGTCGCTTTGCGACGAAATATCGTCAAGCTCCTGAACAGAGAGCGCCGAATTACTTAATACCCCAACTTCTGCATCTGCATTTACTTCAAGGCTACTTTTAAAAGGTTTAGATTGCTCAGGGGTTTTAACGTGGTTGGTTTGTGCAAGCACCGCTTGGACACTAAAAACACACAATGTGGCGGTTATAACTGCTTTCATATTTATTCTCCAACAGGCCGAATAGGTTTCCCTATTCGGCATTTGTGCAAGCACTTGGCGCATTAAAGGCCTAGGTCTAAATCGTTAGTAATGTTAGTTACTACTTCACTTGCGGTGCTAAGTGCTACATCGTTACTAATTTGATCAGTGATCGCTGCGCTCACCTGCCCGCTAACACTTTGTTGTACCGTGCTTTGTAAACTGCTAACCGTACTATCTTGCACACTGGCAATTAAAGATTGCTGAACACTGCTTACTACTTCATTACTGGTATTAATTGCATCACCCACTTGCAGTGCAGAACTGACTGAGTTTGCAGCCGAACTAGTCATTGCTAATTGGTTTGTAAGCTCACCCGCATTAAGCGCATTTGTTGCATCAGCTTGTGTTACTGAATCGCTAGCGCTACTCACATTTGAAAGTAAAGAGGCATCTGTTGATGTATCGGTAGTGTCTGGCTGAGCGGCTTGTTCAGAGGTAAGAGAAAGTAATGACGACTGGCTCACAGCGGTTGTTAAATTACCTGCTGATGAGGTTAACTGCGATGTTGCATCAAACGCTGTATTAACTGTGGTATTGCCTGTGGCATTTAAAGACGATGCCGATGCATTTAATGCGTTATTTAAAGATCCGCTTGCAGATGCAACTAATAAATTTGCAGGCTCTGCGGCCTCGCTGCTTTCTTGCGCTGGAGTTTGCGTGTTATTCGCCGTTGAATCTGTATCTTGCGAGTCATCAGCCGTTACTTGTGTATCGTTAGATACGTCTGACTCGTTGCTACCACTGGCTGTTAAACCGTTTTGTGAAAGCGCAATAGATGTAGATGTTTGTTGCTGCGCCGACGTTGACTGAGATATTTCAATATCAACGGCGTGCACTGCACCTGTAAAAGTACACACACCGCTTAACATCATTACGCTTACAATTTTATTTAATTTAGTCATTGTTTTGTCCTCTAGTTTGTCGGATTGACATAAAGAAGACGATTTACAAAAACACTTTATTCCAAAATAAATTAAAAATTTATAATAAAACTACTTATTATTTAAATTTCATACAGTTAAAAAAGATAATACGCTACTGCGTTTGCGTTTTACTATTTTGTATCAGTAATAACAGCTCGGCAGTGGCAGTTGCATCGGCCAATGCACGGTGATGACTGGTTAAATTTAAATTAAAATGCGCACTAAGGTTACCAAGCGAATACGACTTTAAGCCTTTAAACGCTCTGCGCGATTCCACCACGGTGCACATTTTTGGCATTTTAAAAAAGTGCCCTGCAACCTCGCACTCTTTTTTTATAAAACCGTAATCAAAGTTTACGTTATGGGCAACAAAAATACTGCCTGCGAGTTTATCTAATAATGGCTGTGCTATCTCGGCAAATACAGGTGCGTTGTAAACCATGTTATTGCTTATGCCGGTTAGCTTAGTAATAAAGCCGGGTATTTGGCGCTCAGGGTTAACTAGTGTCGTCCAGGTATCAATTACTTTACCGTGCTGTACTTTAACTATGCCAATCTCGGTAATGCGGTTACCCCCTTTTAAGCCGCCCGTGGTTTCTATATCAACGATGCTGTAAACACGGTGTGGGTCTACAAACCATTTAACTGCAGCAATATGTACCGTAAAGCCTACATTTTTTAAATTATCAATAGTGGTTAATTGGTTGCGCCTAAGCTTATCGCCCGGAGCTTTTACCTCTTCAAAATGGACTTGGCCATTATCAATGACCATTAAATCGGGGTAGCCATCTTTTAGCTGTAAATACTGTTTGCTCATGGCCGTTAAATGCGCAATTAACGCTTCAAGCGGGCTGTTTAAAATAAGTGCCTCTAGTGGCTCTAATAAATTGCTGCGCCATCTAAATAAACCATTGGGCTGCTCAAAATACTGCGCGGCATGTTTACATACCAAATTAAGCAGCGCCTGATTAGTACTACAGCTTTTTAAACGTGCGTTAATTTGCGTGCTTTGTGCTTCATAAAAATTACCAAGCTGTAAAACTTGCGGGTAAATATCAAATTCATTACACGGCGGGTACGGCGACTCTATAAACAACTCGTGCCAAAATACTAAACCAAATAAGCTTTGCCATAAGGTGTTTTCGGTATTAAAAACCGTTAACCCTTTCGCGGTGTAATGCTCATTTACGCCTTGCTCTACATCGCCTCGGTAAATTTCGTCAATTTCAAGTACACATTGGGTGTCGGCCAGCATAGTGCTTAAGCGCGAACGCGTTTGTTTATTAAACTTACGCATTAAAAAGTCATCAGCAAAGTACAGTAAATCGTCGGTGAGCGGGTTTTCAATTATTTGCTCTAGCTGTGCTTTCACCCATTCTTTATTACCTAAGCGATATTGCTCTCTTATTTGAATTTCTTGGGCTTCGGCATAATCGGTGCACCCTTCAAGTAAGCTAAAGGCAAGTTCGCTATCGGTATTTTTAAGTTGTTTATACAGCCTAACCAGCAGTTTGTTTTTAAGGTCGTGCGCTTGTACACCGTGCGCCGGTTGCGCTAAAACTAAATGCGCAAGCTCGGTGTAAGGGGTTTTGTCATCCAAGGTTTCATCTTTTGTATTACCGGCTGTTTTGCCTATGTTTTTAAACGCTATACGGTAACGATTTAAAACATAATTAGATTGCGCCTCAGCGAGTGTATTAAAGCGCGACAAACTCTCGCTGTGTCCTTCGCGGGTTGCGGTTAACCCTAAATCGCGCATAACAAAGCGGTTTTGATGATTTACATCGCCACTACTTAAGCGCCCTGCAAATAAAAACTCAAAATACTCGTAATAATCTTCACGGTTATTAATGACATACTGACTATATAAAGGGGCGAGATCATCTGTGTGCTCACTAAAAAATTGGCACGCAATAGTGACTAATTCTCCTTTGGCTGCGCTTTTTTTAAAGCTTACTTGCTCGCTGTAATTACTAAGCAACTCCACCAGCATGGGCTTAGTTAAATGCGCTATAAGAAGCGTGTAATGCTGCGCGTTTGGCTCATATAAAATACCCACTGTTTTTAGGGTATAAATAGCCTGATGCGGCGAGGTTATTTCTTCATAATTGAGCGATTGTGCCTGCACTAAATAAGGCTTGCGCGAATACACACGTGCCAACATGCATTGGCTTTGTTCATCAAGCTGGTTAATTTTACAAATAAATTCACTATGTTTAGGCTCAAGTAAATGCATACATTTACTTGTTACAAACTCAATAAGCTCTCTAAAATGCGCTAAATAGTATTTTGCTGGTAATTCTTTTTTCATAACATCGCCATAACTGTATATAAAAACAGTATCTAGCATTTGTGCTTATTATTCAATCTTAAACTTGTAACTAAAACACGCTATAGTGAGCGTATAAAAGTAAATTTATTAAAAATAAAGGACTTACCATGAGCGCGCACCCGTACGATGTTTTATCACTCAATAACGGCGCAAATATTATTTTTACGCCTTGCCCTGGTACAAAAACGCAAAACCTAGCGGATTCAATCGCTACATTAAAGGCGGCTGGCACTCACATGCTGCTGTCACTTATGCCGCAAAAGGAGCTTGAAAAAAACAACGTACAAACAATTAATAGTGAGTGCAAAAAGCACGATATAACCTGGTTTCATTTACCTATAAATGACGACGAAGCACCCAAACAGCCTTTTATATCAAGCTGGAACACCCACAAAACCGACATGTTACAAGCCATACAGCAAAAACAAACCATTGCCATACATTGCAAAGGCGGCACTGGCCGCACAGGGTTGGTCGCTGCGCTTATTTTAAATTCGGCTGGTTACACAAAAGAAGAGGTATACAGCCTTGTACAAGGCATTCGCCCTAAAGCGCTTACTATAGAATTGCAAAAAGAGTACTTTGAAGATTTTATGATTTAGGTATTTACGAGGCGTAACATTAACTTGGCATGCGCTTTTGATTTTAAATCTAGAACTAAAAATGCGTTTATTCAACGTTTCTTAAATAATAGTTGACCTTAAAAGGTCAACTATTATTGTTATTAAATTCAACTTTGGATAGGATTTCCAATACTTTCTAAATGCTCCGTTTGGCCAGCAGTAAGTGGGTAAATCGATTTTATAAAACATTTTTTTGTAGGTTGTTCAATGGTAGAAATTGAATCCCCTTCCTTATGTATAACAAAATTAGAAAATCGGTTTAACTCAATTCCATGAGATTCATTTAGGTCATGGCAAGTGCCCTGGGTTTCAATCAAATAATCTTTTTTATGTGCCGCTGAAATAATTAAGAATTTATCAGAAAGTGGTTTCCAACCTTTAAACCTAAAGCTATTGATTTTATCTTCACCTGCTAAGTTTTCTTCAGACAAGTACTTTGCATATGCTTGGTCTTTTTCTTTCAGTGAAATATTACTTGTGGCTGAACAGCCTAAAAGCACTGTTGCTGCTAATGTAATAACTAAACTGTTTTTCATAAATTATCCCTTTTAATTAAAATAACTAGGTAGATTACAAATGTATATTTATTGCGAAAACATACAACTTAGTAGAGCTTAATTTTTACACCCACCCTAAAAAGAACAAAAAACATACAACCATTCTTACAATAGAATATTATTTTATCTTTGTCATCTTTTTGTTAATGTTTTGGGTAAATTTAAAGCGTTTTATTTCATAAAAGAGGTGGCAATAAATCACCTTTTATAACTTTAAGATATTTGAATTCTAAAAATCATTTATAAAAATCAATTTATAATCATATCAATTAGCGTCTAGCCGCTGCAAACAACACATTAATAGTCAGCACATGACTACAAAACTACTAATAGTTAAACGCCCATTAATTGGATCGCAGGCATAACCGTTAGCCGCATTTATATTACCAGAATGTAATAAGTTGCTTGGGTATATAACAACCCGATTTAACTTTGCCTCTACACTGAAAATTTGCTCAAACAAAGCTGTGCTGCCAGTTATATAATGTGGGTTTTTATGAAGCTTTTGCGCCATGGCTTGTTGCTTTATAGCTTGCCTATAAGGAATAAGTCGCTCTTTTGTTATACATTCATACCCTAGGGCTTTATGTTTATAAAATGAAGTACCCCCATGTGTTTCATCACATAAAAAATGCACCATAGCGAGTTGATTCATATTGGGTGTGTCAAAATGGGGAAGCATTTGTATTGGCCTGAGTTTATCAGGCTCTGTACATGCAATTGAAAAGGCAGAAAGTATTACATCAAACTCGCTTTTATCTGCCATATTAAAGTGTGAATTAATAATTGGCGCTAGCGCTTTTAACTGCTCTATATAACTAAGCGGTGCTGCTTTTCTTACTCCTGGGTAAAAGTCACTTTCTTGTGTGCAAAATGTTTCCCTCGCATTTTGAGAAAACACAGCAAAATTAATAAGTGCATCTACATTATTCACAAAATCATCAATAACAATAATTGGGGTTTTTTCCTCCCCTACAGTGTGTATCTGTAACACCATATTTTTGTTAAGTGTAAAATCAATCATCGGCTAAATTAAGCACCGCATTTTTACGCTCTATTAATGGGTATATCTGGCCAAGTGAGGTTATTACTGTATAAATGGCAGGTAATAAAGCACTTTGATGTAAAAGCGTAATTTGCTCACTATTAAGTTGTGCGAGTTTGTCTTGATTAATAGTGTATAGGCCGTTTAACTTTGTTTTTTGGTTATTTTCAAACGTTACTTCAAGCGATAATGGCTGTAGTAGTTCATACTTTAACAACGCAGCGATTAACTTTTTATTGTCTAATTCGCCTTGTAGTAAATGCCCTAAACACTGCTTTATTTGTTTAAAATAGCCACTTTCTTCTGCGCTTTGGGTATAAATTGGTTCTAAATGATTTTCGCTTTGCGCAGAGTTATCAACTACTGCAGGGCTATTCAAATTAATACACACAGGGTATTGCGTTTGCTGCGCATGCGTATCACCAACAAAAAATGGCTGACGCTGTAACTGAAGCGGTAAATATACGCCCTGCCACTGTGATTGCTGATAAAACAAGTTTTCATGCTGCTCAAAGCCTAATAAAGCATTGAGTGTAAACTCGCCTGTTTCTGAGTTTTTTGCAAAAACTATAGGCTGCTGAACGGCAATTTGGCTAAGCTCCGCCATAACAACAGGGATCATATTAAGGTTTTTAGCGTGTGATTGTGCTTTTTGTGTGTCTATTTTTATATGCTGATGAGCACTTTGCTCTAATGCTACTAAATTTTCCATGCGTGTCTCTTTATTGTTTTTATGCGTAAATTTTTAAGCTAAATAGCACTAAAACCATGGTGCTTGATTTTATTAAGCAGCTCTCGGTTACTGGGTAAGTTAGTGACTGCTTGGTTTATCATGCTCTTATTTTTATCAAACTGACTTTTAGCGAAAACAGTGTCTTTAAGCATATAGGCAGTTGTGCTGTAATCACTTTTAAAGCCCATACCGTATAAAACATATTGATAACTCGCCGCTGGAAACACCTCATTATTACTTGTAAAGTCGTGATCAGCAGGAGCACGGTATTGCCACAACTTCATTAGATCTTGTAAGCTTTGAGGAATCGTTTTTGGGTCTCTGTTGTCGCGCCAAAATGCGTTATCGTCACGGTTTGACAAAATATAATGCAGTTTTAAAAAGTCGATTATTTTTTCCCACCTATAGGTAAACGTCTCGTTAAAGCGTTTGGCGGTAATATCCATAATATCTCGGGTATGGGGGAGCTGTTCGCTGATCATCTGTGCTGACATTTCTACTAATACCAATGCAGAAGCCTCTAGAGGCTCTAAAAAACCAGCCGAAAGCCCAACTGCAACACAGTTATTTTGCCAAAAGTGTGAGCGATGGCCACTTTTAATAGGGATTTTTCTAACTGTTAACGACTCTATTTTATCGCCCACATACGCTTTAAGCTTTTCTCGTGCTTGAGCTTCGCTACTGTATTTACTCGAATACACGTAACCTACACCACGGCGGTGCTGTAATCCTATATCCCATATCCAACCCGCTTCTTGCGCTGTAGAAATTGTGTGAGATGCAATACGCTCATCTTCATTATCATAAGGGACTTGCACTGCTAAGGCGGTATCAATAAATAGCACGTCATCGCACGGCTTAAAAGGAACCTTATAATGCTCACCTAATAACAATGAAGAAAAGCCGGTGCAATCAACAAATAAATCACCGCTAATTTCACCTTGTTGCTTTGTGGTAACGCTTGCAATATCGCCATTTTTAGCACTATTAACCTGCGTCACATCGGCTATAATATGCTTAACGCCAAGCTGCTGCGTACAATGCTTTTGTAAAAAAACGGCAAATTTTGCAGAGTCTAAATGGTAGGCATAATTGGCTATAGCTGCGTATTCTGGGGTGCGAATTGTTTTAGGAGCAAGCCCTTGCTCACAAATAGCTTCTTGGTAACACACTGCATTTGAAAAAGATGCTGACTCAGCGGTGTTATTTAACCAATGGCCAGCCATATCAGTTTTTGAAAAGCCCTGTGGCAAAACTAATGGGTGATAGTAAAAATCATCATCGGAGCCATCCACCCATTTGGCGAATTTTGCCCCTTGCTTAAAGCTTGCTTCACACTCGCGTATAAAATCAGTTTCGCTAATACCGAGTGCTATTAATGTACTGCGCATGGTAGGCCAAGTGCCTTCGCCAACACCTATAATTGGTACATTTGGAGACTCAACGAGCACAACATTAAGGCCATCCGGGGTATTACTTTTATGGTGCGCCGCTAATCGTCCGGCTGTTAGCCAGCCCGCTATACCTCCACCAACGACAACCACTGTTTTTATTTTTTTATCTTGCTGGTTCATACTTGTTACCTATAAAGGCATATTGAAAAAGTGGCTATTACAAATTGTAAAAGCCACTTTATTAATTAAAGTTAAAAACTACCGCGAATACCTAACGCAAAACGTCGTCCGCTATCTTCAACCAACAATAATTGATTAGAAAAACGACCACGCTTGTGCACGTATTCTTCGGTTAAGTTAATACCTTCAAAAAATACCGATACATTTTCGGTAATGTCATAGCTGCCGCTAGCATCAAGTTGTGCGTAATCTTCTACAATGGTTACACCATCACCATTTAGCTGTGTTAGCGACTGTACAAAGCTATCGCGCCAGTTATAGGCTAAACGCGCTTGAAATGGGCCATTCTCATAAAAGCCAACCACATTATAAGAGTCGCTTAAGCCTGTTAATGCAAAAACTTGAGTTATATCTGCAGAGTCTAACTCTGCATCGCTGTCTACAAATGTTGCATTAACCATAAAACCAAAGCCACTATCAAAACTATGTTGTAAGGCGACTTCCCAGCCATCAACAATCGCCGATTCACTATTGTTGGGTAATGTATTAGTAAATACAGCCGTCGAGTCGGCAGCGTCAGGGTTGTCTACATCATTACCTGTTGAGGGGTCAGTTAACAATCCGCCACCAGACAACTCAAAAGTTAAGTCTTCGGTCGTATTAATAATGAAGTTAGCAACGTTTTTTCTAAAGTAACCCGCAGATAAATAACTAGCATCCGCGTAATACCACTCTAATGATAAATCTAAATTATCAGAGGTAAATGGCTCAAGTGCAGGGTTACCAGAGCTTGATGTTAAATTGCCGCCTTGGCGAGTTGTTTCAATGACTGTTACAGGCGACATACTATCGAGTGTTGGCCGTGTAATTGTTTGCGATACAGCGGCACGTGCTATTAGCTCATCGCTTATTTCAAGCTTTACACTAAAGTTAGGTAAAATAGCTTCATAATCTGAACTGGCTGAAATATTTTCTACCGCGCCAAAGTTAGCAAGCATTTCTGTTTTATCTAGAATGGTTAAAGCACTAACTGGCTCATCGGTCCCCTTTACTTTTACATCAGTGCTTTCGTATCTAAAGCCCGCTGTTGCGTATAAAGGCATGCCTGCAAGCTCAGCTTCAAAATCAAACTCAGTATAAAACGAGAAAGTATCTTCAGTTATCTCAAACGACTTATTACGTTTAACTGCATCAAAACTAATAGGTTGACCATTCGCCGCAGCTATTTGCTCAAGGTACGCAAAGTTTGCTTCGCCATCGTGTGCAAGCCATGACGTTGGCATACGACCGCTGCCGCTTACATCGCCTAAAAAGTCATCCCCTGCATCAAATACAAATTGTGCTAAGCCATCCATGCTTGGGTTATCCGGGTAACCACAAAAAGTACAGTGAATACCAACACCTTCGTTATCCCAACGATCAAGGTTTTTAGTTTCAGTTGAATACATAGCACCAAACTTGACCGAGACTAAGCCTGAGCTACCATCGTTATGCCAAATGCTATCCCAACGAAACTGATCCACGGTATCTTCTACAGCCCAACCACGACGAAGCATTACGTGTGCTCGACTATTGGCGGTATCTAAATGATTAGATACACCATCAGGCGTAACTGCTGGGTTATAAGCAACCCCATCAAGTTCTTGCTGACCGCTATAAATATTAGGATTAGCAGAGGCAAACTCACTTGCGTAAGGTAGTATGCCACCATCTACTTCAAATCGAACTCGGTTAGCATAGCCAATCAACGATAACTGATCGCCACCGCCGTTATTAGCCTCACGCTCGGCTTTTGAATGGCTCAAATCAAATTTCATATTTAAGTTATCGTTTACATGCCAATCAAAGTTTAAGCCTAGTGCGCTAGAGCTTGTTAAGCGATCAAACTTTTTAGCGTGCATATCGGTAGCAAGGCCTACCTCTTGATATAAATCTACCACTGTGCCATTTTGGTCCACAGTTGGCCCTGCAGCCCCGCCAAAGCCTTCTAAGTTTGGCGCTGTAAACCAATGCCCGTAAGACGTGGTGTCAGCTTCAACATCAAAATCAGAATAAAGCCCATCGGCTGTTATAACTAAATCATCTGAAGGTGCATATTGTATAACTAAGTTTGCATTAGTACGTGTACGTGTTTCTGTAGTGACTTTATGATCGTAGTTACGCGGCGAAAAAATATTACCGGTATATGCTTGCCCGCTTTGAGTTTGCGGATTTGGGACACCCACGTTTTCTAACCAACCGTCTACCTGTGCCTGGTTTAAGCGTGTTTCGCGCTCCTGACGAGAAACAGCAAGCAACACACCTAGTGTGTCATCATTAAACGTATTGCTAATTAAGCCTGAAATTTCAGGCGTGGTTTCTTCACTATTTTCATCGTAAATACCTTTAACACTGCCCGCAACTTTAAAACCGCTAATTGCAAATGGTCGCGCTGTATTTACATTAACTGTTGAACCAATACCGCCTGACTGCTTTGTGGCTGTTGAGGTTTTAAATACATCCAAGCTTTTAACCAGCTCTGATGCGATAGTGTCAAAGCTAAACGCACGGCTTTGGTTTTCAGATGCCATTTGGCGTCCGTTTACCAGGACTGTATTAAACTGCGGGCCAAAACCACGTACCGTAATGAGCTGCCCTTCGCCGCCTGAACGGTCTATTGAAACCCCGGTAATACGCTGTAAAGACTCAGCTAAATTTGTGTCAGGAAATTTACCAATATCTTCAGCTGAGATGGAGTCGACCACGCCACCCGCTTCTCTTTTTGCATCCATAGCTCGACCAAGCGAGCCTCTAATTCCACGTACTTCAATTATTTCTGGTTCTTGTGCTGCTGTCTCTGCTACTGCAGGAAGCGTTGTCATTGTGCTTAGTACGGCTAGTACAGCACTCGACACGCCATTTTTTTTATAGTTAGCCATGTTGTCAGTTCTCTCGAAACTTGGGTCTATTAAAATAGATATTTGCCCATCTTCGCTAACATGCGGTTGCAACCCTGTGCCATCGAGTAAAATAAGTAACGCGTTTATTATTGAATACTCGCCAGCAATAGTATTTGTTTGTAACTGCTGAATTTTATCCAGCGGAAAAAGCAAAGTAATATCGGCTTGCTCGGCAAAATTTATTAGCGATAAATCGGCCCTTTGTCTGGGAATATTAAACACTGCTTTATCGTTTACAGTACTCGCTTTTACCTCGGTGGTGAGTAAGCTAAAAACCAGTACATAAATAGGTAAACAAAGCGGCAAATTTAAATATTCCTTGCGTATAGTTTTTGGCCATACACAGAACAAAGACGAGTGACTTTTTATTTTCCTCCATAAATATTTTTTATTTTTATTTAATAAATTATTTTTTTGACCAGCCATGCTAAATTTTTTATGCCTTTATTATTTTTATTGTTTGCGCTTTTAACAATATTTTTAAACAATTAAAAATACAGCCCACATTACAATTTTTTACTTATTAATTAAAAATTTAAATTTTCAAAGCGAATAGTCATTACCTAGTAGGGTACTAGTAATGGCAAAAACTGTAGTACAATTCGCCTTTACATTACAAGCTTTATGCCTCGTTCGGTCAGTGAACATTAAATTAAAAAATAAAATACTGATTTATTTTTTAATTTAATGGCGGATTTTTTCTTACCATTCGTCTTAGTTTGTATTGGCAAATAAAATAACAATAATTGCCGTAAACACACACGAGACACACACTAAATGACGAAAGACACACTTTTTTATAAGGTCTATTTGGCCTCGCGCAAAAGTCTATCAAGTGTAGTTGCACGCATAGTGCCACCACATGAAATTGAAGATATAGTGCAAGAAACTTATGTGCGAATTTGTCAGATTAAAAACACTGAAAACATAAGCTCACCAAAATCTTTTATTTACAAAACGGCGCGAAACTTAGCGCTCGATTACCAAAAGCAAGCCAATATACGCCTAGTCGATGGCATCGACAACATGGAAGCGTTAGAGCAACTCTTAGCAGAGCACCAGCAAGACGAAATGTACGAAAAAGCACTAACCGATAGTGAATTTTCTAATTTTTGTGAGGCCATACGGCTTTTACCCGTGCAGTGCCGTAAAGTGTTTGTATTAAAAAAAGTGTATGGTTATTCGCAGCGAGAGATTGCTGCTCAATTAAACCTTAGTGAAAGTACCGTGGAAAAACATATAGCAACAGGCATGAAACGTTGTACGCAATTTATGCGTCAATCTACAAAAAGTGTTTATGGGCAACCAAATACTTCTTCGCAGCTAAATGCAGGAGGTGGAAATGACTAATATTCATCATATAAACGAGCGAAATTTAAGCGACGATGTGCGCCTTGATAAGGCAAGTGAATGGCTAGCTAAACTTGACCGTGGGCTGACTAAGCCCGAAGAACAAGCGCTAAAACAATGGTTAGCACAATCTTATAAAAATGTAGAGGTGTTACTTGAAGTAGCAAAGCTGTGGGACAAAATGGGCGATCTCAGCCGTTTGTCAGATCTGTTTCCACAAACACCGGTAAAACAAAAGCGTCTCCCAGTGTGGTTAGGTGCGACAGCTGCCTCTATTTTATTAGCTGTTGCACTTAGCTTTTTTCAAGAAGCGTTTAACTTTTCATTTTTTTACCCAGTTAATCAGTCAGCAGTGGTTGCGAAACAACTTAATTTTCAAACCAACGTAGGTGAAAGTAAGGACATACTGCTTTCTGACAAAAGTAAAATTACCTTAAACACTAATAGCTTTGTTCAAGTTAGGTATACCGAGCACTCTCGCGTAATAAATCTACTGCGTGGCGAAATTCATATAGATGTAGCTCACGATAAAATGCGCCCTTTAAGCGTTATCGCGGGTGATAAAGTTATTCAAGCTGTTGGTACCGCATTCAATGTAGAGGTGGGTAAAAAACAAATAGAACTCATTGTGACAGATGGCAAAGTCCTTGTTGCAGAACAAAAAGCCAAATCGTTACCCAATCTTTCCCAAGGAACAAATAAGCAAGGTCAGTACTTATCAACTAGCTCAACTTCGGTGTCAAAGGGAGAAAAACTTGATTTAAGCTTTAAAGGTAAAATTGCTAAAGCGGTCGAAAAAGTTGATCCTATGGATGTAGCCGCTAGATTATCGTGGCGCAAAGGTAGCTTAATATTTAGAGGTGAATCACTTGCTGAAGCCATGGCTGAAATCAGCCGCTATACAAATATAGATTTTGAGCTTTCGGAAGATGACCGCCTCAAAACAGTGCAAGTAGCCGGCATGTTTAAAACAGGCGATATTAAAGGACTGTTGGAAGTATTAAACAATAACTTTAATATTGATTATGAAAGAGTTAGCCCAAATAAAATTCGTTTAAAATACGCAACACCACACGTTTCAATATAGCAAAGAACACCATAATAATAACTAGGACACACAATTATGACATCACCTCTTTCGCCGAGCACTAATAGCTCGGCGCACACATTGGGCACATGCTCTCTTTTTTACGTAATATTTATCTCGGCCGTTGCTGCTATTGGTGGCTTTTTATTTGGTTTTGACTCAGGCGTTATTAACGGCACGGTGTCGGCACTCGGTAATGCTTTTAATTCAAGCAGTGTGGCTACAGGGTTTAATGTAGCCTCGGTATTATTAGGCTGCGCATTAGGTGCACTTGCAGCGGGGCCGCTGGCTGATAAGTTTGGCCGCCGTGCAATTATGATCATCACCGCGATTATTTTTGCTATTAGCGCATTTGGTTCGGGCATTAGCGAAAGCTCGGCCGAATTTATTTTTTACCGCTTATTTGGTGGGTTAGGTATTGGAGCTGCATCGGTATTGGCGCCAGCTTATATTGCAGAGGTTGCGCCACCAGCCCTTCGTGGTCGTTTAGCTACACTTCAACAACTCGCTATTGTATTGGGTTTGTTTGCTGCGTTTTTAAGTAACTATTTAATTGCTGATGCAGCAGGCAGCGCGCAAAATATTTTAATGCTTGATATAGCCGCTTGGCGCTGGATGTTTTGGGCTGAGCTGGTGCCTGCAATACTGTTTTTAGTGGGGGTGTTGTTTATTCCTGAGTCGCCTCGTTATTTAGTGGCGCAAGGTAAAGTAACCGATGCAAAAACGGTATTTAGTAAAATTTCGAACGACAACGTTGATGCGCAAATAAGCGATGTTAAACGCTCCTTGCACAGTGATAAAAAGCCGAGTATTCGCGATCTATTTATTGATGGCAGTAAAAAGGTACACCCTATTGTATGGGCGGGTGTTGCGCTTAGCGTATTTCAGCAATTTGTAGGTATTAACGTGGTGTTTTATTACGGCTCCGAGCTTTGGCAAGCCGCTGGGTTTGACGAGTCGCAATCGCTATTTATAAATGTATTAGCGGGCACCACGAATGTTGTATCGACCTTTATTGCTATTGCCCTAGTTGACAAAATTGGCCGTAAACCACTATTACTTGTAGGCAGTGTGGGCATGTTTATTAGCTTAAGTGCGCTTACTTATATATTTGGCAGCGCAGGCCTTGATGAAGCAGGCAAGCTTGCACTTAGCGATAACATGGGGACGTTTGCGCTTATAATGGCTAACTTATTTGTGGTATTTTTTGGCTTAAGTTGGGGCCCTGTTGTGTGGGTGTTATTAGGCGAAATGTTTAATAACCGAATTCGTGGCGCAGCCCTCGCGGTTGCTGCAAGCGCACAGTGGATTGCTAACTTTGCCATTACCATGACCTTCCCTATTATGTTGGCTAATATTGGCCTTGCAGGTGCGTACGGCTTTTACGCTTTATCGGCACTTATTAGTATATTTTTTGTGGCTAAATACATTACAGAAACCCGTGGTAAAACACTTGAGTCTATGTAATTAATCTAGCGCGGTGAATCCTCTCACCGCTTTGTATTTTTTAGCTAAATGATTGATTTAATGGTTGTATAAAAGGCTTAAGCCATTACCTCGCTAAACTTTGGGTTAAACACACACGCTAAATATTTTTTTTACTATAAGTAATCGATTTATATTCCTTTTTTTGAATATAGAAAATTAGCTATTGTCCGCGTTTTCTCACTACGTATGTCTATCAAAATGAAAAATAAGTTAGTATCAGGCCTTGCATTAACATGCACATTAGGAACATTTAGCGCATTTGCTACCAATGGGTATTTTACTCATGGCTATGGCATGACCCACAAAGGCATGGCAGGTGCAGGGGTTGCGCTATCTGAAGAGTTAATGTCTGGTGCTAATAACCCGGCCAGTTTTACTGTAAATGGGACAGAAATGTCACTGGGATTAGAGCTATTTTCACCTGATAGAAAATACACAGCATCATCTGTAGATACGTTTTATCCTAATGCGCTTTATCTTGAAGCAAAAACCCAAAAAAGTGATAACACGTTATTTGCCATCCCAGAATTTGCTATTGGCCACCAGTTAAATCACAAAATAAATATTGGCCTATTGGTTTACGGCAATGGCGGTATGAACACCGACTACAGCGCCAATTCTGAGCCTGAAGGTACATTTTACGCTGGCACAACAGGCGTTGATTTAAAACAGTTATTTATTAGTCCAACTATTAACTATAAATTAAACGAGCAAACAAAAGTGGGGGTTTCACCTATTTATGTTGTGCAACAATTTAAAGCGACAGGCCTGGGAAACTTTGCCCCTTTTTCGCAATCGCCTGAAAATTTAACTAATAATGGCACCGACACCAGCACAGGCTTAGGTGTGCAAGTGGGCATAACTCAAACCGTAGGCACATCGTTTAGCTGGGGTGCCAGTTACCGCTCGTCGGTGTCTATGGAAGAGTTTGATAGCTATAAAGGTTTATTCGCAGAAGACGGTGGCTTTGACTTACCTACCTCAATTCAAATTGGTGCCGCCTATAAAATTACACCAAATAACCAACTTGTATTCGATTGGCAAAAAATAAACTACAGTGAAGTTAAAAGCATTGCCAACCCAATAAGTAACTTAATGTCTGCACCGTTAGGTGCAACAACAGGTGCAGGGTTTGGCTGGGAAGATATGGATATATACAAATTAGGTTATCAGTGGCAGCGTACTGCGAAACAAAAAATTCGCTTTGGTGTTTCTTACACTCAACAGCCTATTCCGTCGTCTGAGGTGTTATTTAATATTTTAGCACCGGGTGTACAAGAGTGGCATTTTACAACTGGTTTTAGCCATAAAGTTAGCGACAATGTACAATTAAATGCTATGGCTTTTTACTCGCCAGCTAAAAAGGTATCAGGTGCTAACTTTTTAGCGCCAAACTAGCAACTAGCAACTAGCAATCGAAATGGACCAATCAGGTGTTGGTGTATCAATTGTTTGGGGAATATAAAATGGTAACTGAATTTACGCCTTTATCCGCCGCTTTAGGCGGTGCTTTAATTGGTATTTCATGTGCATTATTACTTGTTTTATTTGGTAAAGTGGCCGGTATTTCAGGGTTAGTTAAATCTTTGTTTACTCCACTAAAACCCGATAATGTGTGGAAAGTGTGCTTTATTACAGGCTTATTAATTGCGGGCGTTGCCACTTCACTTATTGCGCCTGAGTTATTAGAGGGCGAGTTAAGCCTACCGCCGTGGTTAATTATTATAGCGGGGCTCTTAGTGGGTGTTGGCACGTCATTTGCCAATGGCTGCACAAGCGGCCATGGCGTGTGTGGTATGTCGCGTTTCTCTACACGTTCTTGGGTTTCAACATGTGTGTTTATGCTTGTTGCTGTAATAACTGCTAACTTAGTTGGATAAAACATGAAAGCAATTACATCGGTATTTTTAGGCTTTATTTTTGGCTTAGGCCTTATTATTAGCGGGATGACCAACCCCGATAAAGTACTTAATTTTTTGACCTTTGGCGAAAGCTGGGATGGCAGTTTAATTATTGTAATGGCGGTAGCCATGGGAATAATGATGTTGGCGTGGTTTTGGGTTTCTAAAAAAGATACCCCTTTATTTGGTGAAGCATTTAGCCTGAGTAATCTAAAAAATGTAGATCGGAGATTAATTACGGGCTCTGTTTTGTTTGGTTTGGGGTGGGGATTGAGCGGAATTTGCCCTGGCCCCGGCTTAGTTCAACTGGTGTCATTCAAAATGGAGTTTTGGCTGTTTTTTGCCTCTGTATTGGGTGGAATGTGGGTAGCTAAAAAATATGAGTAACGATTGCCGAGCTCATCTCGGCAATACACTTCTCTTTACTTCAAACATAGGTACATAACTTGCTGTATTAAATATAATTATATTTAATAGGTTTAAGTTATGCTCAAAAATACGCTTGACGTTATTAATAACACCCCTTGGTTGAGTACGATAGCTTACCTTTTATTTGTAACTATACTGTTGTTTTTTATTCGTTTTTTTATAATGTACTGGCTAAAAAAATGGACATCAAAAACAACATTTACATTCGACACACTACTTCTAGACTCAATATCTAAGCCACTAACACTTTGCACAATTATTGTGCTAATCACCATTTTAGAGCACGATACATTCGTTATTGACCCCGAGTTAGCAAAGCGAATTCCATTCAACAGCATTAATATTGTATTAGCTTTACTTGCCCTTATATTTTTTTTAAATCACTTTGTTATTGGCGCCGTTAATCACTACGCTAAACAATCTGCGGTTATTTTTAATTCTCAAAGTATTATAAAGGGGGTTATTCGCGTTACTCTTTTTTCGGTGGGGTTGTTGGTTTTATTGGGCACCTTGGGTATTTCTATTACGCCTATCATTGCATCTCTTGGTATTACTTCGCTTGCCGTTGCACTTGCCCTGCAACCCACCCTTGAAAATTTTTTTTCGGGCGTACAGCTTGTTATAGATAAACCCATACGTGTGGGGGATTTTATTGAGCTTGAATCAAAGGAGCAGGGCTTTGTAGAAAAAATTGGTTGGCGCTCTACGTGGGTTAAAATGCTGCCAAATAATATGATTATTATTCCTAATAGTCAGCTTTCTAAATCGCGTATTATTAATTACTTTTATCCCGAAAAAGAGCTGAGTGTACCTGTTGATGTAAGCGTGCATTACAGCTCAGACTTAGAGTTTGTAGAGCAGGTAACGCTTGAAGTTGCTCGCCAAGTATTGATTGACCATGAGTGGGGCGTTGATGATTACAATACCTTTGTGGTGTATCACACCTTTGATAACTCAAGTATTAATTTTACCGTAATGCTGCGCGCAAAAGAGTACTTTAATCGATTTTGGGTTAAATCTGCTTTTATCAAAGCGCTCCATAAACGCTATAACCAAGAAGGTATTGTGATCCCCTTCCCTATTACAGCCATTAATACATCGCAAGAAGCGGCTAATTTTAATAGCGATAAAAAATAAGCGCGAGATAAGCTCGCGCTTAATTTACTTTAAAATTTATAGGTCACTTGGCCTACTATTTCACGTGGGCTGCCCGGGAAATGGCCGTTACGCTCACTAAAGCCACTTACTGCGTATTCTTTATCGAATAGATTATTAATATTTACACTTAATAAAACATCGTCAAAGCGAGTAGTCCAGCTCATATCAAATACAGTAAAGGATTTAACTTTTTGGCCGTCTTGGCTTATTTGCTCGCTTACGTAATTTGCGCCAAATGCAATAGACGAATCGATGTTATCAAGCGCAAAACGCGACCATAAACCAGCTTGGTGACGCGGCGCATTAGCAAAGCGAGAGCCATCACCGTAGGTGCTTGAAATAGTATCGCCCGTTACCCCCTCAACAACCAATGTATCGTTGTAGGCGTAGTTAGCCGTTACCGTCCAATGCTCGGTTAAATCGCCCACCAGCGTTGTTTCAAACCCACGGCTTTCTACCTCACCAATATTTAAAAGTGCTGCAATGCCATCACCCGCGCCAGTGTCGTCAGGGTTGCTCATTACTACGTTTTCTTTATTAATTTGGTAAATAGCAAAGGTGCTCATAATTTTGCTATTAAGCCATTTGTTTTTCATACCAATTTCGGTTTGTTTACCGGTTTCTGGGGTTAAATTACCCTCGCCCTCTACGTCTTCTTGATCGCCCGACGATGCTGGGTTAAAGCTTTCTGAGTAATTTATGTATACCGATGTGTTTTCAACGGGTTGGTAGGTAACAGCCACGCGCGGCGTTACATCGTTATCTGAATAACTGTAACCGGTTTCTTTGTTTAGCTCTTTAAAATAATCGTAACGCAGGCCTGCAATAACAGTCCACTGTTCGTTTATGCTTACAACATCTTGTACGTATAGGCCAAAACGGTCAGTTTCAACACCATCGCGGCTCATGTCGGTAAGGTTATAAGTACTTGGGTCGGTTTCGCCGTAATTTAAGTCAAATATGTTTAAATTAGCCACGCCGTCTGCTTCATAGCGGGCACGTAAGTAATCGTACTCGGTATCGACTATGTGGTAGTCACCGCCAAATAATACTTGGTGCGTTAATTGGTCTTGCTCAAAGCTATAAACAAAGTCAGTCGTTAAGCTTGTTTCTTCGTTAGCGCGGTATTGCTTACGGTATTCGCGTTTAATGATTTTGTCATCAATGTTTGCTTCACCATCGCCGTTTACATCTACCCAGCTTTGCGACTCATGGTACGCTTGGTCGCGTTCGTTATCCATGTAACGTAGTGTGCTACTTAGAGAAAAATCATCATTAAAGTAATGCTTTAGCTCGGCTTGCAGCACTAACGCTTCCATGTCTTGATAATCAACCGCTTCGTTTGCGTTGTAGCTAGGGTTAACTAAAAAGTTACCGTTGTCATCTACCGGTACACCACGTAAACGGTTACCGCCTAAGTCTTGTTTGATATAGTCAACACTTGTGGTTAGTGTGGTTGAATCTGTTAAATCAAATAATAAACCACCGGTAAACTCGGTGTTTTTTGAATCTGCATTATTACGAAAGCTATCTTGCTCCTCGTAATAACCACCTACACGGTACGCCATGGTGTCGGTTAAACCGCCGGTCATATCAAGTGATGCACCATGCGTGTTGTAATTGCCAAGCGTTAGCTTTAGCTCTTTGCTTTGCATGTACGAAGGCTTTTTAGTCACGTAGTTGATCATACCGCCAGGCTCACCGCCACCATATAACGCAGAGGCTGGGCCTTTTAATACTTCTACCCGCGCTACATTAAACAATTGTGGTACACCAAAGCCCGAGTACGGATCGCCGCGTACGCCATCGTAAAATACATTGGCATCGTCTCTAAAACCACGAAAAGTAACGCCTGAATAACTGTACTCACTTACGCCTGCTATTGAGCGGTATAAATCGGTAATGTCGCGCGCGGCTTGGTCAATAATAAGTTGCTCGGTTAATACCTGCGCAGATTGCGGTAATTTAATAAGATCTAAATCCGTTTTAGTACCAATTTTACTTTCGGTTTCTAGGTAAAACTGCTGAGCGCGGCCTGTTACTGCTATTTTTTCAATCTCGTTATTTTGCTCGGCAAATGCCACATTAGAAAAAGCAGAAAAAGACGCAGCAATACTGAGCGCCAAATATTTTTGGTTAAACATGTTGATCCAGAGAAGAGGCTTAAAAACAACACGAATGATAACGACTATCATTACTGTGTGCAATGTAAATAATTTCATATTCATCCTTATTTTTCGAATGAAAAGTATTTGAGTAACACATTAAATTTGCAGCTCAGCATTAAATAAAATAATTAGCATTACTGGAATACAGAATTGATATAATATAACATACCTTAAATTGCAATTTAGTAAGATTATTAAATGATAAATAAACTGCCCGTCACAGTGTTATCAGGTTTTTTGGGGGCCGGTAAAACCACTGTACTTAGCCATATTCTTAATAACAGGCAAGGTAAAAAAGTGGCTGTTATAGTTAACGATATAAGCGATATAAATATCGATGCAGCCACTATTAAAAACGATGTATCGCTCAATCACAGTAACGAAAAGCTCGTCGAAATGAGCAACGGTTGTATTTGCTGTACCCTACGAGAAGACTTACTTGTTGAAGTGGGCAAACTTGCCAAAGAGGGGCATTTTGATTACCTCGTTATTGAATCAACCGGTATTTCTGAGCCATTACCGGTAGCCGAAACCTTCACATTTGCCGATGAAAATGGCGTATCACTGGGTGATATTGCCCCCCTTGATACTATGGTAACGGTGGTTGATGCCGTTAACTTTTTAAACGACTACGAACAAGCAAATGATTTACAAGATACCGGCGAATCGTTAGGAGAAGACGACGAACGAAGCGTAGCCGACCTACTTGTTGACCAAGTTGAATTTGCCGATGTAATCTTAATCAGTAAAACGGATTTAATTACAAACGATGAATTAAATAAACTCACTGCCATTTTAAATACGCTTAACACTCACGCTAACATTATCCCTATTTCAAACGGCCATATTAATATTAACGAAGTGCTAAACACGGGTTTATTTAATTTTGAACGTGCCCAACAAGCGCCGGGTTGGCTTAAAGAAATGCATGGTGAACATATTCCCGAGACCGAAGAGTATGGTATTAGCAGCTTTAATTACACTGCGCGCCGCCCATTTGACCCTGAAAAGTTTTATCACTTTTTGCACAACACCGAGCAGTTTGGCAAGCTAATTCGTTCTAAAGGTTATTTTTGGTTAGCAACACGCCCTTTATTTTGCGGGCAATGGAGCCAAGCAGGCGGTATAGCTCATTACGGATTTGCTGGTATGTTTTTTAAAGCCATCCCTAAAAAAGACTGGCCCACAGAGCCCGAAATACTTGCTGATATAAACAGTAAATGGGTAGAACCCTTTGGTGACATGCGCCAAGAGCTAGTGTTTATTGGTCAATCTTTGAATCAACAAGCCATGATTAAAGCGCTTGATGACTGCCTACTCCCAGAAGATGCCGTACTTAAAGGTAAAGATTTTTGGAGAACCTATAACGACCCGTTTCCTATTTGGGAGGAAGAGTAATGAATGCCCTAGCCCCACTAACTGCGCAAATAAAACCGGATGAACCACTGTACCGAAAAGCAGCTAAAGAGTGTGACGCCAATGTATTGCCACAAATTTATAACCAAGACACTAACATTGTTATTTGGCAAAGAGACCTTGAGCAAGCATTAACAAATGCAGTTAATACACTCATTAGTGCAAATGCTTTAAAGCCACTTGAACTTGCGGTATCGCCCGATGATGCATTTGGTCAATTAATAAAAGCGCTTAAGCCAGAAGATACTAACCGCGATGAAGTTAAAGCGCTGTGTGAAGATATCGCACTGTTGGTTGAAATGTTTTGCTGCCTGTTTGATTTAAAACGCGCCGGTTTAAGGCTAAAAATATTAGATAAACCCATGTGCCCGCGTTTTCATGTAGACAAAATTCCGTGCCGGCTAGTCACTACTTACCAAGGTGTTGCTACGCAGTGGTTAAATCACAGCGATGTAGAGCGCTCAAAGCTAGGTACAGGTAATTTAGGTAAACCCGATGAAGAGTCTGGCTTATTTAAAAGCCTAAATAATATTAATCAACTCAAGCAAGGTGATGTTGCCCTGCTTAAAGGCGAGTACTGGGATGAAAACGAAGGCGCAGGGCTAGTGCACCGCTCGCCACCGGTAGCTGCAAACGAGCAACGGTTATTGCTCACCCTCGATTTTATATGAAATTAAAGCGCCATTAATAAAGGCCATATATTGTATGGCCTTTGTCAATTATACTTAATTTATCTTTATAAGATTATTAGCAATAACGCTAAATAACCCCTGAGAGTTAACCGGCTTTGAAATAAAGTCATCCATACCTACATCTAAACAACGCTGCTTATCTTCTTCGTATGCATTGGCTGTAATGGCGATAATTGGAACCCGTTTATCTGCACCTATTTCATTTTCGCGAATGCGTATAGTACATTCATAACCGTCCATATTAGGCATTTGACAGTCCATTAAAATTAAATCAAACACATTACTTTTTAATGCTTTAAGCGCTTCTAAACCGTCGTTTGCCATTGTAATAGTAACAGCTGTTGGCTCTAACATTTTTGCAATTACTTGGCGGTTTATAGGGTTATCTTCCACCAGCAAAATATCCTTATTTAGCAAGTCTGGTAGCGACTGTGCTTGGACCGGCTTTGCTAAATCGACACTTTGCGCTTTAGGGGCATTTATTGAAAACTTAATAGTGCTACCCAAACCTGGCACGCTATTTAAGATTATTTCACCACTCATTTTTTTAATCAAACCTTGGCAAATAGCCAACCCAAGGCCTGTACCGCCATATTTACGTGCTACGCTAGCATCTGCTTGAGTAAATTCACTGAAAAGTAATAGCTGCTGCTCTTTTTCGATCCCAATACCGCTATCAGACACACTTACCGTGAGCTGCTGATCACTGTAATCAAACGATAAACGCACAAACCCAGCCTGAGTAAACTTTTGCGCATTAGACAATAAGTTAATAATTACTTGATTTAAACGTAAGTCGTCTACATTTACGCAATCGGGTAAGTCGGGACTCTGTTGAATAATAAACTCAACATCGTTGGAATGAATAATGGGTGAAAATAACGAGTGAATATTTTCAATAAACGGAGTAAGCAAAGTTGCTCGCGGGCTAATTTGCATGGCGTTTGCTTCAATTTTAGAAAAGTCTAAAATATCATTTAATATTTGTAGTAGATTTTTGGAGCTTTTTTGCTGTGTTTCAAGCAGCTCGCGTTGATCATCTGTAAGGGTTGTATCTCGCAGTAATACCTCTCCCATACCTAAAATGCCATTCATAGGAGTACGCAGTTCATGACTCATGTTGGCCAAAAACTGTGACTTAGCTTTATTAGCTTCATTAGCTGATTTAACTGCTTTTGTTAGCTCATCTGTTTGCTCAGCCACTTTAACTTCCAACTGCTGGTTAAATTGGCTTAGCTGTTTATTTAAATCCTGATTTTTAATATTAGACGCCTGTAAACTTTCTATTGAGTCCCTTAAGGCATTCCCCAACATTTTAAACTGTTGTTGCAGCTGCAGCACTTCGTACCAGCTAGACTCTGTATTAAAGTGTTGTTTGTCTGATTTATTAAAACCATACATTAAATTAGTCAAACCAATAATTGGCTGAACTAATAAATTAGATAAATGATGAATAAACAACACCACTAAAAAAATCAACACTGCACTAAACAATATTGTTGGTAGCCAAGCTGTTGCTACCACCTTAGTTAAGTGTTTACGATTGTAAAACGTAATAACTTGCCATTGACTACTAGTATCAACATACTGATTGGTATGAAATACTTCATTATTAACAGAACGAAAAAGTTGATTATCGCCCAGGTTGCTTATTGTAAAATCTAACGTCTTAAAATCAGCCAGTATTTGAAATTGTGCCAAAGAGCTAAAAACAATTCTTTGCTCAGCATCGAGTATAATTAGCTCACCAGTTTGATTAAACAAATTTGGAATATACTGCTCTAAGCGCTCTAGCTTTAAAGAGCCCTCTACAACACCATAAAACTCGTTATTTTTGTATATTGGTGCAGAAAGAGCAACTATAGGCTCATTCCCAAGACCACGCCCCTGAAACACCCCACTACTGTAACCTTTGGGATACTGTTGAGCTTGTGAAAAATACGGTCGGTCGTTTACAAATCGCTTCTCCTCACTAAGCCCTGCAAGTAATGTTTCAGGAATACTTTTAGCGACATACCCATTTGGCATTGCATATAAACTCGTAGTAAAACCTGGGTATAAATCCATTAACTGTGTGAGCTGCTGTTTTATATCAATCCCACCCCCAATGGCATCACTACTCATTACCACCGCGTTTTTATGAAACTGCAAATAGTCATTCAACTGTGTGCTAATAGATTTTGCTTTTTCCTCAAGCTGCGCATTTACCTCATACTCTATACGCGAATGATGGTCGTTAACCAAAAAAACACTTGTAATAAGCACAACCAAAACAATAATAACACTGACCACATAACTAAGAATACGAGCCAGTGGACGTCCTTGATAAGCACGACTAGCATAAGGAACAAATATACTAATCAAATCAACCAATGCTAAGCTGATTAATGCGTTAACCAGGTATTTAAACACTGCAACAATAAGCGTTAGCGACGCTAAATCCATTACAAACTGGCCTATCACCCAAATAATAGGTAGCCCCACTAAAAACCAAAATACGGCACCTAAAGGTAAAATGGGTTTTGAACGCCTCAAACAGAAAGTATAAAGCCATAAAAGCTCAAGCAAATACACTACACTGGGCCAACAGTGGCCCCACCTATAAAGTAAAAAACTCGAGACAATCGCAAGCGTAAGACAGGAGTAGCGCAACCCAGTGAATACTAAGCTGCATAAAACAAAAATTTGTCCAAATAAAAATTCAGAACTATCGAAAAAATACAGGGGTAAAAGGTTAACCAACCCGCCTATTAACCCTAATAAAATAGCTAGTGCCCACTTACTTCTTTGAGACATTACAACAACCCTTGGGCATCTGATTTAACATGTGTAGCGTTAACGTTAACGCTTTATTTCATTATTGCGCAATATCTAAGTGTTGTCTATAAGGTAGAAACAGAGGGAACAACAGAAAATAAACCACTGGTATTTAATTATAATTTTTTAAATGAGTTGAGAGGTTGTCACCCAAATGAGGAATTTGGGTGGCAGTCTTACCAGCCACATCTCGGCACACACGTCACAAACTGTGGCTGCTCCCTTCCGGGCCTGACCAGGTTCGCCTGCTAGTGTTGCGAGAGGACCAATAAGACTACCATTGAGGGCCTTGGTTGGCGCGGGAGGGATTATCTCTACTTTTACTGTGTTATTCAAGGGATAATCAAAAAAGAAAGTGCGATTGCATACTTCATATACAATCGCCGTATTAAAATTTAATTTGTGGCTGTTAATTGCTCTCTAATTGCGCTTTTATATTACGTAATGCGCCTTTCACTTTTTTCATGTTTTCTGGACCCATACGTAATAACTGCTTTTGAGCTGCGGGTAGTTGCTCCCATTCAGAAAACGCATACTGATAAGTCACTGAGTCACGAAGAAGTGGTAAGGCGCCTTCTGGTTCTGGTGTATCAAGCAGTAAATCAATTGCGTCGTTCAATGTTTGTTTAAACTCATCATCGCCGTAACCAATTTCTGTGTATGCATCATTAATAAGTGGCTTGTACTCTTCATACAATCGGACCACTTGCGCTGCACTCATACTCGTAAATACTTTTACATAAGGTGTATAACGCTCATAACTATTCGGATCAATGGTTAAAATGTCCCCTTCGCTGACACTAAAGCTTTCTTGGGGTTTGATAACAGGGTTATGTTTTTTAGCAACTTTACCTTGGGCTAAGTTATCAATAAAAACAACACCTCGGCGAATAACATCATCAGTGACCAATAGGCTCATAACAGAGTCACTCAAGTACTCGTCAATTTTAGCAACAACCACAGTATCACTATCATTTAAGGCAGGTAGCGTAGCTACTTCTGGTTCTGGTTTAACTATTCGCTGCGCTGGCACTTCGAGCTCTGCGGGTTGCTCAATGACTGTTGGCTCTTCTAGCTCAATTATATCTGGTTCATTTAATGGCTTAAGTTCCATTATTGGCTGCTCTTTTATCGGCTTTGTTACCTCTGTTCTCGACACTGGCTCGTCACTTGGTTTGAGTAATACGAAAGCAACAACACAGGCAACAACAATTAGCGTAATAATGGCAAGAAGTAGATTACTGTTTGGTGAGCGTTTTTGAACATCTGATGAGTCTGACATACTAACTCCATAAAAAATTAAAATGCGATATCACTTAGAGTAGCCTAAGTGGATTAAATTCATTCTGTTCGAGCTTTTATTAAATTAATACCTTAAATTATTCGGCCTGAATTGCGCATTAAATTGCGCTATAAAAAAGCAGGCACTTTTTCAAGAACAGTTATCCTTTGATTCTTCTAGCTTAAAGACTTACAGTTGATAAATAAAGTAAAGACGTTGAACAGTTTAACCACCAATATGAAAATTAAGCAAATAGATCCAAAAAAGCCTAAAACAGCCTTATTACTTACCGGTGGTGGTGCTAGAGCTGCGTATCAAGTAGGTGTTTTAAAAGCATTAGCTCATAGCATGCCACGTACCGCACCTCTTCCTTTTAGAATAATTAATGGTACATCTGCCGGAGCTATAAATTCTGCAGCCTTAGCGTGTTATGCCTCTTGCGCTCATTTAGCTGTGCGTAAATTAGAATCTGTATGGAAAAACTTTTCGACCTCTATGGTCTACAAAAGTGATTTTTTGAGTGTTTTTGGCCACATTGCGCGTAATATTTTAACCAGCTTTCAATCCGAACATATTAACCACCCACCTGCGAGCTTACTGAATAATCGTCCTTTGCGTGGCTTACTTAACGAGATTTTAGACCTTCACCGCATAGAGCGTAATTTACACCGTAACTATTTAGAGGCTCTTTCTATTACCGCCTCAAGTTACACAACGGGTGACTCGGTTGCTTTTTTTCAATCAAATACGCAAATACCTTGGCAAAGAGCTAAGCGTGAAGGACGCTCTACACGCATCAATGTTGATCATTTAATGGCATCAAGTGCTATTCCAATGGTGTTTCCAAGCGTTAATATTCATAACCATTACTTTGGTGACGGCTCTATACATCAATTGTCACCGCTTAGCCCATCAATACATTTAGGCGCCGAAAAAATATTTATTATTGGTGTCGATGAACCTAAAGAGCCGCATCCATCGGGGTATTCTGCACATTACCCCGGGCTTTCGGCTGTTGCAGGGCACTTGCTTGATAGTGTATTTACCGACACCATGCAGTCAGATTTAGAACGTTTAGGCAGAATAAACCGCACTTTGGGTCTTTTACCTGCACGAGATAAACACCAAGAGCTAAAACAAATAGATAGCTTTATTATTAATCCCTCACAAAATTTTAATGTCATTGCGGCGCAGTATTACAACGATATGCCATGGGCGATAAAAGTATTGTTGCGAATTATTGGTGTTAAAAAACACTCTCAATCAAGTTTAACTAGTTACTTATTATTTGAAAAACGCTACACCCAACATTTAATGGAAATAGGGTATCAAGATGGTATGGCTAAGCTACCCGAAATAAGGGCGTTTTTAGGGCTCGATTAACTTATTCAATGCCACCTAGTAAAAAATGTTCTACTCGTTCTACCCGCCGTGGTTTACCTTGTAAAACGAGTATATCGTTTGCTAGCAGGACAATTTGATCTGAAGGGGCATCTATTTCTCGGTCTTGGCGTCGCAATGCTTTTATAGACACCCTGCGCTTTACTAAATTAAGCTCGTGTATGCTTTTATTAACCGCATGTGCTTTATCGGGAAGAGCAACCACATGTAAATATTCTAACTTATCTGAATTCCCCTCATCATTGTTTATATGTTCGCCCGTAAAAAAACGTTGTAGAAACTGATAGCGATTTCTTCGCTCATCGCTAACACGCCTAATAATTCGGCTCATGGGGACACCCGACATAGATAAAACATGCGAGACTATCATTAAACTTGCTTCAAGTGATTCTGGTACTACTTCTGTTACACCAAGCTCACGAAGCTTTTCAAGTTGACTGTCGTCTCGTGTACGTATCAGTATTTTTACCTCGGGTGCGATTTGCTTTATTGCGTCTATCACTATTTGTGTTTGGTCAAATTCAGTAAATGTAATAATCACCAAGCGTGCACGCTCTACACCAGCACACTTTAAAATATCTTTTTGTTTAACGTGGCCAAATATTACAGGCTCACCCGCTGCCTTTCCTTCTTGAACAAGTATGGGGTTACTTTCTACAGCAACATATTCAATTGCCTCTGGTTTTAAAAAACGCGCTATTGTTTGCCCTACCCTCGAAAAACCACAAATGACTACATGGTTTGTGTAAAGCATACTTACTTGTGGCTCGCTATCCCATGCTACGCTTGGGCTATTTAATAATCCCAAACGCCTCAAAATGGTGGGTGTTTTTTCAATTAAAAATGGGGTTAACGCCATTGATAACACGCCAAGCGCAATTAAAAATGAAATGTGTTCGCTTGTTAATAGTTGGTGCTGCCTCCCTAAAGCAATTAACACAAAACCAAACTCTCCCATTTGCCACAGCATAATTCCACACGCTAATGAGTCATGCTTTCGCTCACCCATTAGTTGTGCACTAATAGCAACCACGGCTATTTTTAAAACCAACAACCCTAGTAAGGCAGCAACGATAATAACGCCATTACTTAACACATAAAGTAAATCGAGCTGCATGCCTACGGTTACAAAAAATAGCCCCATTAAAATATCGCGAAATGGTCGTATATCTGCTTCAAGCTGATGCCTGTAATGACTTTCTCCTAGCATCATACCGGCCAGGAATGCACCTAACGCCATTGATAAACCAAACATATAAGTGAGTAGCCCTGCAAATAAAGCAACGAGTAGTGTAGTCAGTACAAATAGCTCATCGGTTCGTACTAAAGCTATTTCGTTAAATACTTTAGGCAGTACCCACTTACCTATAGCCCAAAGTAGCATGCAAACAAAAGCCCCTTTAGTCAGAGAAAATGCCAACGCCCATCCAATTGTTTGTGAATCGCTTGTGGCAAATAAAGGAAGAATAATAAGTAAAGGTACGACCGCAATATCTTGGAACAACAATACACCTATTGCTAATTGCCCTCTGCGCTGATTAAGTTCTCCACTTTCTTTTAGTAATTTAACAACGACTGCCGTTGAAGACAGCGCCATAATAGAGCCAATAGTAAAGCTGGTAAGCAAGCTAAAGTTTAAACAATACAAAATTATAATGAGCACTAAACTGGTTACAATCACCTGCAGTGACCCTAATCCAAATACAATATTGCGCATTGCCATTAATCGGGAAATTGAAAACTCAAGCCCTAAACTAAAAAGCAAAAATACAATGCCTAGCTCTGCAACAAAGTCTATCTCGTGCGTATGTTCCAACCAACCAACGCCATGGCTGCCTGCTAAAACACCTGTTGCCAGGTACGCCAAAATTGGCGGCAAACCGATACGCTTAAAAAACCACACAAAAATTACGGCAGCCACAAGCAAGCCAAAAAACTGAGCATTAATACTTTGCAAATTTGGCCTCTGGCGTCAATTAAACTAAGGGATGTAGTTTAAATATAGCAAGCAATTGTTTTTAAGCTAGTTTTAAAATATGGCACAGAAATCGCTTAATAATGGCAAAGCAACACCCTCGGGGGAGAATTTAATGGAAAATGTCCATATTTTGACGCAACGTGTCTCTGGTCGCGGCGATTTTTTGCCGTTTTCGGCTGAGCACACACCAAATCACGAAACAACGGCAACACATGAGTTAGTCGCTGAGCTACAAACTAGTTTAGTTATTGAAGATGTATTAGCCATATATGCAAAGTTTACAAAAAAGCTTTTAAACTTTACGGGGTTGCAGTTTCAATCAACGCTTGGTACCGCACAAACGTCTGAAAGTGATACAAACAGTACACCCTATATTTTTGATTTAGCAATTGGAAGAGAGCATTTAGGGCAACTTATTTACTTTAGTAAATACCCTTTAGGCAAAGCAATTGAAAGCAAGCTACGGGCGCTTCACTCAGCGTTGGTTTACCCGCTACGTAATGCGATGATGTATAGCCGCGTTCTTAAATTGGCAACAAAAGACTCTCTAACGGGTTTAAATAACCGTAGTCAATTTAATGACATTTTATCTCAAAAACTAGAAAACTGTCGTCGTTATCAACGCCCTTTCAGCTTAATGTTATTAGACCTTGATAACTTTAAGCAGGTCAATGATCAGTTTGGTCATAAAATTGGTGACGATACACTTAAAGAATTTGCCACAGTATTAAATTCAAGTATACGTGCGACAGATACTGTATTTAGATTTGGTGGTGATGAATTTGCAATACTAATTGAAGACCCTGAGTTTACAACTAACAAAGTGATTTCTGAACGCATTATGCAATTTGTAAAACACTCAAGTTTAATGTCTAAATACAGCGTAACGGTAAGTATTGGTTACACATTAGCGACAAGTAAAGACTGCGATATAGAATTATTCTCACGAGCAGATAAAGGATTGTACAAAGCTAAAGCGTCTGGTAGAAATTGCGCTAAAGCATATTAACTTAACGATTTAATTAATAAAGGCCTCGCTTCCCCCGCGGGGCCTTTTTTATGCAAACCGCGACCCTATTGCTTAATAGGCTTTGCGGGTAAAAACTTATAAATAGTAAGCGCTACACAAAAACCAAAAAAGTAACCACTCACTAAATTAATTAAGGCAGTGGCGGTGCCAAGAGGCGTAAATAACACTAAAACTAATGGTAAACTCACCCCTAGTATAAAAAATATGCCGCCTTTACCTAACCAGTAAGCCATTAAAATAACCGCTGATACAGCACCACCCGAAATAGCATAGGCTAAAGTAACAATGTTCAAATCGAGTAATACATTAGCAACTAACGCTATTAGGGCTGTAAATAGCATGCCTAATGGGGCTTTATTAACCAGCGATAACCCAACATGTGGCTGTTTACTCATTTATTTACACTCCCAATAAATACCATTTTCATCATAATGTTTTTCACTTATAAAATAGCCAACCACTTGGACTAATTCGTCGTTGTAGAAAATAAGGGGCACATGACTTCGAAGCCAAGGCGCTATTTTTGCATCTTTAAACCAGTGCTTAACGGTGTTGCTTCCTGGCTTTTTTAGTGGTGTTATACGAGCGCTATTGCAATTAAACCTTACTGAAACCTGCTCATTAGCATACGGCGCTCTTATTCCTGCACCGCTTTGCTTTGTTAATATGCGGCCATCATTGAGGGTGAGTTCATGAGTGATTAACTTATCATCATTCACAATGTTATTTTGAATTACAAAATACAAACTCCCTTGATGGCGTCTAACTTGTCCATCAACTAAGTCAATTTGAATTTGTGCGTCGGCCTGAGCATTTATTGCCTGGTTGATAATTTGTGACAACTGCTTTTGAGATGGCATTATTTCAGTAAACAAACCCAGCCACGCTCTTACCACATTCGCTAAACGCGACTCACTGTATGACTTTATGTTGTTAATACATAACGCTTGTTGCGTACTTAAACTTTGATTTAAATCAGTAAAAATATATTCATCAAGTAGAGCTTGTTGTTGCTGAAGTAACTCAATACTGCGAGCTGCACACTGCTCAAAGCCATCAAACCGCTCTGCAAGTAAGGGTACAACACTGGCGCGCAAAAAGTTACGATCGAAGCGCTCATCAGTATTGGAGTCATCTGTAATATGATCAATACCATATTGTGCAGCAAAGCTCTCAATTTCACTTCGTTTCACATCTAAAAGTGGTCTAAAACACACTCTGCCACTTTTTAATACGCGCTTTTGATGCATAGCGCCGAGACCTTTTAAACCAGAACCTCGTTTTAAACGCAGTAAAAAAGTTTCTATTTGGTCGTTTAAGTGTTGCCCTAGCAATATAATACTGTTTTTTGGGCATACCTCGTCGAGCGCTTTATAGCGAGCATCACGTGCTTGAGCTTCTAAGCTTGTTCGTGATTGAACCTCTATGTTGACACTCACCGCCTGAAATGACACGCCAAGGTCTATACATAAGCGTTTACAAAACTGTTGCCAATCATGAGCATGTTTACTCAACCCATGATTAACATACACAGCACTGAGCGTAATCGTATCAACTTCACTTTTTAGCTTACTCATTAAATGCAGCAACACAACCGAATCTACCCCACCTGAAAGCGCAACAGTAAATGCACTATTAGGTTGTTTAATATAGCTACTTAATGACTTTTTTAATTGCTGGTAAATGGCTGATGACTGCATACAACACGCTATAAAATTATAATTTAATGTATTTTAAAACAAAAAAGCCGCATAGGCGGCTTTTTTTAACATTTAATATCAGTAACTACTGTTAGCAGTAACCAAACGACATTAAACGCTTGTAACGTTGATCAAGCATGTCTTCAAGCGAAAGCGCTTGTAAGTCTGCTAAATCACGCTTTAAACGCGTTTTTAAGTTACGCGCCATTGCATCGTAATTGCGGTGCGCGCCACCTAAAGGCTCATCAACTAAGTTATTGATTAAGTCTAACTCTTTAACGCGCTCAGCCGTTACACCCATGGCTTCTGCTGCAAGTGGCGCTTTATCTGCGCTTTTCCATAAAATTGATGCACACCCTTCTGGCGAAATTACCGAGTACGTGCTGTATTGCAACATGTTAACTCTGTCGCCAACACCAATGGCTAATGCACCACCTGAACCACCTTCACCAATAACCGTACAAATAGTGGGCACTTTAAGTGCAGCCATTACTTTAAGGTTACGAGCGATTGCTTCAGACTGACCACGCTCTTCAGCGCCCACACCTGGGTAGGCACCTGGTGTGTCGATAAAGGTCATAATTGGCATTTTGAAGCGCTCAGCCATTTCCATTAAGCGTAGTGCTTTACGGTAACCTTCTGGCTTTGGCATACCAAAATTGCGTTTAATTTTTTCAGCTGTGTCACGCCCTTTTTGTTGGCCAATAACCATCACTGGTTCGCCATCTAAACGTGCAACACCGCCTAAAATAGCCGGATCATTAGCAAATGTACGATCGCCTGCAAACTCGTCAAATTCCGTAAAAATGCGCTCGATATAGTCTCGAGTGTAAGGACGCAACGGATGACGTGCTAACTGTGATACTTGCCAAGCGCCTAAATTTGAGAATATTTCCTCTTTTTGTTTAGCACTTTTTTCTTTTAATTTGCTGACTTCCTCTTCTAACTCAAGGTCTAACTCGCCAGCGCGGCTTATGCTTTGTAATTCTTCAATTTTTGCTTCTAATTCTGCAATTGGAAGCTCAAAATCAAGATAATTGAGGCTCATGCTCTAAACTACCTAATCAGTTAAATTCTAGTTCTACATTTTGTGCCGCCATAAGTGATAACTTATGAATTAAGTCGTCGCTCGGCGTGACACACCATTCGATCCCTAGGGTTAATTGCGCCAACGCATCGGGGCGTTGGTAATAAACCTTGATCGGACACGTTCCCATTTTATAAGGTTCGAGTACTTTTTGTAATTTATCGAAGAAACCTGCCTCGATTTGCACCATGTTCAGCGTCATTTTAATCGCTTTAATGCGTTTTTCACGCGCTTGAGCAATGGTGTTTATTTCTCTGGCGGTCATTGTAATGCCACCAGAGAAGTTATCAAAGCTGACCTGTCCAGATATTACCAAGATATTATTAACTTGCAGCATTTCTTGGTACATTTCAAACTGTTCTGGGAACAAGCGTACATCAATACGGGCGCTCTTGTCATCTAAAGTTATTAAGCCCCAGCGGTTCCCTTTTTTATTAATTAATGTGCGAGCAGAAATAACCAAACCAGCAGCGGTTGAGAGTACATCACGATTAGTTGGTTGTAAATCCACCAGCTTTCCGCTGGTGTAATACCTAAGTTCTTTTCGGTACTGATTTATCGGATGCCCTGTTAAATAAAGGCCTAGCGTGTCTTTTTCACCCTCTAACCATTCATTGTCGGTCAGCCCCGTCGCCTTAATAAAGGCTTGCTCAACTTCATCAGGCTCGGTGGCTAATAAACCAAATAAATCACTTTGCCCTAGTTGCTCTGCCTTGTTGTGCTGATCGGCTGCGCGCATGGCATCTTTTAAACTTGCCAGTAACGTTGCACGCCCTGCTTGGGTTTTCTCTGGCCCTAATTGATCAAGCGCACCGGCATAAATTAATTTTTCGGTAACCCGTTTATTTAAGCGTTTTGAGTCAACGCGAGCACAAAAATCAAATAAATCTTTAAACGGGCCGCCTTTTGCGCGCGCTTCTAAAATAGCGTCTACCGGCGCTTCACCTACGCCTTTAATAGCGCCAATACCGTAAACAATTTCACCTTGCAGATTTACCGTAAACTTAAACTCTCCCGCGTTTACATCGGGCGGTAATAAGGTGAGTTTCATGTTTTCACATTCATCCACCAAAATAACTATTTTATCGGTGTTATCCATATCAGCCGACATTACTGCAGCCATAAATTCTGCCGGATGGTGCGTTTTCATCCATAACGTTTGGTACGAAACCAATGCATAAGCCGCTGAGTGAGATTTATTAAAACCATAACCTGCGAACTTTTCTACCAAGTCGAAGATTTTAATGGCTAGTTCGCCGTCAATACCATTATTACGCGCGCCATCTTCAAACGTTGAACGTTGCTTTGCCATTTCTTCGGGTTTTTTCTTACCCATTGCACGGCGTAACATATCAGCGCCACCCAACGTATAACCTGCGAGCACCTGCGCTATTTGCATTACTTGTTCTTGATACAAAATAATGCCGTATGTCGGATCAAGTATTGGTTTTAAGCTTTCGTGTTGGTATTGCGCATCTGGGTATGAGATTTCTTCTCGGCCGAGTTTTCGGTCAATAAAGTTATCTACCATGCCTGATTGCAGTGGCCCTGGGCGGAACAAGGCCACGAGTGCAATCATATCCTCAAAACAATCGGGCTTAAGGCGGCGTACTAGGTCTTTCATACCACGCGATTCTAGCTGAAACACTGCCGTTGTTTCGGCGCGTAGTAATAGCTCTATGCTTTTTTTATCATCCAGTGGAATGGTGTTGATATCAACAGGCTCTTTGCCTTCGCGCTGCATGCGCACGTTGGTCATATCCACAGCCCACTGCAAAATGGTCAAGGTACGTAAGCCCAAGAAATCGAACTTAACAAGGCCTGCGGTTTCTACGTCGTTTTTATCAAACTGGGTAACCGGAAACTTACCTTCATCGTCACAATAAAGTGCAGCAAAATCGGTAATGGTCGTCGGCGATATTACAACACCACCGGCATGCTTACCGGCATTACGCGTACACCCTTCTAGGATGCGACACATGTCTATTAAGTCTTTTACCTCAGAGTCGCCGTCGTAGGCTTCTTGTAAGCGCGGCTCTACTTCAAAAGCTTTGGCAAGGGTCATCCCTGGATCGCCTGGGATCAACTTCGAAATGCGATCAACAAACCCATAAGGATGACCAAGTACACGGCCTACATCGCGTATTACCGCTTTTGCCGCCATAGTACCAAAGGTGATAATTTGTGATACCGCGTCCCGCCCATACAATGCCGATACATGATCAATTACTTCATCGCGCCTATCCATACAAAAATCGACGTCGAAATCGGGCATAGATACACGTTCAGGGTTTAGAAATCGCTCAAAGAGTAAGTCAAATTCAAGCGGATCAAGGTCGGTAATTTTAAGTGCATATGCTACTAATGAACCCGCACCCGAACCACGCCCTGGACCTACCGGAATATTGTTATCTTTACTCCACTGAATGAACTCCATTACGATTAAGAAGTAACCCGGAAAACCCATTTGGTTAATTACACCAAGTTCCACAGCTAAACGTTCGTCGTATTCAACGCGTTTTACTTTACGCTCTTCTTCATCTGGGAATAAAAACTGTAGACGTTCTTCAAGGCCGTCTTCTGAAACTTTCACCAAAAACTCATCAATATTAAGGGAGCCTGTTGGGTAATCTGGCAAAAAGTATTCGCCTAACTTTACAGTCACATTACAGCGTTTGGCTATTTCTACAGTATTTTGCAGTGCTTCGGGTATATCGCTAAATAGCTCAGCCATTTGCTCAGGCGTTTTTAGGTACTGCTCTTCTGAGAAACGTTTTGGACGGCGCTTATCATCAAGGGTGTAACCATCAAAAATAGCAACTCGAATCTCATGCGCTTCAAAATTTTCGGGCTTTAAAAATACCACTTCGTTGGTTGCTACAACGGGTAACTGCTCTTTAGCGGCAAGCTCTACCGCCATGTGTAAGTAGTCTTCCTCAAGTGGACGATTTGTGCGGACCAATTCTAAATAGTAATGATCGCTAAAGTGCTGCTTGTAGAAGCTAATAACGGATTCAATAACACCAGGGTTATTTTTTAAAAGCGCCTTACCTAAATCACCATCTTTCGCGCCAGATAGGATAATTAACCCTTCTTTGTGGTTAGCTAACCATTCTCTGTCGATGACTGGGCGATGAAAAACATGACCCCGCTGATACGCTTCAGAAATTAATAGCGTTATATTTTTATAACCTACATTGTCTTTAGCTAAAATTGTAATGCGGCATGGTTCATCGGGGAATTCAGGGCTACGCAGCCAAAAATCAGCGCCAACAATCGGCTTTATACCCGCATTGTGCGTGGCGCCATAAAAGCGCACTAAACCACAAAAGTTCATTTGATCGGTAATAGCAAGCGCAGGCATTTCAAGCTCTTGCGCTTTAGCGACTATTGGCTTGGTTTTGGCTAAGCCATCAACCATCGAAAAGTCTGAGTGAACCCTTAAATGTACAAACTCTGGTGCAGCCATGGTTTATGCCTCACCCTTAGCTTGCATTAGCACACGTTGTACAGGCTTAAAGCTTTTACGGTGTTCGTCAATTGCGCCGTATTGCTCAAGCGCTGCAAAGTGCGCTTTAGTTGGGTAACCTTTATGCCCTGCAAACCCATATTGTGGGTAGCGTGCATCGAGTTCAACCATTTCATCATCACGCGCTACTTTAGCTAAAATAGACGCTGCTGATATTTCAGCCACTAGGCTATCGCCCTTAACAACCGCTTGTGCCGGCATTGTTAATTTCGGTAAACGATTACCATCTATAAATACAAATTCAGGCTGTGTGCTTAACCCTTCAACTGCGCGGCTCATAGCAAGCATGGTAGCGTGTAAAATATTTAACTCGTCAATTTCTGATGGGCTGCAACGCCCATAGGCATAGCACAGTGCTTTTTCTTTTATTTCTGAAGCCAATGCTTGGCGCTTTTTATCTGTTAACTTTTTAGAGTCGGCTAAACCTGCAATAGGTTTAGTTGGGTCGAGTATTACCGCAGCGGTAACAACATCACCTACAAGCGGGCCGCGCCCTACTTCATCTACACCGGCAATTAAGGTTACATTAGGTCGTTCAATTTGCATGTATTAACTCCGCGACAGCTTGCGCTGCTTGTTTGCTGGCGTTTAATCTAATTTTTTCATGAATTGCTAAAAACCGTGCTTTTAATTGTTTGTTATCTGTCTCTAGCATAGGTGTAAGTGCGCCTGTTAAATTGGCTACGTTACATTCGCTTTGTAAAAATTCAGGTACTAACTCTTCATCGGCCAATAAGTTAGGCAGTGAAAAATACTTAATATTAAAGGTGAATAAAGTTTTAAAAATCCAATAACTCATTGGCTTTATTTTATAACCCACTACCATGGGCTTTTTATAGAGCATGCCTTCTAGCGTGGCGGTGCCTGATGCAAGTAATATGGCATCTGCCGCTTGCATCGCTAATTTTGATTGCCCATCTAACAAACTAATATTAAGGCTAGGTGCTGTGGCATTTAAAATATCAGTAAACTGCGCTTTGCGCTTTTCGTTTACCAGCGGCACTACAATTTTAAGGTTGGGGTTTTGCGCTTGTAACTGCGCAGCTGTCTTTATATAGGTTTCGCTTAGTAAGCCTACTTCAGAGCCTCGGCTACCTGGTAGTAACGCAAGTACTTTGTCATCAAGACTTAAACCTAATTCTGCACGTGCTTGGCTGTCGTTGTGCTCAAGCGCTATATCGTCAGCTAATGTGTGCCCTACAAACGTACACGGTACTTGGTGCTTATCGTAAAATTCTTTTTCAAACGGTAATAATGCAAGCACTAAGTTAGTAGCAGCGCTTATTGTATGTATGCGTTTTTCGCGCCATGCCCAAACAGACGGACTCACGTATTGAACGGTCTTAATACCTGCCTCTTTTAACGGTTTCTCAACGCGTAGGTTAAAATCAGGGGCGTCTATTCCAATAAATACATCGGGTGGATTATCTACAAAATGTTGAACCAATTGCTTACGTATTTTAAGTAATCGAGGCAAGCGCCCTAGCACTTCAACCAACCCCATTACCGATAGCTCATCCATATCGTAAAGCGTTTTACAGCCTTGCGCCTGCATTTTTGGCCCTGCAATCCCTTCAAAGGTAGCGTCTGGAAAATGTATTTTTAATGCTTTTATCAGGCCTTCGCCTAAAATATCGCCCGACAGCTCACCTGCCACTATACCTATTCGTAGTTGTTTTTTTTCTTTAGTCATTTGCTTTTTGGTTCATATTTAAATCGGGCGTCATAAGTTTAGTTTACCGCGTTTTGGTATGTGATTAAACGCTTTAAACAACTCGTTTTTTATCTATAAATATAATCTCTATTGTTGTTTATTTTTAATACTGATGTAGCATACAAATAATATATTAAGTTTTACTAATATATGTTGACAAGTATTGAACAAGTGTGAATAATATTACAAACTTTCAGTAATTACTGAAAGTTCATTTAATAATTAACTCTGCCAATACCTCATTGTCCAGTTAATCCGTCACATTCAAGGAGCATAAAATGATAGATGAAACCTTTGTGGATCTATCGCGACTGCAGTTTGTCATTACTGCACTCTTTCACTTCATATTTGTACCGTTAACAATAGGTATGACTTGGATCTTAGTTATTATGGAATCAGTTTACGTTATGACTGGTCGCGAAATTTATCGTGATATGACTAAGTTTTGGGGTAAGTTATTTGGCATTAACTTTGCCATTGGTGTTGCCACAGGCCTCACGATGGAATTTGAATTTGGCACTAACTGGTCGTATTACTCCCATTATGTGGGCGATGTATTTGGTGCTCCTCTGGCTATTGAAGGGTTAATGGCATTCTTTTTAGAATCAACCTTTGTGGGAATGTTCTTCTTAGGGTGGGATAGGCTGTCTAAACGTCAACATTTAGGTGCTACCTTTTTAATGGCGCTGGGCACAAACTTATCGGCTTTATGGATATTAATTGCGAATGGTTGGATGCAAAATCCAGTAGGGGCTGAGTTTAACTACCAGACAATGCGTATGGAAATGACCAGTTTTGCAGAACTGGTATTTAACCCCGTAGCGCAGGTTAAGTTTATTCATACCGTGTCGGCGGGCTATGTTGCCGCATCTATGTTTGTTTTGGGCATAAGCAGCTGGTACATACTCAAAGGCCGCGATTTAGCGTTTGCTAAACGGTCATTTTCGGTGGCATCGGGGTTTGGCTTAGCCTCAATTTTATGTGTTATTTTACTCGGTGATGAATCAGGCTACGAAGTCGGTGAAATTCAAAAAGTAAAATTAGCGACAATTGAAGCTGAGTGGCATACAGAAGAAGCGCCCGCTGCATTCACTGCGTTTGGTTTTCCCGACTCAGAAGAGCAAGTAACGCATGCAGCCGTAAAAATACCCTATGCATTGGGCATTATTGCTACGCGTTCACTTGACGAAAAAGTAATGGGCATCTCTGATTTAGAGAAAAAACATGAAGTACGTATTCGTAACGGTATGATTGCTTATGGCTATCTCACTAAACTCAGAAATGGCGAAGATACGCCTGAAAACATTGCTAAATTTGACGCAGTAAAAGACGATTTAGGCTATGGCTTATTGCTTAAGCGATATACATCAGATGTTGTTGATGCAACAGATGAGCAAATTCAAAAAGCAGTGAAAGATTCGTTTCCAAAAGTAGGCCCTATGTTTTGGTCGTTTAGGATCATGGTTGCCTGTGGCGTGGCTATGCTTGCCGTGTTTGTATTAGCATTCTATTACAACGCACACCGTATAATCGAACAAAAACGCTGGCTGCTTTGGGCCACTGTATTAAGTATTCCATTGCCATGGATTGCGATTGAATTTGGCTGGATTGTTGCAGAATATGGCCGCCAACCTTGGGCTATTTCTGAAATACTACCGACTTTTTTAGCAACGTCATCACTGACGGTCAACGATATTTTAATTAGCTTAACAGGTTTCATTATTTTCTATACAGGCCTTGCCATTGTTGAAGGCTGGTTAATGATTCACTTTATTAAAAAAGGCCCTAGCTCATTACACACTGGTAAATATCATTTTGAGCTGCCAAACAACACACAAGCAAAAGGAGAATAATCATGATTTTTGATTATGAAACATTAAAAATGTTGTGGTGGTTGATCATTGGGGTGCTTTTAATCGGCTTTGCAATTACCGACGGTATGGATATGGGGGTTGCTATGCTCCTTCGTCTAGTAGGTAAAACAGATTTAGAACGACGTACTGTCATTAACACAATTGGTGCGCACTGGGATGGTAACCAAGTATGGTTTATTACCGCCGGTGGCGCGTTATTTGCCGCTTGGCCTATGGTGTATGCCGCCGCTTTTTCGGGCTTTTACTTTGCAATGATGCTCGTACTATTTGCCCTCTTTTTTAGACCGCTTGGGTTTGATTATCGCTCTAAAATTGACTCTAAACGCTGGCGTAATAACTGGGATTGGGGCCTGTTTGCAGGTAGTGCTATTCCAGCACTCGTGTTTGGTGTGGCATTTGGTAATTTATTTTTAGGTGTCCCATTTAATATCGATAACCTGTTACGTGTGAGTTACCAAGGTTCATTTTTTGGCTTGTTAAACCCATTCGCACTGCTTGCAGGTTTAATTAGTGTAGCTATGTTAATTGCCCATGCTGGTATGTGGTTACAACTTAGAACGGCAGATGCAGTTGCACAGCGTTCTGGCCAATATGGGCGTTATGCATTAATTGCATTTATTATTTTATTTGCAGCTGCGGGGGCATGGGTTGCTAATTTGAATGGCTACCAAATTGTATCTATGGGCGATACTCAAGGCCATGCTGATCCGCTAGCTAAAGTGGTTACAACAGCAAAAGGGGCTTGGCTAAATAATTATGCAGAACGCTCATGGACAATGACCTTTCCTATTTTGGCGTTTGCAATGGCGCTGAGCGCGCTAATTTTTTCTAAGCTCAATAAACCAGCGTTAGGGCTTATTTCAACAGCGCTTATGCTAGTGGGTGTCATTATGACTGCGGGCGTTTCATTATTCCCGTTTATTATGCCATCAATTAACAACCCTAATATTAGCTTAACAATTTGGGACGCCGTTTCAAGCCATAAAACACTTAACATTATGCTTGTAGCCGTGGCCATTTTTGTACCATTAATTTTAACCTACACCACATGGTGTTACGTAAAAATGTGGCGCAGAGTAACCGTAGAAGAAATTGAAACTAACACTCATGGCAGCTACTAAGGAGACTGAACTATGTGGTATTTTGCTTGGATTTTAGGTGTACTTTTAGCCTGTACCTTAGGGGTAATAAATGTAATGTGGTATGAATTTCATCAAAATAAAAACAGCATTGCTGATGATGAACAACCGATGCATGATTTATTGAACGAGGCTAACTCGACCAACAATGACGACTAAACCCCGACCAAATCGCGCGCAGCAGCAAACACTGCGCGCTTTTTTAAAAACACAAAGTAAACCCGCCTCATTATGGTTAAAGCTCAGTATTGCGCTAGGTACTTTTAACGCTATTTTAATGATTACAGGTGCTTATTTACTTGCTCAAACTATTCATAATGTAATGTTTGAAGGTAGTAGCTTAAGTGAAATCTCTCACTTGCTGTGGCCATTAGCAGGTATTATTTTGCTTCGCGCTATATTTTTAGCGCTAAGTGAAAGGCTAAGTGCTTTTGCTGCCCTTAAAATAAAATCGGCTATGCGCCAAACACTGTTAACTAAATTAAGCTTGCTAGGCCCAAGTTACATTGAGCAACACGGCCAAGGTGCAACCTTAAATACATTGCACAATGGCGTAGAAGAACTTCACGACTATTATGCAAAGTATCTACCTGGTGTTGCTTACAGTGCCCTTATCCCACTGGCAATATTGGTTGTTATTTTTCCAACCGATTATAAAGCGGGATTAATATTTTTATTAACGGCCCCACTTATTCCCTTTTTTATGATTTTAGTCGGCTCTAAAGCTGAAGCTCTAAATCAAAAACGTTGGCAACAACTCGCAGTGCTTGGTAATTACTTTTTTGACAGAGTACAGGGATTAACACAATTAAAACTGTTTAATGCAACGCAAACCGAATTAAAACAAATCGCTAAAATTTCTGATGACTTTAGACATACAACACTAGGCGTATTAAAAATTGCGTTTTTATCGTCTTTTGCTTTGGAGTTTTTAGCTACCATTAGTGTGGCCTTGGTGGCTGTTATTATTGGCTTTAGACTGTTTTTCGGCACCCTCGACTTTTCTACAGGCTTTGTAGTACTGCTTTTAGCCCCCGAATTTTATCTACCTTTACGCCAATTGGGGAGCCATTACCATGCACGCTTGCAAGGTATTAGTGCTGCTGCAGACATGGTGACTATTTTAAATGCGCCTCTACCAAATAATGAGGCTGATTCTGTTTCAAATACAATCACGCACTCTAGTTTAGATAAACTTAATTCTATAGATATTAAAAAGCTTAGTTATACGTACCCAAATAGTAATGAAGGAATACACAATATAACCCTAACATTACCAAAAAAAGGGTTAGTTGCAGTTGTGGGTAACAGTGGTTCAGGGAAAAGCACTCTATTTGACTGCCTATTAGGCTTTCATGCCCAAGTAATGCCCTGCATTTATATTAACGGATTGCCATTAACAGCAAACAATATTACCCAACTTCAGAGTCAGGTTACGTGGATACCTCAAAATCCGACCTTATTTTACGATAGCATTGGTGCGAACATTTTATTAGCTAAACCTGATGCGACACAGCCCGAACTTGAGCAAGCGGCACATCAAGCAGGTGCGCTTGAATTTATAAACTCACTTCCACGTGGGTTCGATACGTTAATAGGTGAGCAAGGTGAAGGCCTCTCTGGCGGTCAAAAACAACGCATAGCACTAGCCCGTGCGTTTTTAAAAAACGCCCCTATTTTAATGCTTGATGAGCCAACAGCACACCTTGATAGCCAAACAGAGCAACACATTCAACACGCCATTAATATGTACGCTAAGAACAATTTAGTACTGGTAATCGCACACAGATTAAATACTGTAAAACACGCCGACAATATTATTGTAATGGACCAGGGTAAGATCACTGAGCAAGGTAGCTTTGAAAAACTACGCACTCAACATGGCGTGTTTTATGATTTGCTAAATGCCACCAAGCAAGGAGTGGCCCATGAATAACTTTATTAGATTGATAAAGCTCTGCCGCCCTCATTATAAAGCCATGTTGCTCGGTAAACTGTTAGCAACAATTACAGTGCTTGCGAACGTTGGCCTACTGGCTATTTCAGGCTGGTTTTTGGCATCTATGGCAGCTGCAGGTATTGCTGGCGTGCAAATGAACTACTTTACACCCGCTGGCACAATACGTTTTTTAGCTATTGTAAGAACGGCTTCTCGTTATGCTGAGCGTTTAGTTACTCATAATGCGACTTTTTTATTGTTGAGTGAAATTCGCGTAAATATGTTTGCAACACTAAGTAAGCTAAACAATGTTGATTTAGCAATGAGCCGCAGCGCCGATTTACTAAACCGCTTACAAAACGATGTTGATGCCCTAGATAAATTTTACTTAAACATCTTACTCCCTATGCTAGTAGCGCTATTAAGCGTACCAATTATTATGGTGTTTATGGCGGCCTACAATGCAAACGTTGCACTTATTTGTTTTACTGGCATTTTATTAATTGGTGTTGTTTTACCAGCTTTATTAAGTATTAAGTTAAACAAAAATAGCCATAAAGAAACACAGCTAAGCGCTCAACTTAGAGCCGAACTTTCTGACACGCTAACAGGCCTTAGAGAACTGAGTATTTACCAAGCAGGTGACGATCAAATTTCAAAATGTAATAAATTGAATGAGCAGTACAATCAGCAACTTTATAATCGCCATAAAGAACTGGCAAATAGCGATGGCCTAAGCTTACTGGTAGTGCAACTAGCCATGCTAAGCGCTATCGTTACTATTGTGCCGTTGGTATACAGCGGTGCCATGGTAAATGTAGAGCTTGCCATGCTAAGCCTATTTGTATTAGCAAGCTTTGAAAGTGTATTGCTCTTGCCTAATGCATTTATAGAGTTACCTAATGTACTAAAAGCCGCAGAGCGACTATTTACACTTCAAGATAAAGTATCTGCTCAGAGTAACAATCAAGTCGCTTTAATTGATACCCAATATGATAAAAATAATACCTCACTAACCCTTAATAACATTAGCTATAAATACGATGAGCATATTGCATTAACTAACGTTAGCTTTATCCTTAAAGCGCAACAAAAAGTGGCTATTGTAGGTCGTAGTGGAAGTGGTAAAACCACATTGGTTAATTTGCTAACTGGGTTATGGCCACTTCAGCAAGGCAGCATTACGTTGGGTGATCAAAATAACCCCCAAGAGCTGCATTCACTAAGCAATGACACCCGCGCAAACGTTATAAATATATTAGCGCAGCAGCACCATATTTTTGATGGCACACTCAGTGAAAATTTACGCTATGCTGCGCCAAATGCTACAAAAGATGAAATGCTAGAAGCAATTAAACTTGCAGAGTTAAAACCTTGGTTTGATGGTTTAAAAGCGGGTTTAAAAACACGTTTAGGTACTGGCGGGCGTAATGTATCTCAAGGGCAATCAAGGCGTATAGCGATAGCTCAGGCTTTATTACAAAACCCCGCTATTTTAGTACTTGATGAACCTACTGAAGGGCTAGATAACCATTCTAAGCAAACCGTAATGAACGCCATTATGCAGGTAATGAGTAACGTAAGCGTACTTACAATTACCCACGACCCTGCTCTTCTTAGCCAAATAAATAATGTTATATGGTTAGAGGATGGTAAAGTGATTGCACAAGGCTCTCATAAAGAGCTCAGTAGCGCTTATCCAGATTATGTAGCACTAACTACCCGGTTTTAATACACTGATTGATACATCGATAACGCCGACCTTAGGGTCGGCTATTTTTTTAAACATAGCTAATGATAAATCAATCACTCGCCCTCTTACGTATGGCCCTCTGTCGTTTATTCTTACAATTACAAATTTGTTATTTGCCAAGTTAGTTACCTTTACTTTAGTACCAAAGGGTAAATCTAAATGCGCAGCTGTTTCTGCATTTTGGCTAAAAACCTCACCGTTTGCGGTTGTGCGGCCATGATATTTATTAGCGTAATAGGAAGCTTTACCTAACTGGCTGCGCTCGCCATCAGCGGAGGTAGCTACACGCTGACTGCTACACGCAGCTAAAATTGACAAAAAACTGAGGATAAAAATTAACTTAGTAAGAGACATAACTGCGCTTTAATTATAAAAATTCGCGTAAAGGTTAACCTTGCTTAGCTGAGTGTGTACTGAATTGCTATAAGAGAGCCATTTTGTAGGCAATAAAAAACCACCTGCGATTACTCTTAGGTGGTTTTTAGTGCTCAAAGCAAAGCTTGTAATTATCTTACAATGCCGCGCTCAGAGCCTTTAACAAAATCTATCATGGTTTGCACTGCAGGGTACTTTGCAGCGTCTTCACTTAGTGATGCAATTGCTTCGTCAACACCTAAACTCTTTCGATAAAACGCTTTATAAGCACGGCGTACTGCCATTATTTCATCGCTTTCAAAGCCACGGCGTTTCATACCTTCTTTATTGATTGCAGCAGGACCTGCTGGCATACCAATCGTGGTCACGAATGGCGGTACATCTTTATTTACGCCAGAGTACATGCCAATAAACGCATGCGCGCCAATTTTACAAAATTGATGAACACCTGAATTACCACCTAATATAACCCAATCAGCAACATGAACGTGGCCTGCAACGCTGGCATTATTAGCAAAGATCACGTTATCGCCGATCACTGCGTCATGTGCTACGTGTGTGTAAGCCATAAACAAATTGTTGCTACCAATTTTTGTTACACCTTGGTCCTGGATGGTACCACGGTGAATAGTCGCACATTCACGAATAACATTATTGTCGCCAATGATTAATGTCGTTGGTTCGTTGTTGTATTTTTTGTCTTGGCAAGCTTCGCCTACAGACGCAAATTGAAAAATATGATTTCCAGAACCAATGGTCGAAGGTCCTTTGACAACAACGTGAGACTCAATAATACAGTTATCACCGATAACAACATCATTGCCTATATAACTATACGGACCAACTGAGACATTGTTGCCTAGTTTAGCGCCAGGTTCGATTATTGCTGTAGAATGGATCACTATTAAAACTCTCTTCTCGCACACATAATTTCGGCACTACATACTACTTTGCCGTCAACTTTAGCTTCAGCAGCAAACTTCCATATATTGCGGCGCTCTTTTAAAAACTCTACATGCAAATGCAATGTATCACCAGGAACAACCGGTTGTTTAAAACGTGCGTTGTCTACTGCAGCAAATAAGTAAAGCTCATCTTCACTGCGATTTTCAACTGTTTTAAAACCAAGAAGACCAGTGGCTTGTGCCATAGCTTCTAATATTAGCACACCTGGAAAAATAGGCTGGTTTGGAAAATGCCCAGTAAAAATAGGCTCGTTTATAGATACATTTTTAATAGCATGCAATGACTTACCCGGGGTAAAGTCAATAACACGATCAATTAAAAGCATCGGGTAACGGTGCGGTAATAAAGCTAAGATTTCTTGAATATCAAGGCTATTTAATTCGTTTGCCAAAATAGCATCCTTTTATGTGTTCAACGTTTATGACTTAGCCAGTGCTTCAAGCGCTTTCAAACGAGACTTCATGTCTGACAGATTGCGCAAGTGAGCAATTGATTTACGCCATTCTTTGTTAGTTGTATGGGGCATACCTGATGAATAAATACCGGGTTCGGTGATTGATTTTGTCACCATGCTCATACCGGTAATTATAACACCATCACATACTGACATGTGACCATTAATTGCAGTCATACCACCAATTTGGCAGTTTTTACCTATGGTAACACTACCTGCAAGGACAGAGCAGCCAGCAATTGCTGTGCCTGAGTTAACTTCAACGTTGTGTGCTATTTGACACTGGTTATCAATAATCACATTGCTATGGATAATTGTGTCATCGAGTGCACCACGGTCAATAGTGGTACTTGCGCCCACTTCAACTTTGTCACCAATAATCACAGAGCCTAGCTGAGGAATTTTAACCCACTGCCCACGCTCATTTGCATAACCAAATCCGTCACTGCCAATAACACTATTTGCCTGGAACAAACAATCTGCACCAATTTCAACATCGTGATAAATAGTCACACTCGGCCAAAGCTTTGTACCGGCACCTATTTTAACACGTTCTCCGATAAAACTGTTCGGACCAATTTGCGCCTTGTCACCAATGACTGCATCAGCTTCTATAACAGCATTTGCGCCTATAGCCGCACTTTTACTTATATTTGCACTTGGATGAATCGTTGCGCTTGGGTGAATGCCCGTAGAGGCTGAACGCGGTGTTGTATCCATAAATTGCGCAAGCTTTGCGTAACTGACATACGGATTTGAAACAATCACTTTATTACCATCAAAGTGCGCTGCATCGGCTTGGTTAACAATGACAGCACTGGCTTGAGTCGTTTCAAGTTGAACACGATATTTTGAGTTCGCTAAAAATGCAATATGCCCAGTACGGGCATTTGCAAGTGTCGCTATTTTTGTTATCTCTAAAGCGCCATCACCCTGAAGTTCGGCGCCTAGAAGTTCCGCAATTTGCGAAAGCGTATAATTTTGCATAGAGTGATTATTTCTTGCTAACAGCGGTTACTACTTTAGATGAAAGATCTGTTACTTCTTTAGGGTTAAAGTAAATTGTTGTGTCTTTTACTTTAACTTCATCAAAGTCACCGTCTTTAGCAATCTCTTCAATTGTTTTAATAATTAAGCCCTGAACTTTTGCAAGCTCTTGGTTTTGACGTGCTTTGATTTCTTGCTCTAAAGGACGACCTACTTCAGCAAGGTTTTTTTGCATACCTTGAATTTTATCACGTAGTGCATCTTTTTGAGCTTGGCTCATCGTTGTGCTCTCACGCTTAAATTTTTCTGCTTCAAAGCGAATATCACCTTGTAACTTTTCAAGCTCTTGACGACGCTCAGCAAACTCACTTTGTAGTGACTGCTCAATTTTAGCCATTTGAGGAATTTGCTTGTAGATTTCTTGCATATCTACTACACCTACTTTATGTGCAAGTGCACTAGCAGAAGTACCCATCATTAACGTTGCTAAAACAGCTACTGCCGTTGATTTAAATAATTTAGTCATAAAAAACTCCTTTAGAAAGTGTTACTAATATTAAAACTGATGGTCTTCGTATCGTCATCTTCTTCTTTTTGCAATGGATACGCAAAACTAATCAGCATAGGACCCATTGGAGAGATCCACTGTAATGATAAACCGGTCGATACTCTAAAGCGCATAGGATCTGAATAATCATCCAGCTTATTGCGTTGGTCTACGAGTAAGTTTTGATAGCGGTCTACGCTAAACTCTGTGTCCCATACGTTTGCAGCATCAACAAAGAAGCTGGTACGCACTGAGCTTGTATTTTCTTCATCTAAAAACGGTGTAGGAACAATTAGCTCCATGCCTGCCACCGCTTTGGCGTTACCACCAATTCGACCTTGTGGTATTAACTGATCAAACTCCGACGCACTATTGATAGGACCTGAAGTAGAACCATCAGGATTTAGTGTCCCAGGAATAGTTGTTGCAATACGTGATACTGCTTGTGGCAATATCGTATTACGGTCAAAACCACGTAGTTCCATTTCAGTTATACGGAAGAACTCTTGGAACGGAAGCGTTTGATCGTATCCATTCGTTGACCCATAGCCGTTACCGTAACCGAGCGCCGCACGTGCCGAGAACACCCAGCGATGGTCGTTAGATATTGGCCAGTAAAAACGTGAGTCGTAATTAAGCTTGAAATAGGTCAAATCTGAGTTTGGTGTCGTCCCCGTTAAGTTTAACGTTTGGCGCGAACCTGCTGTTGGGAATAAACCCCGGTTAACCGTAATACGTGACCAACCAACACTTAACTCATATTTAGTAAAATCGAAGCCTGCATCTGGGTTTTCAGGGTCAAAAAACGTTTCACGTAGTACGCGCGTTTGCTCGTACTCAGCAATATCTGACAGCTCTTCTTTTATCCAGCGCACACCAAAATTAACTCGGTTTATTGCATCAATCGGAAAACCAATATTTGTACCTAAACCATAACTTTTTGATTTGTAATCTACAAGACTAAACTTACTTGCGTCGTAGTTTCGGTAAAAAATACTGCTGCCTTGCGATACGCCATCGGGCGTAAAGTAGGGGTCTGTGTACGATAAACTGATACTTTCAGAGCCAGTAGACGTATTTAAATTTAAGCCAATTTGGTTACCTGTACCTAAAAAGTTAGATTCGGTTACACCAATATTAAATTGCAGACCTAGGTATGAACCATAAGCAAGGCCAGCATTAAAACTACCGGCTGACTGTTCTTTTACAGTGAAATCTACGTCAACTTGGTCGTCTACACCTGGCACGGGTACTACATTAAAATCAACAGTTTCCATGTACGGTAAACGTTGAATTTGTAGCTTTGAACGCTCAAGGTTTTGGTTTGATAACCATGCACCTTCTAGTTGCGTCATTTCACGGCGCAATACTTCGTCAGCGGTGTTTTGGTTACCACCAACAATTATACGACGAACATAAACACGCTTACCAGGGTTAACAGATAAAGTTAACTGAACTTCTTGCTTTTCGTCATCAATTTCAGGAATTGTGCGCACTTCAGCATTTGCATAACCAAAACGTGCTAAATAACTTTTTATGAACTCTTCTGACGATGTAACAACAGAACCATTGTAAAGCTCACCAGCTCTCAGTGGGATAACGCTTTTGATTAAATCTTCTCGACCGAGTAAGTCACCAATAAAATCAAAGCCTTTAACCTTATACTTCACGCCTTCGGTAAGGTTAGCCGTTACATATACAGACTCACGCTCTGGACTTACCGATACCTGCGTCGAATCGATATTAAAACGTAAATAACCACGGTCTAAATAAAAGCTGCGGATTTTTTCTAAATCGCCTTCAATAGTTTGTTTTTGGTAGCGATCGCTGCCCATAAACTGCCACCAAGGTAAATCTTGCTGAGACTCGGCAAGTTTTAGTAATTCTTCATTAGAAAAAAGCTCATTACCCACTAAGTTAATTTGACGGATAGACGCAGCATCACCTTCGTCAAACTCCAATTTAAGTTTAACGCGGTTACGTGGCAATTTAGTAACACTAATATCAACCGTTGCATTGTATTTACCAATACTATGAAAAAACTCTACTAAGCCTTTTTCAATGTTGTCTATTACGGTTTTATCAAGTGGTTCACCTTGGCGGATATCTTGCTGATCAAGCGACTCATTAAGTTGCTCATCTTTAATATCTTTATTACCTTCAAACTCAATAAAACTGATGGTTGGACGCTCTGTTACTTTAAAAATAACGTTGTTTCCATCACGCAATGCTTTGATGTTGTCGAAGTGGCCAGAACGATAAAGTGACTTTATTGTTTTTGAAATTGTGTAGTCATCTACATTATCGCCTACGTTAATAGGAATATGAGTTAATGCAGCACCCAGTGCTACGCGTTGTAAGCCTTCAACTTTCAAGTCTTCAACAATAAAGGAAGTTTGGCCTAGGGCGGCAAAGCTTGCACCCAATAAACTTGAAACTGCCAAATGTTTTTTTATAGCCATTTTATTATCTTTATCCTTTACAACTGTATTACCGCTCAACACCTAAATTACTAGTGCTTTACAATCGTGTTCTAATTAATAAATGTTACGCGTTAACTACAAACGCGATACATCATTGAACAAAGCGAAACATGTTAGAAAAATGAGTAGTAACGCCCCCACTTTAAAACCAAATTCTTGTGTCTTTTCAGAGACCGGCTTTTTACGAAAAAGTTCAATTATGTAATACATTAAGTGTCCACCATCAAGCACTGGCAGGGGTAATAAATTAAATACACCCAAGTTAACGCTTATCAGGGCTAAAAAGCTTAAAAAGGCAACTAAACCATAGCTTACGCTAGTCCCTGCTCCCACTGCAATACCAACAGGACCACTTAAATTTTTAACCGAAACCTGACCCGTAATTAAATTACCAATCATGTCAAAGCTCAGCGTAATTAATCGCCACGTTTCTTTTGTACCGCGAACAATACTATCAAGCGGTCCAAAACTTCGGGATTGTACATACCCCTCAGGCCATTGCTGCACAACAGGCGCTACACCTAAAAAGCCTTGTTCAATACCATTGTTGCCAACACGCCCTTGAGGCGTCACTGTTATGGTTTTTATACTATCTTGTCTTTTTACACTAAATTGTAAAGATTTGTTAGCCGATTGCGTAATTACATTAACTAATTGCGGCCAATTGCTTATAGTTTCACCGTTTACAGCCAAAATAGTATCGTTAACTTGCAAATTGGCTTGTTCCGCTGCCGAATTTTTAGTCACTGCGGCAACCGTTAATGTGGCTTGCGGGCGAAATGGTACAATGCCCAAAGAGGTTAGTGGAGGAACATCTTGTTGATCGAGCTTCCAACCATCAATGTTGAGTGTTTTAACGCGTGTTTGTAAGTTTTCATCGCGGACTGTAACCTCTACGCGTTGTTCACCTAATCGCGACATAAAAGCGAACGTCGCATCTTGCCAAGTGGTTATATTGTCATCACCAATTTTAATAATGTGTTGGCTTGGCATAAGGCCGGCTTGCTCTGCCCGGCTTCCCTCAGTAATGCTGCCAACTACCGGTTTAACCGATTGCACCCCCACCATGTACATCACCGCTAACGCAAAAATAGCAAACAAAAAATTTGCCATAGGCCCAGCTGCAACAATAGCAATTCGTGCTTGTACCGACTTTGAGTTAAAAGATAGATGCCGCTGATTTGGTGGAACATCGTCCACACGCTCATCAAGCATTTTTACATAACCACCAAGTGGAATAGCAGCTATGACATATTCAGTGTTGTATTTGTCGTGCCATTTGATTAAGGGCTTACCAAAACCAATAGAAAAGCGAAGTACTTTAACCCCCGCTTTTCGAGCTACCCAAAAATGACCATACTCATGAACAGTAACTAAAATACCCAAAGCTAAAATAAATGATCCAAGATTCCAAATAAAATCAAACATATTAATGAGCCACTTTATTTATAAACTGAGCGGCGCTAGCACGCGCAAGCTTATCGCATTGTAATATTTCATCTAAACTCTGCACGTTAATGCATTGAGCCGATTCTAGAGTTTGTGCATTTATTTTGTAGATATCTGTAAAACCAATTTCACCTTTTAAAAATGCAGCGACTGCCATTTCATTTGCGGCATTAACGGTCGTCGTAGCGCCCTGCCCCGCCGAGCAAGCATCAATAGCAAGCTGCAAGTTAGGGTAACGGGTAAAGTCCGGTTTGGTGAACGAAAAATCACAAATATCTGAAAAGTTAAGCGGTTTAACACCTGCGTCAATTCGTTTTGGGAACGCCAATGCATGGGCAATAGGCGTGCGCATGTCGGGATTACCCATTTGCGCTAAAATTGAGCCATCATGGTACTGAACCATTGAGTGAATAATGCTTTGAGGATGAATAACAACGTCAATGTCATCGCTGTTACAGTTAAATAGCCACTTGGCTTCAATAAACTCCAACCCTTTATTCATCATAGTTGCAGAATCTACTGAGATTTTTTGCCCCATAGACCAATTAGGGTGCGCGACGGCTTCGCTAACGGTTACCTCTTTTAAGGTATTGATATCACGCGTTAAAAATGGCCCACCTGAACCGGTAAGTAAAATTTTACTGACACCATTATCTTGCAGGTTTTTATCGCTTTGCGCATTCTGTATTGAGTGAGGCAAACATTGAAAAATAGCGTTATGTTCGCTATCAATTGGCAGTAAAGTGGCTTTGTGCTTTTTAACTTTATCAATGAACAATTGGCCCGACATAACCAGCGACTCTTTGTTCGCAAGCAGAACTTTCTTGCCGGCTTCTACTGCACTAAGCGTGGGTAACAATCCTGCGGCTCCAACAATGGCAGACATAACAATGTCTACTTCAGGATGCGCACATAAATCACTCATTGCCTGTTGTGAGTGCATAATCAGCGTTTGACACGCTGTACCCTTTAAATGCAGTGATAACTCTTCTGCGGCGGTTTGCGTTGCCATAACTGCATAAAGGGGCGAATGCGTTATGCAAAGCTCAGCCATTTTTTTTGCATTTTGTCCCGCTGTTAAAGCAAATACACCAAATAAATCACTGTTTTTTGCTACAACATCAAGTGTACTTAAACCAATTGACCCCGTAGCACCTAAAATAACTAGCTGCTGCTTACGACTCATAAACTTAAGGTCCATGCATAACACATTACAAACATTGGCGCTGCCGCTGTTAAGCTATCAATACGGTCTAAAATACCGCCATGTCCAGGTAAACATTTACCACTGTCTTTAAGGCCAGCTTCACGTTTAAACATACTTTCTAATAAATCGCCAACTGCCGAAAATAACGCTATAAATGCAGTCATAATGGCATAAATTGGCCACACAGCTAAATCAACATCGGTAAAATGGCAAAACGCCATAACAAATAAAATTGACGCAACGATGCCACCAGCAAGGCCTTCAATCGTTTTATTTGGGCTTACTTTTGGCATTAACTTGTGTTTGCCAAAGCTTTTACCAGTGAAATAGGCACCAATATCTGCGCTCCACACAATACCAAGTACCACAAGTATCAGCATAGAACCAAAATGTGTAGACTCAGCATATTGAGCACTTCGAAGCGTATTGAGCGCAAGCCACAGTGGCACTAAAGTTAGTAGCCCGGCAATACCACGCATTACCAGCCCTTCATTCCACGCTTTGGCCATAGCCGGATAACGCCAAATTAAATAACTAGCAACAATCCACCATGCAAACGCTAGGGTGAATAAATAATTAGCGTCACCCACTAACTGGCCGTTTTGCCAAAGCGATTCTATCGGCCAATGTAAATTAAGCACCGCCAGTAATGCAGCAATTAGCGCAACAAAGGCGCCTCTTTTGATTTTGTCGCAAAGCCCCATAAAAGCAGACCATTCCCAAGCGCCCATTAAAACAATGGCGCCTGCAAAGTAACTAAATAACGTCAGTGGTGTATAAAAAACCAAGGCTAGCGCTGCAGGTGCTAACACTAGCGAGGTTAAAATGCGTTGTTTTAACAAAATTGTGACCCTTAATCTATTTAGGTTTGAGCGAGTAATTGTTTTATTTGTTCGCCCGTACAACCAAATCGTCGCTCTCTGGCAACGTAACACGCAATGGCCTCAGCAAATGCTGCTTCATTAAAATCAGGCCAAAGTGTTTCGGTAAAATAAAGTTCTGCGTAAGCTGCCTGCCATAGTAAAAAGTTACTAATGCGAACATCACCCCCCGTTCGAATAAGTAAATCGGGTTCAGGTTGATCGGCCATGCTCATATGCTGCGCAATACGCTCTTCAGTAATATCTTGTGCGTCAATGTCACCACTTGCAACTTGCACTGCAAGTTGTTTAGCTGCGTTTGCCATATCCCAACGGCCGCCATAATTGGCTGCCACATTTAAACACAACCCTGTGTTATTTTCTGTCAGTTGCTGTGCACTATGTACTTTGTTTTGCAACCCTTCAGAAAATCGAGATAAGTCTCCAATGATGGTTAGTTTTACATTGTTTTTATGAAGCTTTTTAACCTCTTTTGTTAATACAAACAAAAATAGCTCCATTAACGTGTTTACTTCGTCTTCAGGACGGCGCCAGTTTTCACTACTAAATGCAAATAAGGTTAACGACTGAACGCCTAACTTAGTACAAAACTGAACAGATTGACGAACTGCGTCCACGCCTTTTTTATGCCCGTACACACGAGGCCTATTTCTAGCTTGCGCCCAACGTCCGTTCCCGTCCATGATGATAGCAACATGCTTAGGTAAACATTGTTGTGAAATTGTATCAGCGTTTAAAGCCATAAATATCGAGTATTCCATAAAAAAACGCCGCCTAGTATAACCCAGACGGCGTTTCAAAACTAATAAAATTAGCTGTTTAGATTTCCATCAATTCAGCTTCTTTCGCTGTTAATTGCGTATCCATTTCTTTGATAAATTTATCTGTTAACTTTTGAATTGCATCTTCACCTTGGCGCGCTTCGTCTTCAGAAATATCTTTATCTTTTAATAGTGTTTTAATGTCACCATTAGCATCACGACGAATATTACGAACGGCAACACGGCCGCCTTCTACTTCGCCACGTACAATTTTAATTAAATCTTTACGACGCTCTTCTGTAAGAGGAGGAAGTGGCACACGGATAACTGTACCCGCTGACATAGGGTTTAAACCTAAGTCAGAAGCCATAATCGCTTTTTCCACGGCTTGTGCTAATGACTTATCAAAAACACCAATAGCAAGCGTACGTGAATCTTCAATTGTTACATTTGCAACTTGATTTAACGGTGTAGGAGCACCGTAGTAAGACACCATAATACCATCTAAAATTGCAGGGTGAGCACGGCCAGTACGAATTTTAGAAAGTTGGCTACCTAGTGCTGCTACACTCTTTTGCATGCGCGCTTGCGCATCTTTTTGAATATCGTTAATCACGGTTCAATCCTAATTATTTGATTACTTCATCTGAGGCTTGTGAAGAGATAAGTGTTCCTTCTTCTTCACCCATAATTACGCGTTTTAACGCGCCTGATTTATTCATGTTAAATACGCTCAATGGCATATTATGATCGCGGGCTAAAGTAAAGGCCGCTAAATCCATAACTTTTAATTCTTTATCAATAATTTCATTGTAGCTTAAATGACGGTAAAGCGTCGCCTCTGGGTTTTTCACAGGATCGTCACTAAATACACCATCAACCTTCGTTGCTTTAATTACTGTATCAGCTTCAATTTCAATACCACGTAAACACGCAGCAGAATCTGTAGTGAAAAACGGGTTACCCGTACCCGCTGCAAAAATAACAACGCGGCCAGTTTTTAATAAGCTTATTGCTTCAGCCCAGTTGTACGCATCACATACACCATTAAGTGGAATAGCTGACATTAATCGGCAATTTACAAATGCACGATGCAGCGCATCACGCATTGCAAGGCCATTCATTACCGTTGCCAGCATACCCATGTGGTCACCAACAACTCGGTTCATACCAGCCTCAGCTAATGACCCGCCGCGTAAAAAATTACCGCCGCCAATAACTAAACCCACTTCTACGTCGAGCTCTACTAACTCTTTAATTTCTTGTGCCATACGGTCTAAAACTTTAGGGTCGATGCCGAAGCCTTCGTCTCCCATTAAAGCTTCACCACTTAATTTGAGAAGAACACGTCTAAAAATAGGTTTGCGATTGATAGTCATAGTTTTGGGGCCAACTTTTATTGAATTATGGATAAAAAATAACCGCGCTTATGTTAAACATAAAAGCGCGGTTATTTTAAAGAATTTCTAAGCGTGAAGCAAAAGCAAATAGTACTTTAATTGCATCTAATTTCCTTATCCTTCACGTTAGTCAATCTTACTCACCTTTAGCAGCAGCAATTTGAGCAGCAACTTCAGCAGCAAAATCTTCTTCTTTCTTCTCGATACCTTCACCAACTTCTACACGTACAAAGCCAGTAACTGTTGCGTTTTTCTCTTTAAGAACATCGCCAACAGATTTTTTAGGTTCCATGATGAAAGCTTGACCAGTAAGAGAAACCTCACCAGTAAACTTCTTCATGCGACCAACAACCATTTTTTCAGCGATTTCAGCAGGCTTGCCTTCGTTCATCGCGATATCGATTTGAACTTGCTTCTCTTTCTCTACAACATCTGCAGGAACATCAGCAGGTGTTAAGTACTCAGGGCTTGAAGCAGCAACGTGCATTGCAACGTGCTTAAGTGTTTCTTCATCAGCAACACCCGCAACAACAACACCAATACGCTCACCGTGACGGTACTCAACTAGGTTTTCACCAGCGATGTACTGTAGGCGACGTACGTTGATGTTTTCGCCAATTTTCGTTACTAGCTCAACACGGTCTTCTTCAAACTTAGCTTGTAAGTCTTCGATAGAGATTGTTTCAGCAATTGCAGCGTCAGCAACTTTGTTAGCAAATGCTAAGAAGCTTACGTCTTTTGCAACGAAGTCTGTTTGACAGTTAACTTCAACAAGTACAGCAACACCCGCATTTTGCTTGATGATGATAGTACCTTCAGCAGCAATGTTACCTGCTTTTTTAGCAGCCTTTGCAGCACCGCTCTTACGCATGTTTTCAATCGCTAACTCGATGTCACCATCAGTCTCAGTTAACGCTTTTTTACAATCCATCATGCCAGCGCCTGTACGCTCGCGTAATTCTTTAACTAGGGCAGTAGTTACAGCCATTAGTAAATCCTCAAATCTGAAATCTGGTTTAGATAAGCGGGTTACCCGCTCTACAAGAATAGCAAGTCTTCATCCTAATAAGATGAAGACTTGATGACAGCTAATTACTCAGCTTCAACGAAATCGTCATTCTCAGCTTGAGCAACGATGTTATTCTCGCGACCTTCAGTGATAGCCGCTGCAACAGCGCTAGTGTAAAGGGTTACAGCACGGATAGCATCATCGTTACCAGGAACGATGAAATCAACGCCGTCTGGATTAGAGTTAGTATCTACGATTGCAACAACAGGAATACCTAGGTTGTTAGCTTCACGGATAGCAATGTGCTCGTGGTCAGCATCGATAACAAAGATCGCGTCTGGAAGACCGCCCATGTTTTTGATACCACCAAGGCTCTTTTCAAGCTTTTCCATTTCGCGGTTAAGCATTAACGTTTCTTTCTTAGTTAATTTCTCGAAAGTACCGTCTTGGCTTTGGATTTCAAGGTCTTTAAGACGCTTGATTGATTGACGTACTGTTTTCCAGTTAGTCAACATGCCACCTAACCAGCGGTGGTTAACGTAAAACTGATCGCTCGCGATAGCAGCTTCTTTTACTGCGTCGCTTGCTGCGCGCTTAGTACCAACGAAAAGAACTTTACCTTTGTTTGCAGCAGCGCCAGTTAAAAACTTAAGTGCGTTGTTGAACATTGGTACAGTTTGCTCAAGGTTGATGATATGTACACGGTTACGAGTGCCGAAGATGAAAGGCTTCATCTTAGGGTTCCAGTAACGTGCTTGGTGACCAAAGTGAACACCAGCTTGAAGCATGTCGCGCATTGAAACGTTTGCCATTTTATAGATCCTCTATAGTTGTTTAGGGTTAGGCCTCCACATATCCCATAGCACCAACACCGAAGTATTTAAACTTCTAATGCACCCAAGTGTATGTGACGATACGTGTGTGTGTTAAAATCAAATTGTGTTTGCCTTAAATACAAAAAATCATTTAAGAATTTATTTGTAAAAAGACGGCGCGCTTTATACCATATTAAAATTAAATACTCAACATCGCGTGCAAAAATTATGCAGCGATAAAATGTTAAAAACGCAACTTTGGAGCCTCAATGAGCGCTATTATCAAGACCCCTGAAGAAATAGAGAAAATGCGCGTAGCTGGTCGCTTAGCAGCAGAAGTACTTGAAATGATCGGCCCACATGTCGTGCCGGGGATCACCACTGATGAGCTAAATACACTTTGTCATGATTATATTGTTAACGAGCAAAAAGCAGTTCCTGCCCCGTTAAATTATCACGGTTTTCCAAAATCAATTTGCACCTCTGTTAACCATGTAATTTGTCATGGTATTCCTAACGACAAACCGTTAAAAGAAGGTGACAGCGTAAATATAGACATCACCGTTATTAAAGATGGCTATCACGGTGATACATCTAAAATGTTTCACGTAGGTAAACCTAATATCCAAGGTAAACGTCTCGCAGAAGTTACCCAAGAGAGCTTATACCTTGCCATTAAAATGGTAAAACCGGGTGTACGTTTAGGTGACATTGGCGAAGCAATTCAAAAGTACGCAGAGAGCTTTAACTACTCAATCGTACGTGAATACTGTGGCCACGGTATTGGTAGCGAATTTCACGAAGAACCACAAGTAATGCATTACGGTAAAGCCGGTACAGGTGAAACATTAAAAGCCGGTATGTGTTTGACCATTGAGCCAATGGTTAATGCGGGTAAACGTCAATGTAAACTACTTAAAGACGATTGGACTGTTGTTACACGTGACCGCAGCTTGTCTGCACAGTGGGAACACACGTTATTAGTGACTGAAAATGGTGTTGAAATTTTAACGCTACGATCAGATGATACTATCGACAGGATTATCGAACACTAATAAACCGACGCAGTTGATAGTACGTTTATCAATGTGGAAGGTTCAATGAGGAGCCAGCCCACGTGGCATTACCCAACAAAGTAAAAAAGTTGCTTAGCGATGCTGAGCAACTGAGTGACTATCGCGATTGTTCTAGCTATTTTTATAAATGGTTACATAACGAGTTTTCAAAGCAACCGGTTGGTAATTTAATTAATGCCCGGGCTGAGTTTATCGACCGCCTGTTGATCAAGTTATTTCATGTTTATGACTTATCTCATGAACCTGATCTAGCATTGATTGCCGTAGGCGGTTATGGACGCGGTGAGCTCCATCCTTATTCAGATATCGACTTTTTGTTGCTTGTTACAGAGCAACCAAGTGAAAGCGTATGTGAAAAAATTGGCCAATTTGTGACTATGCTGTGGGATCTCAATTTAGAAATTGGCCACAGCGTGCGCACTATTGATCAAGCAATAGAGCAAAAACGTGAAGACGTAACCTTTGCCACCAGCCTACTGGAAAGTCGTCTTATTTTTGGTAATCACATTGAGTTCGAAAAGCTTAAAAACTTTATACTCGAAACGCCAGTGTGGGGCTCTAATGACTTTTTTGAAGCCAAGGTACAAGAGCAAAACCTGCGTCACCGTAAATGCCATGGTACAGCTTATAACCTAGAACCAAACATAAAAGAAAACCCAGGTGGCCTTCGCGATTTACAAACTATTATTTGGGTAGCCAAAAAACACTTTAGAGCCGAAACACTTCAAGAGCTTATAAATCATGGCTACTTAACCCATGAAGAGTTTCAAGAGCTATCAGAGTGCCTAGAAAACCTGTGGAATATTCGTTTTGCATTACACTTGGCTGCCGGACGCTCAGAGAACCGTTTACTGTTTGATCATCAACCCCTTGCTGCAGAAATACTTGGCTTTGGTAGCGATGGTAAAGCGTCGGTTGAGCGAATGATGAAGCGCTTATTTCGTATCATGAGCCGTGTACGCGAACTCAATCAAATGCTGCTTTCGTATTTTGAACAAAGCATTTCACCACTGAGCAGCGAAGCAGTTGTTGAAGTACTCGACAGAAACTTTGAGCGAGTAGGTCATCAAATTCGTGTTAAAGACCCATCTGTCTTTTTTAGACGCGACCAGCTTTTTGTTCTGTTTGAGCACATTGCGGAAAATCCAGAAATAACCCACATTTACCCAAGCACCATTCGAACTATTCGCCAAGTGCGCCGTCGTTTATTGGGTGACCTGCAAGATTACGCAGCCTGTCGTGAAGCCTTTTTACGTCTGGTAAAACACCCTAACGGTATGGGGCGTGCATTTACCCTCATGCACAAACACGGCATGCTTGCAGCTTACTTACCGCAATGGCGTAATATATTTGGACAAATGCAGTTTGACTTATTTCATGCCTACACAGTAGATGAGCACACCCACAAATTAATCAATAATATTTACCAATATTTTGATAAAACGGGCGTGAGTGAGTTTCCAATTTGTAGTGAAATAGTGACCCGTATGGATAAACCTGAGCTTTTATATTTAGCCGGTATTTTTCATGATATTGCAAAAGGCCGTGGAGGCGATCATTCAGAGCTTGGCTCTGTTGATGCCATTGCATTTGCTAAATTACATGGCTTCCCATCATCCGATGGCAAGCTTATAGCATGGCTTGTTGGTAATCACTTACTTATGTCTGTAACTGCACAGCGTAAAGATATAAACGACCCGGGTGTAATTAAAGACTTTGCAACACGTGTAAAAACAGAGCGTCAACTCGACTACCTTTATTGTTTGACCGTGGCAGATATTCGTGCCACTAACGACAACCTATGGAACGATTGGAAAAATACCCTACTACGCGAACTTTATTTGCACACACAACGTGCATTGCGTCTAGGCCTTGAAAACCCAATGGACCAACGCGACCAAATCCGTGATAAAAAGCACCAAGCAAAACAGCGCTTACTTAACTTAGGGTACCTTGAAGAAAAAATTGACCTAATTTGGAGCCGCTTCAAAGCAAACTACTTTACTGCATTTAGCGAGCAACAAATATCGTGGCAAACCGAACATTTATTAAATAGCAGCGATTTAAGTCAACCGAGTGTAATTGTGTCGAATGCGCCGATGCACGGTGGCACACAAGTTTTTGTTTATAGTCCCTACTCAGGTGCCCTATTCGCTCGTTTAGTAAATATTATTGGTACTAAAAAAGCACAAATCCAACATGCACAAGTACTCACCACTAAAGATGGTTACGTACTATTTAGTTTTGTAATTCTTGAAGTGAGTGGCGACCCTATCGCAAGCAGCCGTTCGCAATCGATTAAACGCGGCCTTGAGCAAGCACTTAACGACCCACGTAAAAAAATTCGCTTTAAAAAGAGCCGCTCGCAACGTTTTAAAGACTTTAACATTAAGCCTAAAATAGTGCTTCGCCCTCATGCTCGTAAAGATCGCAGCTTAATTGAAATACAAGCTGTTGATATACCGGGCCTACTCACCAAAATAGCCGAAGTTTTCCAAGCACATTTACTACACATTCACGCAGCCCGAATCACAACGGTAGGTGAACGTGCAGAGGATTTCTTTGTTGTATCTAATAACGAATATCAAGCGCTAACCGATGAAGAGCAAGCAAAAATTCATCAGGCATTGCGTAAAAAATTCAACGCCGAAACAGAATAAGAGGACATACATGTCAGATTTAAAAACAATGATCGAAAACGCATGGGATAACCGTGACAGCATTAGCCCAAGCACAGTATCTAGCGACGTAAAACAAGCTATTATCGACGCATTAGAGCTGCTCGACAGCGGTGCTGCCCGTGTAGCTGAAAAAATATCAGGAGAATGGGTTGTACATCAATGGCTTAAAAAAGCCGTATTACTGTCGTTTCGTATTCGCGACAATCAACCAATGAACGACGGCGTAAACCAATTTTATGACAAAGTGCCGCTTAAATTCAGCGACTACACGCCGGAGCAATTTCAGCAAGGCGGCATGCGCGTAGTACCAAACGCAGTAGCCCGTAAAGGCAGCTTTGTAGGTAGAAATGTCGTGCTTATGCCATCATACGTAAACATTGGCGCATACGTTGACGAAGGCACCATGGTTGATACATGGGCCACTGTAGGCTCATGTGCTCAAATTGGTAAGAATGTGCATTTATCGGGCGGTGTTGGCATTGGCGGCGTGTTAGAGCCACTGCAAGCTAACCCAACCATTATTGAAGACAACTGTTTTATTGGCGCACGTTCTGAAATTGTTGAAGGCGTAGTAGTCGAAGAAGGCGCTGTGATTTCAATGGGCGTTTATATCAGCCAAAGCACCCGTATTTATGACCGTGAAACCGGCGAAATTCACTACGGCCGCGTACCAGCAGGCGCTGTAGTTGTGCCAGGTGCACTACCGTCAAAAGATGGCACTCACAGCCTATACGCTGCAATTATCGTGAAAAAAGTAGATCAACAAACACGTGAAAAAGTAGGCATTAACGCCCTACTTCGCTCGATTGACGATTAATAAGAAACTAATAACATTAGAATAAATTATTGATGAAAAAATAAGGCTCTGAACTTCTTTAATTTAGAGCCTTATCTTTTTCTTTCGTAGTTATGATTAACTTTACGTTAATACCCAAAAAAGTACATCTACCATTTTGAATAATGATCTTCCACTAAGCCCCACTGTCCGTTAAGTATTATCACTTCATTTGGAAGAGTTATTTCACCGAAGTAACGACCAATTTTTTGTGTGAAATTCGTCGCCACAATGAGTAAGTTCGTTTTATCAAAGCGGTGACTTACAGGTTCAAAAATAAGATTAATCATGCCGTCGTTTGAGTGGAGTTCCCACTTAGCACAATCAGTTTTATTGCCATAACGGTTAAATTTAAAATCAACCATATCAATTTTGTATAGCTTGCCATCAAGCCAAATGGCATTTTCAGTAAATCCTGTTTCAATTACACCTGCTGAAAGGTTTAATCCTAAATTGCGTCCATCTGGTAATTTACAGGCAAGGCTTGCCCAATTCCAAAACGTTTCACGACGCATATAGCCTGCACTCCAATCTACACAGGCAAGTGCGTTCATACTGCTAAAATCGTAGTGGGTATTATTTAACATAAGCGTACCATGGCAATTTAGCCCTGCTGACTTTTGGGTAAAATGAAAACCTGCATAACCAGCCCGTGCACATACACTCAGAGGAATATAATTATCTGACTCGTTAATTATTGCATCAAGAGACAGTGTGGTGCTTATTTTAACTGTTACCTTTCGCTCTCCGGGTCTGTCTGTTGTATTAATGTAAACGCTATTATTACCCTTTTTAAAATAACTATTGCCTGAATTTGGCTGAGGCTCAATGAGTGTGTCTTTAGAAAATAGATTTACAAAGCTGTACTCGTTTAACTGATTTGTTTTTAAATTATAAACATAAACAAAGCAGTTACTGGCAATTTTCAGATCAACGATCGCAAGCCCAACGACTAATTCTTCGCAAGTAATGCTTATAAATTGGAACTGGTTAAACTTAAGTTTTTTTGCAAGCATACCGCATGGCTTATCCATTGAGTTTCTTAAGTCAAAATCCAAGTAATTAATATGTTTAATCCCTTGCGGGAATAAACCAAAGTTAGCCTGTCCATCAGGGTTAATAAGCTGCAGTTTTGTTGCCATGTAACCATCCTTTTTTATACAGCCTATATTATTCTCGGACACAAAATAATCAACCTAGAAGATAACCACATGGTATATATTTGTTTTGTTATCCATATGCTTTTTGTTGTAACAATTTTGATTGTAGAAGGTGATAATTTACCACCGCCAATAAAAAAGCACTTATAAAAATAAGTGCTTTTAGTTTGCTCAATTAATTTTTTATTACAGTGCGTTAAATACATCGTCTGTTTTAGCTGCGCAAATAAAGTCGTTTTTGTGCAGGCCTTTAATTGAATGGCTCCACCATGTAACGGTTACTTTGCCCCACTCGGTTAATAAACCTGGGTGGTGGCCTTCGTCTTCTGCCATGTCGCCAACTTTATTGGTAAACGCGATAGCTTGCTTAAAGTTTTTAAATTTATAAACACGTTCAAGCTGCATAATGCCGTCGCGTACTTCAGGTACCCAGTCTGGGATTTTAGTAATTAATTGTGCAAGCTCTTCGTCAGATACTTTTGGTGCATCTACGTGGCAAGCTTCGCATTTTTGTTCACTTAATGAAGACATCTTAAATCCTTACTTTAGCGTTTCTTTTTAAATTAAAGTTAACTGGCTAATTTTTCTTTTGGTGGAAATTTTGGGTCGTGCAAACCAAGCGCTTTAGCTTGCTCTACCAAAGTCATAATATCCATTTGTGATATATCAAACAGATCATGAATCGAATTAATGGTGTAGTACTGTGGCTGCATAATATCAATACGGTACGGCGTACGCAGCACATCAATGACGCTCATTGGCGTTATTTCTGGTGTATCTGAATACACATATTGCGTTTCACCCGGGCTTGATAAAATACCGCCGCCATAAATCCGCAGGCCGTTTTCTGTTTGCATTAAACCAAACTCAACGGTAAACCAGTACATACGAGCTAAGTATACGCGATCTTTTTTCTGCGCCGCATAACCTAGTTGGCCGTATTTGTGTGTGAATTTGGCAAAATCTGGGTTTGTTAGCATGGCGCAGTGGCCAAATATTTCATGAAAAATATCTGGTTCTTGGAGATAGTCAAACTCTTCACGGCTACGAATAAACGTCGCTACCGGAAACTGTTTATTTGCTAACAGCCTAAAAAACTCATCAAAATCGATAAGTGCTGGCACTGGCGCTACTTGCCAGCCAGTAGTAGCAAGAAGTACCTCATTAAGCTCACTTAATTGCGGTATACGATCGTGTGGAAGATTTATTTTTTTAAGCCCATCCATGTACTCATCGCAGGCCTTGCCTTCAATGCATTCAAGTTGGCGTGCCACTAGCTCTGACCAAATTTTATTTTCTTCTTCGCTCCAGTGTATGACGCCATTTTCGTCTGGTGTTTTGGAGGTGTATTTACTTGATTTAGCCATAAGTACCTTCTTGGGTGTGTACCCTAAATGTGTGTCAGTGTGATACTCAATATTAGTGAATATCTAATGCAGCCATACTATGCAAAAGTGAACAAAAGTTTAATAGATGGGCTAACATCTGTGCTTGGCACGATTACATAAACTGTAAATTAAAAATTACAGCGTTGGTACTTTTAATGTACACACCCAAATTTAAAGGCGTTTAGGCTGCATTAATATGTATATAAAAAATTACACCTAAACTATTTGAGCAAATGCTTGGTCTAAATCGCTAATAATGTCGTTAACATCTTCAAGCCCAACCGAAAGCCTGATCAGCCCATCACTTATTCCAGCAGCAGCTCGCTCCTCTGGTGTATAAGGAGAATGAGTCATAGAAGCAGGGTGCTGAATGAGTGTTTCAGCATCGCCGAGACTGACAGCAAGTGTACAAAGCTTCATGCTATCAATAAATTGGGCGCCTTGTTGTAAGGTGCCTTTTATTTCAAACGCAATTACGCCGCCTGCAGCTTTCATTTGATTACCAATAAATTTATACCCTGGGTGAGATTTAAGCCCCGGGTAATAAACAATATTAACCTGCGGGTGCGCCTCTAAGTATTCGGCTACTGTTTGGGCACTTTGACAGTGACGCTCCATGCGTATGGCTAAGGTTTTTAATCCGCGATTTATAAGCCATGCGTCGTGTGGGCTTATGGTGGCACCAATGTCTTTTAGTACGGTCATTTTAATTAGGGTGATATGCTCGAGCGATCCACACACAAGTCCTGCCACTACGTCGCCATGGCCATTTATGTATTTGGTGGCACTGTGCATAATTATATCAATGCCATATTGTTTTGGTGATTGCAGCAGCGGCGTTAAAAAGGTGTTGTCGACCACGCTAATTAAGTTGTGCTGTTTAGCAATAGCGCCAATAAGTGCTAAATCAATTACAGCCATTGTTGGGTTTATAGGTGTTTCTACAAATATCATTTTTGAATTTGGTTTAATCGCAGCGCGAAGTTCAGCTTCATTGGTCATATCAACAAACGTCACTTCGATTCCCCAACGCGGTAACATGTGCGCAAAAAATGCGAATGTACATCCATACAATGCACTTGAGGCCACTAGGTGGTCGCCCTGTGATAAAAAGCTCAATACAGATGCAGACACAGCGCCCATACCGGTAGCCGTTGCCGCAGCCGCTTCACAGCCTTCTAGCTGTGCTATTTTTTGTTCAAGCTCGGTGGTTGTTGGGTTACCTAGACGAGTGTAAATATAACCTGGTTCGTCCCCTGCAAAACGTGCGGCACCTTGTGCTGCATTTTCAAAATGAAAGGTTGATGTTTGGTATAACGGAGAGGTTAATGCGCCATGAGGATCGTTTGCTTTTTGCGGGCCATGAATACATTGTGTATGAAGATGATGCTTGGTCATTATCTTTGTGCTCATTTTTATTATGTGTTGTTAGTGACATAGATAAAAACGTACCACAGTTTAAATCACAAGCATGCCGGATGCTCAGATGGCTATTTGTGCAAAGTTTACCCGCTTAGCTGTACACAAATATTTCCATGCTATTGTGTAGGCTCTGTTTTTCCTCGTTTTATGATTTTACCTGCAATACTTTGTACGGTCTCTTTTAGCAAGTTCCGCTTGTGCTCGAGCCTTGGTAAAGGGCGACTTAGCTCCATAGCTTTGTAGCCTATACGCGCTGTAAAAATACCAGCGCTGACGCCTTGTGCTGCTCGCCCAGAAAGTTTACCCAATAACTCAGCACTTAGCGCCGTTGCCGCTAAATCAGATACCAGCTCAGCACTACCCACAAACATGACTTGCTTTATCAGCATACGATAAAGCTTAATTCGACTAGCATAGCCAAATCCAATGCCATAAATTTTACCAATTTGCTCTATTAGCTTGGTGCCACGCCACAATACTGCCATCATATCAACTAGCGCAATTGGGCTCAGTGCAACCAATAATGCGGACTCGGTTGCGAAACGATTTATAAGCTTTTTCGCTTGAGTATCTTGGGTGACCAATAAGCTATTTGCGTATAGTGTCATTATTTCTTTATCGCTGTGATGCTCTGCAACTTGGCTTTTAAAAGTGTCGAAATTATCAAGCTGTTGGTGTTTATTTAACTTTTCAAGCCAAGGCAATGCCCCACCTACTTGCTCACTATTTAAAAGTCTATCGGCTTCAACCCTATGCAACTGGTTACGTTTTAAACTGCGCAACATTGAATATTCTCGCCACAACATTCGTCCAATTAACACTACACCGCTGACAACGGCGGTTAAATAAACACTGCCTAAAATAATAGATTGCTGAAATGTAAATACTAACGAAAACGCAAACTCTAAAAGTACAAGCACAATAAAGCTAATCGTAAAAATACCTTTTAAGGTTTGCCATTTTGATTTTTTATAAACTGGAGTTAGGTCAATTTCAGGCTCAAGTGTTTCGTCATCAAAGTCATCGCTATCATTACTTTGCCCGTGCTCAATCACTTTTGCAGGAACTAAAGCGGGTTCAATTTGTTCAACATCTTGTGTGTCTATTCGGCGACCTGCTTGAAACTGAGGTTGTGTCTCATTCATGATAATTTGTCTCCTAACAAGTACTGCATTACATGATCAAGGCGAATGTGTTTTAGTTGTTTATCAGGGCATGGCATGGGCGTAAACGATAAAAACTCAAAACCTTGTGCGGGCCATTCAGCTTTACTAAGCATGCGCCTCGGCGGCTGTGGCGGTAAATAAGTTAACCAGTCTTGCTCGTTTAAAGGTTTACCATAAATACAATCAAGCGTTTGGCCTTTATCATTTATTTGGCGCGGTTGCGTAGCCGTTATTGACGACATAGCCATGGTTTCTATTTGCACACCATCGAATTTTAAATAGTTAGTTTGCTCATGCACAAGCGAATCGAGCAGTAATGCTAAGTCTTTATGGTGCTTGGCACTGATGTGATCTGATTTATTTGCCGCAAAGAGTATTTTATCTATGTTGGGTTTAAATAAACGTTTGAAAAAGCCTGACTCGCCGTAATTAAAGTGGGCGAGTAATTGATTTATTACACTACTTTGCTCTTGGAGTGTTGCATGGCCTTCGTTTAAAGCACTTAATACATCGACTAACACTATTTGACGGTCAAAATGTTTAAAATGCTCGTTGTAAAAAGGCTTAACCACTTCTTTTACATAAGCATTAAAGCGCTTAATAAGATGCTCTAAATTCGATCCCGCAATAATATCACCGCGATTAAACTGCTGAGAATTAACAGGGAAAAATAATAATAGCGGCGCGCCTTTTAAGTCGCCAGGCATAAGCATTCGCCCAGGTTGTAGCATGGCTAGTTTGGTGTCTTTTTTAAGACCCACCAGCATATGTTGGTAAAGCTCAGCAATGTGTGAAAGTAAGCTCTCATCAACAGGTGCGTTTAAGTCAAGCTGCTCAAGCGCATTTAAAAAATCATTAGACGTATTTACGCGCGGGTGTTGCAGTAATAAGGGGTATTGAAGATCACACCACTGCTCATAGCTTTGCTCAAGCATGGGTAAGTCGAGTAACCACTCGCCGGGATAATCAATAATATCTAAGTACAACGTGGATTGCGGTGAAAAATGCCCACGTAAACCCGTGTTGCTTTGATATTTTATTGCCAAACGAAGTGTATTAATGCGCTCCGTTGATGCTGGCCATTTTGGTTCGCCGTCACTTGGTAAAAGAGAATTAAGCGCACGCGCATAATCGAAAGTGGGAACGTTAAGCGCTTCTTGTGGAACAACTTTGGTAGCAATATGGCGATGCTCTCGCATTACGTCAAAAAACGGGAGGTTTTTATCGCTAGCTTGTGTCGTTAATTGCTTTACTAAGGCTGTAATAAAGGCGGTTTTACCGCTACCACTTAACCCGGTAACAGCCAATTTTACATGCTGATCTAAACTTCGGTGAAGGGCTTTTTGTGCACTGCCTTTAATACTTTTAAAGGTCTTTTTAGCAAATGAAGTACGACTCATAATGGGCTAGCACTTCATTGATGCTTAATCACCTAATAAAGTGCCATTAAATCCTTTAAAGTTTGTTGATTTCACGGCTTACCGTAAACTCGCTAGAGGTAACGTGGCGTTCCATATCTTGAAGGCGTGTATCTACTCGCGCTAAACGCTCTTTTAAATCTTGTAAAGCGCGGCGCGGTGGCTCACCCTTTTGCCATACTTTAAATTTTACTTCTAACGGATCGTCAGCTTTGGTTGAACTACTGGTATGTGCAGTCGTTGGCTCTTTTTTGTCTAAAATAAACCACGCTGCAATATACGCTACCACAAATAATGGGCCACCTGCTAGCAGTACCGCACTAACAAATATAATGCGAACTAACCATAACTCCATATTAAAGTAGTCACTTAATCCCGCACACACACCGGCTATTTTACCGCGCTGTGGGTCTCTTAATAATTCGCGTTTGGCATTCATATTTTGCGTCTCCATTGTGGTGACTCTTGATCAAGCAATGCTTCAAGTGTTTCTACTCTATCAGCCATGCGTTCAGCTTTATGTGCTAGTTCGAGTAATTGGCGGTGTTCATGTTCACTTAAACCTTGGCTTACTTGCTTTTTGCTACGGTAGTGTAAAATTAACCACAGTGGCGCAACAAAAATCATAAATAAGATAAATGGTGCAACTAGTATCTCTGGATCAAACATAATCCTCTCCTGACAATCCGTTCAAATATGTTAAGCAGTGGGGCACATTACATGCCCCTGTATAAATTACTTATCAGCAAGCTTCTTTTTAAGTTCAGCTAGCTCATCATCAATTTTTTCATTTTTTTGTAAATCAGCAATTTCGTCTGCTAACGTTTGCTTACCTAAATCGTAAGACTCTATTTGAGATTCTAGTCCATCAATTTTAGTTTCGTAACGTTCAAAGCGATTAAGTGCGTCTTCTACTTTAGAGCTATCAAGTGCTTTTTTCACTTCTAGGCGCGACTCAGCTGAACGCTGGCGAAGAATTATTGCCTTTTGACGTGATTTAGCATCAGCTAACTTTTCTTGTAGTGTGGTCACTTCTTGCTGAAGCTTCTCAATATGAGACTCTACATGCTCAAGTTCACCTTCAACGGCACTCACTGCATCTGCCGACTTTTGCTTTTCGAGTAATGCTGAACGTGCTAAATCTTCGCGGTCTTTACTAAGTGCTAACTCAGCTTTTTCTTGCCAGTCACTTACTTGAACTTTAAGTGTATCTAGGCGGCGAACAATTTCTTTTTTCTCAGCCAAAGTTTTAGCTGACGTAGAACGAACCTCTACCAGTGTATCTTCCATTTCTTGGATAATCAGACGCACCATTTTTTCTGGGTCTTCTGCTTTATCTAAAATGGCATTGATATTAGAATTAACAATATCTGCAAAACGTGAAAAAATTCCCATAACATTTACCTCTGTAATTAAAACTTAGTTAGTCTGCTTTAATTAGTATCAATATGCTTGCCAACTTTTTAAAAAACAAAATACACTTTATTTTCATTAAGTTAAACTAAATATACAAATTACTTTAGTTATTCATAATTATGAAATACACTAACAGTTAGTAAAAATGACCAAGACTTAGGGAATATGAGCCAATATCGCCAACAAGACAATTTACTAGGCCAATCAGACAGCTTTTTATCGGTATTGGATCAAGTATCGCAACTCGCTAATTTAGATAAGCCGGTGCTTATTATTGGCGAACGAGGCACAGGTAAAGAGCTTATTGCTGCTCGCTTACATTTTTTATCTAAGCGTTGGGATCAAAACTACGTAAAGCTAAACTGTGCGGCCTTGAACGAAAACCTGCTCGAAAGCGAATTATTTGGTCATGAAAGCGGTGCATTTACCGGGGCCAGTAAACGCCACGAAGGCCGTTTTGAACGCGCTAACAGCGGTACGCTATTTTTGGATGAATTGGCAAATACATCTGCCATGGTACAAGAAAAGCTTCTTCGCGTTATAGAGTACGGTGAGTTTGAACGCGTTGGCGGTAAGCAAACTGTTAAAGTTGACACACGCTTAGTATGCGCCACCAATGAAGACTTACCATACCTTGCAGAACAAGGTGAATTTAGAAGCGATTTGTTGGACCGATTAGCATTTGATGTAATTACCCTCCCCCCACTGCGTGAACGTCAAGACGATATTATGCTGCTTGCAGAGCAGTTTGCGATGAACATGGCACGCGATTTAGAGTGGGAGTTATTCAGTGGCTTTACCCGAAGCGCTACAGAAACACTTTTATCGTATGATTGGCCGGGAAATATTCGTGAGCTTAAAAATGTGGTTGAGCGTAGTTTGTATCGCCACGGCAGTGAACATATTCCCGTTCACCAGATTATTTTAGACCCATTCGAGAGTCCATTTAGGCCAAAAGCGCGTATTAAAGCTCCCATAACTCCACAGCATGTAAGTGCTGAGCCTATTTCTGTTGCCGCGCCTGTAAGTATTTCTGAGCAAAAAGTAGACGCTGATATTCAATTTCCTTGTAGCTTAAAAGAGCGCTCAAATGAGTTTGAAATAAATATGATTAATAAAGCGCTTGAGCACAGCCAATTTAATCAAAAGAAAACTGCAGAAGTACTTGGTTTAACGTATCATCAATTACGTGGGTATCTAAAAAAATACAATTTGTTGGATCAACAATAGTTAGAGGTTATGCGTGTGCATAAATTTTTACTTACTTTACTAGCCGTCACTTTAGTTGGCTGCTTAGATAGTGAAGAACGCGTTATTGAAGAAAAAAGCCAAGGCCTTGTATATTGCGCCGAAGCAAACCCTGTGTCGTTTAACCCACAAGTAACAACCACAGGCTCAACTATTGATATTATTGCAAATCAGCTTTACGACCGTTTAATAAGTATTGATCCGGTTACTGCAGAGTTTCAAAGTGAACTCGCTACAGATTGGAAAGTAAGTAAAGATGGTAAGTCTGTCACATTTACTTTACGACAAAACGTGCCGTTTCATGCGACTGCGTACTTTACTCCTACACGCACATTTAATGCCGATGACGTCATTTTTACCTTTAGCCGATTATTTGACGTTTACAACCCTTATCATTTTGTGGGTGATGCAAGTTACCCCTATTTTCAAAGTGTAGGCGTTGATCAGCTTATCCGAAAAATTGTTCGCGTGTCTGACTACCAAGTCAGGTTTGAGTTATTTAATGCTGAAAGCAGCTTTTTAGCCAATATGGCAACCGATTTTGCGGTAGTTTTATCGGCAGAATATGCAATGAAGCGCAAAGCAGCCGAACAGGAAGGGTTATTTGATCAATACCCTGTAGGCACTGGTCCTTATATTTATCGTGAATATCGACGAGATAATTTAGTCCGCTTTTACCGTAATCCTGATTATTGGAAACACGACGTCGCTCTTGAACAACTTGTTTACGATATTACACCGAATGGCACAGCCCGAATCGCAAAGCTACTTACTAAAGAGTGCGACTTAGCCGCTCATCCTAGTAGTGCTCAGTTGAGTATTTTAGCCCAGCGTGAAGATATTAATATTGAAAAAGAAACGAACCTTAATGTTGGTTATTGGGCTTTTAACACAGAACGCCCACCTTTTGACGATATTCGAGTTCGTAAGGCGCTTGCACATGCAATCGATACAGATAAAATAATGCAAGCGGTGTATTACGGCAACGGAACACGAGCCGAGTCGATGTTACCACCAACATCTTGGGCATTTGATGCCCAAACATCGATGCCATTGTTTGACCCCGATCTTGCCAAAAGTTTGCTTGCAGAAGCAGGCTTAAAAGATGGGTTTGATATGAATATTTGGGCTATGCCGGTAAGCCGTATTTATAATCCAAATGCGCGTAAAATGGCTGAGCTGATGCAAAGTGATTTGCGCAAAATAGGCGTTAACGTAAATATTGTAGAGTACGAGTGGAATACGTTTATTCAACGCATTGGTGAGCACCGCCACGATAGCGTGTTACTTGGCTGGGCAGCAGACACGCCTGACCCAGATAATTTTTTTAGCCCTTTATTAAGTTGCTCTGCAACATTTAGTGGTAAAAACCCCGCTAATTGGTGCAACCCAAAATTTGATTTATTATTAGCGCAAGCACTCGATACCACCGATATATTAATGCGAAAAAAATATTATGCCGATGTGCAATCGCTCATTATGGATGAATTACCCTTGCTACCAATTGCTCATGGCCTGCGGTTTCAAGCAAGTAGTGCCGATGTTGAAGGCATAACACTTGGCCCATTTGGTGCTATTTCGTTAGCCAATGCGAGGAAAAAGTAATGATCCTTGATTATATTTTACGCCGCCTTGGTTTATTACTTTTTATGCTATTAATGCTAAGCATATTTACGTTTTCTCTTGCTTATTTATTCCCTGGAGATCCGTTAAGTAATTTAAGTGGTGTGCCAAGTAATAACTTCTCGCAAAATACTCAACTAGAAGATAAGTATCTATATAACAGCAATTACTTCACTCAATACATCGCTTTTTTGGGTCGTGTTTTTCAAGGCGATTGGGGCTTATCGTTTGCCTCTGGCGACAATGTGTTTTCGCATATTCTTGATCTATTACCGGCAACGCTAGAGCTTAGTGTTTATGCACTTATTGTGTCTATTTTTATTGGTGTGCCAGCAGGAATTTTAGGTTCAGCATATTACAATCGCTGGCCCGATAAGCTCATTAATTCAACGACTATTGTGGGCTATTCTATGCCTGTATTTTGGTTGGCTCTATTGCTAATTATGATTTTTTCTCTGAAATTGGGGTGGTTTCCAATGTCGGGCAGAATGGGGCTTCTTTATGAAATTCCGCCAACTACCGGGTTTATGCTGATTGATATTGCGTTAGCAGGTTTTCCATATAAAGGTATGGCATTTACTGACGCATTACATCATTTAACATTACCAACCATAGTACTTGCCATGTACCCAACAACTGTACTTGTGCGCTTTACCCGAGAGTCAATGTTAAAAATAATGGATCAAAACTTCATAAAAACAGCGCGAGCAAAAGGATTGAACCGACGTCAGTTAATTTTGCATCACGCACTGCGTAACGCGCTTTTACCGGTCATAAAAAAAATTGGTTTGCAATTTAGTACATTAATTACGCTTGCTATGATCACCGAGGTTATTTTTTCATGGCCTGGTATTGGCCGCTGGTTAATAGACAGCATTTACCAACGAGATTTTCCTGCCATTCAAGGCGGCTTAATGGCTGTATCATTGTTTGTAATTTTAGCCACCATTGTAACCGAACTTCTTTACAGTTTATTCGACCCACTCTCACGGAACCAAGCCCATGGCAAAGTTTAAAGTATTTTCTGAAGAGTCGAATAAATCGCCACTTGCGCGATTTTGGCGAAAATTTAAAAACAATCACCCTGCCCTTGTTGGTTTATGGGTGTTTATAGCATTTGCCTTACTTGCTGCCAGTGCACCATTTTTAGCGCCTTATGGGGTAAACCAGCAGCACAGCGATGCACTACTTATTCCGCCTTCATGGCATGAAATGGGCGACGTGCGCTTTATTTTGGGAACAGACGATTTAGGGCGTGATGTGTTGTCGCGATTAATGAACGGCGCAACTTATACCTTTGGTTTATCCGTGGTTGCCGCGTTACTAACGACTATAATAGGCGTATTAGTCGGTACTTTTGCAGGCATTAGCCGTGGTATCCGTTCAAGCTTTTTAAATCACCTACTTGATATCACTCTTTCAATACCCTCATTGTTGTTAGCTATTATTATTATCGCAGTACTTGGCCCTGGCTTAATGAATACCGTATGGGCAATTATTTTAGCGTTATTACCCCAGTTTATTCATTCAATCAGAAACCTAATAGTAGAAGAGCTGAGCAAAGACTATATCACCGCGTTTAAGCTCGACGGCGCTTCAAATTGGCATATTATATCTCGTGGTATTTTCCCCAACATTTACGAACATATTGTGGTTATTTTTACCATGGCACTGTCTACGGCCATACTAGATATTTCTGCGTTGGGTTTTTTAAAGCTCGGTGCACAACCTCCTACCACCGAGTGGGGGGCTATTTTGGCAGAAAATCTTGGCTTAATTTATTTGGCTCCTTGGACGGTTGCTTTGCCAGGGGTATTATTATTTTTAGCGGTATTATCAACCAATTTAGTAGGCGATGGACTTAGACAAGTGCTAAAAGAGCGTAAGGCCGATTAAATGCAATTACTTGATGTAAGAAACTTAACCATTGAACTGCGTACTTCAGAAACCGTTATAAGAGCGGTAGATAGAGTCAGCTTTAGTTTAAAAGAAGGTGAAGTACATGCGCTTGTAGGTGAATCTGGTTCAGGTAAAAGCCTTATAGCAAAAGCCATTGTTGGTGTTTTAAATGAACGCTGGAATATAACCGCTGACCGAATCCATTGGCGGGGTGTTGACTTAATGCGCCTAACTCCTGAACAACGCAGGCAAACTGTGAGCAAAGACATTGCGATGATCTACCAAGATCCAAGCCGGTGCCTAGACCCTACGGCGAAAATTTTTAATCAAATTGCTGAAACACTGCCAGAAGTTGCTCGCAAAGGGTTCTTTTTAAAACGTAATAGAGACCGAAAAGACCGAGTTAAGGCGCTTATTCACAAAGTCGGCATAAAAAATCATGAAGCCGTACTTGATAGCTACCCTCACGAGCTCTCTGAAGGTGTGTGTCAAAAGGTAATGATTGCTATGGCGATTGCTCGCACACCTAAGCTTTTAATTGCTGACGAGCCCACTACAGCGCTAGAGAGTACAACTCGGGCACAAGTATTCAGATTGTTAAAAAGTCTTAATCAGCTAAAAAATATGTCTATTTTAATGATTTCACATGAGCTTGAAGAAATTGCCGATTGGTCACATGGTATTCACGTTTTATATTGCGGCCAAATGGTTGAGGCAGGCCCTACCCATAAAATATTTAAGCAGCCTCGCCATCCTTATACTCAGGCCCTGTTAAAAAGCTTACCCGATTACGAACAAGGTTTGGCACATAAAGAACCGTTTTATGCACTTAAAGGCACTATCCCAACCTTACAACATTTACCAATTGGTTGTCGCCTTGGACCTCGCTGCCCACAGGCACAAAAAGAATGTGTGATAACTCCTACACTAACTAAACACAGTGGTCACAGCTATGCATGTCATTTTCCGCTCATAAAGGAGATGAAGTAATGCAACCTACTCTTAAGGTACAAGCGCTATCTAAAACATTTGATGTGCGGGCAGGTTTATTTAAACGGAAAAAGTTTGAAGTACTAAAAAATATTTCATTTTGTATTGGCAAAGGTGAAACCATTGCTGTAATTGGCGAAACCGGGTCGGGTAAAAGTACCCTCGCAAAACTCCTTGCCGGTGCAGATAATGCTAACTCAGGGCAAATATTATTAGAAGGCAATATAATTGAAGACAACGGTATTCGAGATAACCAATGTCGTCACATTAGAATGATTTTTCAAGACTCGGGAGCATCGTTAAACCCTGGTCTCACTATTGGCGACATGCTTGATGATTGCTTGCAGTATAATACTGACTTTGATGAAGAAGAACGGACTGAAAAAATAAATTCAACACTTTCTAAAGTGGGGTTATTAGTTGATCACCAACATTATTACCCGCATATGTTCAGCGTTGGTCAATTACAACGTGTGGCTTTTGCCAGAGCACTTATTTTAGACCCTAAAGTAATGGTACTTGATGAAGCTGTATCATCATTAGACCCATCTATACGTGCCCAAATAGTAAATTTATTACTTAAGTTACAACGTGAAACAGGTTTAACGTATGTCATGATCACCCACCATCTTAGTTTAGTACGCCATATTAGTGACCAAGTAATTGTGCTTGATAAAGGCGAAGTGGTTGAATATGGTTTAACCGAAAGTGTATTTAATAACCCTCAATCAAAAATAACGCAGCGGCTATTAAGCTGTTAATGAAGTTTTCGTAATGTAAGTGCATTTTAAAAGCGCCTGTTATTAACTTTACTTTTTAACAAGGCCACTCCATGCTCAAACACACTACCTAGCATTACTCCCCTACTGCTTTTATCTGCCTCTGCTATTACCGATACCCCTAACAAAGTTAAAAACTGGGTTGGCGGAATCGATCATTTAGGTTTAACAGTTTCAGATTTAGATTCATCTAAAGTGTTTTTTACTGATGTACTTGGTTTTAAAGTGGTTGGAAATGATGCGACTTATCCTGCTTGCTTTTTATCCAATAAAAAACAATCATTGAATTATGGCGAGTTAAGAATGATGAAAAACGTGTAGCGTTTAATCAATCAGAAAATGTAGGCCTACACCATTTAGCACTCAGTGTTCAAAGTATTGAAAAACACCGAAAGTTAAGCAAGCTGCACAAACACTTAAAATGCAAAAATATTACTATAGAATTTGCCCCAAAGAGTTTAGGTAAATGCCCTGCGCAACACATGATGATAAGAGAGCCTAGCGGTAATCGTATTGAATTTATTGCGAGGCCTATCTAGCCCCATAAAATGATGAGTATTATTACGCAATGGTAAAAGCACATCCGAATTCAAAACAATAAAAAAGGCGCTCAAGGCGCCTTTTAAATAACTTAAATTAATTTATTCAGCAGCTTGCTCAACTACAGGTAAATTAAGCTCAGCTTTAGCTTTAAGCGACTCTATAAATACCATATAGTTTTTGTTCGCTTGTGCCATTGTAATACTTTGTTTAGCTTGTGGGTCAATGTCAGCGGTCACGGCAGCATCTGTTACTGAGTTAAGTGCAACAATGGCTGCATCTCCGTTGTTTAAATCAACAACATCAACTACTGCAGTATCTGCTGGGTGAGCCATTTTAAAGGCCTGAGTAACAATCGCAGGCGATACAGCAAAGCTTTGACGATTTAGTTGTGGCTCTTGACGAAGCGTTAAACTTTGTTCAGTAGCAATATCGTTCAAACTCTTACCCGACTGTAGCTCAGCAAACAAACTACGCGCTTTATCTTTTGCAAGCTCAGACGACTTTTCATTAACTAGGCGTGTTTTAATTTGCTCGCTTACTTCACTTAGCGGTTTAGTTGACGCTGGTTGATGCTCGTTTATGCGCACAATAACAATGTGCTCATCACCTAACTCAATAACCTCAGAGTTCACTTTGTCTTCCAGTAGGTCAACTGATGTAAGAGCTGCAACTACAGCTGGAGTGTTTAGCGGCTCAGGTAAGGCGTTTAATGCTAAAAGAGGAGTTGACTTAACTTCTAGTTCAGCAACTTCTGCTGCATCATCTAAACGGTCTGAAATTTCAAACGCAATAGCACCCATTTCTGTTTGCTTATCGTAAAATGCGTCTATTTTCTCGGCACGCTCTAGTTCAGCGCGTAGATCAGCTTTCACGTCATCAAATGCTTTAACTTGCTGTGGCTGAATATCAGTAAGTTTAATAATATGGTAACCAAATTCTGATGTAACCACTTCTGAAAAGTCGCCTTTCGCTTCAAGTGAAAATGCTGCATCTTCAAATGCAGGGTCCATTACATCACGTTCAATCCAATCAAGATCGCCGCCCATCTCAGCGCTAACGATGTCATCAGATGAAGATTCTGCGAGTTCTGCAAAGTCAGCACCTTGTTGAAGTTCAGCGTAAAGAGCATCTACTTTTGCTTTTGCAGCATCATCGTCTTCACTGTTATCTATTAAAATATGCGATACACGGCGTTTTTCAGGCTCAACATATTGTGCCTTATTTTGCTCGTAGTATGCTTTAACATCTTCTTCCATAACCGAAGCGACCGTAATGTTCTCAGCTTTTAGTTCAACATAATTTACAGAAATAAGCTCTGGTGATAAAAACTGTGATGCATTTAAGTCGTAGTAATCTGAAACTTCTTGCTCTGATACTTCAACACTCGCTGCAAGCGCTTCTTTATTTATTACTAAATAATCAATGCTACGAGTTTGTTGTTGAAGAGCAATAGCACTTTTAAGTTCGCTTTCAAGCGCAAAGTCTGTGCCTGCAACCGCAGATACTAGTTGGCTACGCGTCATGTCTTCGCGAAGGTACTCGCGAAATGTATCCGGTTGGAAATTCATTTGGCGAATTACTTGTAAATAACGATCGTTATTAAATTTATCACCAAGTTGGAAATAAGGTAATTCTAAAATTGTTTTACGAACTGTGTCATCGCTTACGCGAAGGCCTAATTCTGCCGCTAGCTGTGATTGCAATTCTTGTTGTACTAAGCGGTCAATTACACCTTGACGAATTTGTGCCATATAATTTGGATCTGCAGCAATTTGTGTAAAGTACTCACCAAATTGTTGCTCTAATCGATTACGTTCGTTTTGATACGCACGGTTAAATTCCGTTTGGCTAATTTTAACTCCGTTCACTTCAGCAACAGGTTGTTCCGTGGTTTGACCTAGGTAACTACCGATCCCTGCTAAAGCAAAAGATAAAATCACCGCGCCTAAAATTATTTTGGCTACAGGTCCTTGCGAACCTTCTCTGATTTTCTCAAGCATTTGTTTATCTCTTTTTGATCAAGGTTTAATACCTTGTCACATGTAAAAAAAGCGTATCTTACCAGATACGCTTTTTCACTTGAAGTAACTAGCGGTAAAGTTACCCAATTCAACGGTTAGGCCGAATAAGTAACTCTACTTTCGCCATAACTAATCTGTTTAAAATAATGATTAGTTTACTGCGTCTTTAAGCGCTTTACCGGCTTTGAAAGCTGGAATGTTTGCAGCAGCGATTTGAATAGTTTCACCAGTTTGTGGGTTACGGCCAGCTCGTGCAGCACGCTCACGCACTGAGAAAGTACCAAAACCAACAAGTGCAACTGAATCGCCGTCTTTTAGCGCGCCAGATACAGATTCGATGAATGAATCAAGTGCACGACCTGCAGCCGCTTTAGAAATGTCAGCATCAGCTGCGATTTGATCGATTAATTGAGATTTATTCACAATATCATCCTCTTTCATTGTTATTATCAAGAGCGATGGTTTTTTAAACTAACATCACTTTTTTGAAAATTTTAGAGCAAACTTGTAATGCTCACATGATTATATTTTTCTTGAGCCTAGGCCACATAAGGCCTAGGCTTGAAAACCAGTGCTTAACTTATCATACCGTTTAGATTTGAAAAGCCCTAAAAAGCACTTTTTTTGCGTTTTTTACTGCTTTTTTTCTGTTTCGACTGAAAAACTCTCAACAGGATGCACTAAAGCAAGCTTCAGCACCTCATCAATCCATGTCACTGGATGAATATCAAGACCTGCAAGCACATTTTCAGGTATCTCTTTTAAGTCACGCTCGTTAATTTTTGGAATAATAACGGTTTTTATTCCACCACGGTGTGCCGCGAGTAATTTCTCTTTTAAACCACCAATAGGCAAAACTTCACCACGAAGGGTTATTTCGCCAGTCATAGCAACATCAGCTTTAACTGGGTTACCTGTTAAGCTCGACACCAATCCCGTCACCATGGCTGCACCAGCACTTGGACCATCTTTTGGTGTTGCACCTTCAGGTACGTGAACGTGTATGTCGCGTTTTTCGTAAAAATCGCTATTAATACGGAATGTATCAGCACGATTACGAACAACGGTCATTGCTGCTTGAATCGACTCTTGCATAACATCGCCAAGTGAACCCGTGTAAGTCAGTTTACCTTTACCTGGCACGGCAGCACATTCGATGGTTAGCAAATCACCACCAACCTCGGTCCAAGCAAGACCCGTAACTTGACCAATACGATCACCGTCTTCTGCTTTACCATAGTCAAAACGTTGTACGCCTAAATACTCTTCTAAGTTATCTTGATTGATAGTCACCGTTTTGGTGTCTTTTTCAATTAAAATATTTTTAACTGCCTTACGACACAGCTTAGAAATTTCTCGCTCTAGATTACGCACACCGGCTTCACGGGTGTAATAACGAATAATGCCGATAATGGCACTGTCGTCTATTTCAATCTCATGCTCTTTTAAGCCGTTACGCTTTACTTGCTTAGTGATCAGGTGCTCTTTGGCGATATTAAGCTTTTCATCTTCGGTGTAACCTGACAAACGAATAACTTCCATACGGTCTAAAAGAGGACCCGGGATGTTAAAGCTATTTGAAGTAGCTACAAACATAACATCCGATAAATCAAAATCGACCTCTAAGTAGTGATCAGCAAAATGACTGTTTTGTTCAGGATCGAGCACTTCTAGCAATGCTGAAGCCGGATCTCCGCGCATGTCTGAAGACATTTTGTCAATTTCATCTAATAAAAATAATGGGTTTTTAACCCCCACTTTTGTCATATTTTGAATCAACTTACCTGGCATAGAACCAATGTAAGTTCGACGGTGGCCACGAATTTCGGCTTCATCACGAACACCACCAAGTGCCATACGAATATATTTACGTCCAGTGGAGCGCGCAATAGACTGACCAAGTGATGTTTTACCAACACCAGGAGGACCAACTAAACACAGAATAGGACCTTTAAGCTTGTTGGTACGTTGTTGTACCGCGAGGTACTCTAAAATGCGTTCTTTAACTTTATCGAGGCCATGGTGCTCACTGTCTAGTATTTTTTGTGCACCAGCCAAATCTTTTTTAACTTTTGAACGTTTTTTCCATGGCACATTGATTAATGTATCGATGTAAGAACGCACAACCGTTGCCTCAGCAGACATTGGCGACATCATCTTAAGTTTATTAAGTTCTGTCGTGGCTTTTTCTTGCGCTTCTGATGACATGCCCGATTCTTCAATACGCTTTTTCAGCGCTTCAAACTCATCAGGAACATCATCAAGCTCGCCAAGCTCTTTTTGAATAGCTTTCATTTGCTCATTGAGGTAATACTCACGCTGAGATTTTTCCATCTGCTTTTTAACGCGGGTACGGATTTTTTTCTCAACTTGTAATAAGTCGATTTCACCTTCCATAAGCGCCATTAAGTATTCCAAACGCTCTGTCACGCTTGAAATTTCTAGCACCTTTTGTTTTTCAGGTACTTTTAAAGGCATGTGCGCAGCCATTGTATCAGCTAGGCGCGCAGGTTCATCAATACCTGATACCGAAGTAAGTACTTCCGGTGGAATTTTTTTATTGAGCTTTACGTAACCTTCAAATTGGCTAATTGCGCTTCGAATAAATACATCTTGCTCTTGTTCATCAATTAAATCAGATTCAATGAATTGAGCATTGGCAACAAAAAAATCATCATTATCAACAAAATTTTTGATCTCAGCGCGCTGGGTACCTTCTACCAATACTTTCACTGTCCCGTCGGGAAGTTTTAATAATTGAAGTACAGTGGCAATAGTACCAATGCGATAAATATCATCCTGCTCTGGTTCGTCTACAGTTGCATCTTTTTGTGCAACCAAGAAAATTTGTTTGTCTTTGTCCATTGCCGCTTCTAGGCATTTTATTGATTTTTCACGGCCTACAAAAAGCGGGATCACCATGTGTGGGTACACCACAACATCGCGCAGTGCTAGCACTGGGATTTCGACTTGGTCGGTTCTCTCAAGCGTCATTATATTTCTCTTCGCACTTCATTTATTTAAAAGATTACTCAAGTATATGGGGATAACCACATTAAAGTTCAACAATTTTACCCGACTCGTTTAAATTAATTATAAAAAAAGGAGCCTTAGGCTCCTTTTTAATGCAAATAGCTTAAAAACTATTCAGATGCAGCTTTATCTTGATTGTTATTTTCATATATCAAGATTGGGTCTGACTCACCTTTAATTACCGTTTCGTCAATCACCACTTTACTCACATCGTCCATAGATGGAAGTTCGTACATGGTATCCAATAAAATACCTTCTACGATTGAACGCAGACCACGTGCACCCGTTTTACGTACCATGGCTTTGTGAGCAATCGCAGATAAAGCATCATCACGGAACTCAAGCTCTACATCTTCCATACCAAACAATACTGAGAACTGCTTAGTAATCGCATTTTTAGGCTCACTTAGAATTTGTACCAAAGCGGCTTCATCTAGCTCTGTTAGTGTAGCAACTACTGGTAAACGGCCAATAAATTCAGGTATTAAACCGTATTTTACTAAATCTTCAGGTTCTACGTCTTTAAACGTTTCGCTTAATGAACGTGCCTCTGCAGACTCTTTAACACTAACACCAAAGCCAATACCAGTATTTTTATGGCTACGTTGCTCAATTACTTTATCAAGCCCTGAGAACGCACCACCACAGATAAACAATATTTTAGAAGTGTCTACTTGCAAAAATTCTTGCTGCGGATGTTTACGCCCACCTTGTGGCGGAACAGAAGCAATCGTACCCTCAATCAGCTTGAGTAATGCTTGTTGCACACCTTCACCCGATACATCACGTGTGATTGATGGGTTATCTGATTTACGAGAAATTTTGTCTATTTCATCAATGTACACGATGCCACGCTGTGCTTTTTCCACATCGTAATCACATTTTTGCAATAGTTTTTGAATAATGTTTTCTACATCCTCACCTACGTAACCTGCTTCAGTAAGTGTCGTTGCATCAGCCATTGTGAATGGTACATCAAGTAAACGAGCTAACGTCTCAGCTAATAATGTTTTACCACTACCAGTTGGGCCTATTAGCAAAATATTACTTTTACTAAGCTCGATATCTTGCTTGGTTGATTGATTACGTAAACGTTTATAATGGTTATAAACAGCAACAGACAATACTTTTTTTGCATGGTCTTGGCCAATTACGTAGTCGTCTAGGTGTTTACGAATTTCTTTTGGAACAGGTAGTTTATCAGACGAGTCATGCTTAGGAGCAATGTCTTTGATCTCTTCCCTGATAATATCGTTACACAACTCTACACATTCATCACAAACGTATACTGAAGGGCCTGCAATTAATTTGCGTACTTCGTGCTGGCTCTTGCCACAAAAAGAGCAGTATAACAATTTATTACTTTTGTCGCCGTCTGTAGGAGTGTCAGACATTCAGCTACCTCATCTTATTACGTTGGCCACCAAAATTGATGGTGGCTATTTCAATACGCTTAACTATAACAAAATTTATTATTTTTCGCATAGTAACTAAAAGTGATTAACAGGTCCCCTGCTCACCAAGCGCTTACTTTTTATCGCGATTTGCAAATACTGAGTCAACTAAGCCGTACTCTACAGCTTCTGACGCGCTCATGAAATTATCACGATCAGTATCTTTTGAAATCACATCTAACGGCTGACCAGTATGTTCTGCCATTAAGCGATTTAGCTTATCTTTAATAGATAGTATTTCTTTAGCATGTATTTCAAAGTCAGAAGCTTGACCTTGGAAACCACCTAAAGGTTGGTGAATCATTACGCGTGAGTTAGGTAAACAAAAACGTTTACCTTTAGCGCCAGCTGTAAGCAAAAATGCGCCCATGCTTGCTGCTTGTCCTACACAAATGGTGCTTACATCAGGCTTGATGAAGTTCATTGTGTCGTAAATTGCCATACCTGCAGTTACTGAGCCACCCGGTGAATTTATGTATAGAAATATATCTTTATCAGGGTTCTCTGATTCTAAAAACAGCATTTGTGCTAAAATCAGGTTTGCCATGTTGTCTTCAACTTGGCCTGTTAAAAAAATAATACGCTCTTTTAAAAGTCTCGAATAAATATCATACGAGCGCTCACCTTTTGGTGTTTGCTCAACAACCATAGGGACCAATGCATTTAGGGGATCTGTAATACCAGTATTCATACTTATTTAATTCCTTATGCGCTTATACTTATCCTTATTATAAGGAAGCATAGTTATCGTTTTTCGCAAATTAAGAGCCAAAAACTAAAAATGGCCCGGGCACGCTGTTTAAACAGTGTAACACGAGCCATTTAATCGTTAGCGAGAGCTTAAGTCAATGACTTATTAAGCACCTTGCTGCGGATTCATGATGTCATCAAACGCTTTTTCAACGTCAGAAACATTTGCTTTAGCTAAAATAGCTTCAACAGCTTGCTCTTCCATTGCAACATTACGCATTTGTTGCATAAGTTGATCATTTGCTTTGTAGTATTCTACTACTTCAGTTGGATCTTCGTATGCAGAAGCAACTGTAGCGATTAATGCTTCAACTTTAGCATCATCAACTTTGATGTCGTTAGCTTTGATCACTTCACCTAATAAAAGGCCAGTTTTAACACGCGTTACAGCTTGCTCATGGAACAATTCAGCAGGAAGCTCAGGCATGTTTTTAGCGTCGCCACCAAAACGTTGAGCTGCTTGCTGACGTAGTGCGTCAACTTCTTGATCAACAAGTGCTTTTGGCACTTCAATTTCGTTATTTTCTAAAAGACCTTTAATTGCTTGGTCTTTAACGTTAGCTTTAACCGCTTGGTCAAGTTCACGCGTCATGTTCTTTTTAACTTCTTCTTTAAGCGCGTCTACGCCGCCTTCGGTAACACCGAATTTAGTTGCAAACTCTTCGCTTAATTCAGGAAGTTCTTGTGCTTCAACTTTTTTCACTGTGATAGTGAATTGAGCTGCTTTACCTTTAAGGTTTTCAGCATGGTAATCTTCAGGGAATGTTACATCTGCAACAACTTCTTCGCCTGCTTTTTTACCAACGATATTATCTTCAAAACCTGGGATCATACGACCTTGGCCAAGCTCTAATGGGAAGTCATCAGCTTTACCGCCTTCAAATACTTCACCGTCAATAGTACCTACAAAATCAACCGTTACACGATCGTTCTCGCCAGCAGCAGCTTCAACTTCAGCCCACGCAGCATGTTGCTTACGAAGTGTTTCTAGCATATTTGCTAAATCTTCGTCAGTTACTGTTACCGCTGGTTTTTCAACAGCAATTTTGTCTAAACCTTGAACTTCAACTTCAGGGTAAACTTCAAATGTTGCTGAGAATTCTAAATCTTTACCTGCTTCAAGTGATTTAGGAGCGAATGAAGGCGCGCCAGCAGGGTTAATTTTTTCAGCAACGATTGCTTCAATGTAGTTACGTTGCATTACTTCGCCAGCAACTTCTTGACGAACTGCAGCGCCAAAACGCTTGTTAATTACAGATACAGGAACTTTACCAGCACGGAAACCATCTATACGCTGTGTTTTTGACAGTTGTTGTAGGCGTTTTTTTACTTCGGTCTCAACGTTCTCTGCAGGAACGGTGATAGTTATACGGCGCTCAAGGCCTTGGGTCGTCTCAACAGAAACTTGCATGATTTACCTCAATATTCAATTTTGGCGACTGTTCGCCTTCCTTACAAACAAAGTGATCTGCATGAGTCTTGATAAAGTTTAAGCGATTTTTCACACTTAAAAGCATCCGTCGCTACCATGAGATACCATTGTTGCTTTGCCCTTAGGGCACTATGTTAAACAATAGACGCGGCATTATAACCTAATATTTATGATAGTCGAGTATGGGGGGCAATTATTTGGGGTAGATTGGGTACTACAGTACCTAACCGAGTAAAAAACAGGCTATACAGTGTTCTTAGTACTTTAAATAAACTTTAATTTTTGCAATAGAATATTCTATTTTTGAGATTTAACGCAGAGGATTTATTAATGAGAAAATGGTCGGCGATGCAGGATTTGAACCTGCGACCCCTTGGACCCAAACCAAGTGCGCTACCAAACTGCGCTAATCGCCGACATTGAAGACTAAGCTTCTTTTTCATACTGAATAATTAAACTGAGGGTTTAAAACCACTTTGAGAAAGTGGTCGGCGATGCAGGATTTGAACCTGCGACCCCTTGGACCCAAACCAAGTGCGCTACCAAACTGCGCTAATCGCCGTTATTCTGTGTAAATGGGGTGACTGATGGGGCTCGAACCCACGACAACCGGAATCACAATCCGGGGCTCTACCAACTGAGCTACAATCACCGCTATATTTACGTGTTTTCAAATGGCGCACCCAGAAGGATTCGAACCTTCGACCGACGCCTTAGAAGGGCGTTGCTCTATCCAGCTGAGCTATGGGCGCATCGAAAACTTCATAGTTTACCAATAAGCTATTCGATTATAATTAAATTATAAAAAAATGGTCGGCGATGCAGGATTTGAACCTGCGACCCCTTGGACCCAAACCAAGTGCGCTACCAAACTGCGCTAATCGCCGTTACTTACTATTATCTACGAGTGACCTCGTTGACAACGGGGTGCATAATAGTGATTTGACGGGGTTAGGTCAAACGTTTTTTTAAGAAAACAAATCAAGTGGTCATTTTTAGTCCACAATGGCTAAATATTATAATAGAAGCCTGAAATTTAAACTATTTAATTACTCTAGTACTATATAGATGAAAAGCAACTTGGCGCTGCAATGCTTTTCTGCGAAAATAGCACAGGTAATATAAAATGAAAAAATAAAGTTATTATTATCTTTATAAGCGTATACCCCCTTTTTATTATGCGTTCATTTTTAAAGTATCGGTATCTAGTTAATTAACCCCAATTAAAGGTCACCCATGACGGCAAACATCATTGATGGTAAAGCAATCGCAAAACAAGTACGTAGTTCAGTTGCACAACGCGTAAGTGAACGCGTTTCTAAAGGATTACGCGCCCCCGGACTTGCAGTAGTACTTGTAGGACTTGATCCAGCAAGCCAAGTTTATGTTGGTTCAAAGCGTAAAGCCTGTGAAGAAGTTGGTTTTATTTCAAAATCATTTGATTTACCTGCAGACACAAAAGAAGATGCTCTTTTAAGTTTAATTGATGAGCTAAATAATGATGCAGAAGTCGATGGTATTTTAGTGCAGTTACCTCTACCTGACGGGCTCGATGCAGAGAAAATTTTAGAACGTATTACACCACATAAAGATGTTGATGGTTTTCACCCTTACAATATAGGCCGTTTAGCACAGCGTATGCCTGCTCTTCGTCCTTGCACACCAAAGGGTATTATTACTTTACTAGATTCTACCGGCGTACGTTATAAAGGTATGCATGCGGTCGTGGTTGGCGCATCCAATATTGTAGGGCGACCTATGTCGCTCGAATTATTGCTAGCAGGTTGTACAACAACGGTATGTCATAAATTTACACAAGATTTAGAAACACATGTTCGCCGTGCTGACTTGCTTGTAGTGGCTGTAGGTAAGCCTGAGTTTATCCCTGGAGATTGGATAAAAGAAGGTGCCATTGTTATTGATGTTGGCATTAACCGTTTGGATACAGGTAAATTAGTAGGCGACGTTGAATACAGCATTGCAGAGCAAAAAGCTCACTTTATTACCCCTGTACCTGGCGGGGTTGGCCCAATGACTGTTGCGAGCCTAATTGAAAATACACTAGAGGCATGTGAAAAATATCACAGCTAGGCTTATATAAATAAAAAGGGTTGCCAATTGGCAACCCTTTTTATTTTAAAGCTATTGTTTAAAACACTTACGCTTTACGCCAGGTTGTTTTACCGGCTGAATCTTCAAGTATTACACCTAATGCATTAAGCGCATCGCGTGCTTCGTCGGCTGCAGCCCAATTTTTACTGGCGCGAGCATCGTTACGTTTTACAATTAACGCTTCTATTGTTGCAACTTCATCGTCGTCCTGCCCACCTTGTAAAAACGCTTCTGGCGCTTGTTGTGCGACGCCTAGCACTTCGCCTAGGGTACGTAATATAAACGCGAGTTGACCTGCATATGTGATATCGCTTTCTTTTACGCGATTTAACTCTTTTGCCAGCTCAAACATAACAGGTAAAGCCTCTGGAGTATTAAAATCATCGTCCATCGCTTTTCTGAATTTGGCAACAAACTCATTACCCTCAAGCTCACACTCGATTGGTTTAACGTCACGCAAAGCGGTATAAATGCGTTCAAGCGATGAACGAGCCTGATCTAAGTTCTCTTGCGAGTAATTAAGTTGGCTTCGATAATGTCCTGATATTAAAAAGTAACGAACCGACTCAGGATCATACTCTTTTAACACATCGCGAACAGTGAAAAAATTATCTAGCGACTTAGACATTTTTTCTTTATTTACTTGTACCATACCAGTATGGATCCACGTATTTACATACTTACCATTGTTGGCACAGCATGACTGCGCAATTTCATTTTCATGATGCGGAAACTGTAAATCAGAGCCCCCACCATGAATATCAAAATGTTCACCTAAATGTTTAGAGCTCATTGCCGAACATTCAATATGCCAACCTGGGCGTCCTTCTCCCCATGGCGATGACCACGATGGTTCACCAGCTTTCGCTTTCTTCCATAAAACAAAGTCAAGAGGGTCGTCTTTATCTTGAGCTACTTCAACACGCGAACCCGATTGCAGCATACTTAAATCTTGTTGAGAAAGCGCACCGTATTGCTCAAACGTTGATACATCAAATAACACGTCCCCGTCGGCTGCAACATAAGCATGTCCTTTTGCTATTAAGCGCTCAACCATTTCAATAATTTCATCCATGTGCCCTGTTACTGTTGGTTCTACATCAGGGCGCAGCATGTTTAGGCTGTCAAAATCTTCATGCATGGCTTTAGTCATGCGAAGTGTTAAATCATTTATTGACTCGCCATTTTCATTTGCACGTTTAATAATTTTATCGTCTACGTCGGTAATATTACGCACGTACTTTAAATTGTAACCAATATGACGAAGGTAACGAACAATGACGTCAAACCCAACAAATGTGCGCGCATGACCAATATGACAGTAATCGTAAATGGTGATACCACACACGTACATGTCGATTTTACCATCGACCATGGGTTTAAATTGTTCTTTTTGTCGTGTCAGTGTGTTGTATATTTGTACCATTTAGTTGGTGTCCTTCACTATTATCAAGAAAATGTATGTTACCACTTGAAAAGCATGGGCTCTAGCGCTTTGTTAATCTTAGCTAACTAAGATAAAATAGTGCGACTATTTAAACCAGATATAGGAAAGCACATGGTTGTTCTACACACAAACTTTGGTGACATCACCATTAAAATGTTTGAGCAAGAAGCTCCAAACACAGTAAAAAACTTTTTAGAGTATGCAAACGCAGGTTTTTACAACGGTACAATTTTTCACCGTGTAATTGATGGCTTTATGGTTCAAGGTGGTGGCTTTGTTTCAGGTATGGAGCAAAAAGACGTTAACGACCCTATTCAAAACGAAGCTAACAACGGCCTGTCTAATAAAGTAGGTACTTTAGCTATGGCACGCACACCAGATCCACACTCTGCTACAGCACAGTTTTTTATTAATGTTAACAACAATGATTTTTTAAACCACAGCAGCGAAACGTCTCAAGGCTGGGGTTACTGTGTGTTTGCTGAAGTAGTTGAAGGCATGGACATTGTAGAAAAAATTAAAGGTGTAGCTACTGGTAGCAATGGTTTTCACCAAGATGTTCCTCTTGAAGACGTGATCATCGAAAACGTTACTGTTAGCTAATAGTACGTTTACCCACGTAATGTTGGAGAATCAGCGGGTGTTTATGCAAAATGCATGCGCCCGCTTTATTTTTATCAAAAAGACACCCCTATGACTCAAAAAACGTATTTTATTGCTGATTTACATTTAACTGAAAACAGACCTGATATTAGCGCTGCTTTTTTTAAGTTTTTAGAATCTAACATTTTGAATCAAGACGTTGATGCGCTTTACATTTTAGGTGACTTTTTTGAAGTATGGGTAGGTGATGACTACGTCACTGAACTTGCGCGCAGTGTAGCTAAAAAGCTTAAAGCAGTAAGTGATTCAGGTATTCCCGTCTATTTTATTCATGGTAATCGCGACTTTATCCTGCGAAAACACTATGCAAATTTAGCAGGTATGACACTGTTAGATGAGCAAACTGTTATAGACCTTTACGGCACACCCACTGTTATTTTACATGGGGATGAAATGTGTACCCAGGATATTGAGTATCAAAAATTTCGTAAAAAAAGCCGCGGTTGGTGGTGGCCAAAATTAATGCTTGCCATGCCATTATGGTACCGAAAAAAAATAGCTCGCAATGCCCGTGAAAAAAGTAAGCTTAGCCAAGCAGATAAACCGATAGAAATTTTAGACGTTGTTGATGATGCTGTCCTTTCGACATTTACGAAGCACAAAGTTGTTAACATGATCCATGGTCATACGCACCGACCAAATATTCATACATACTCACTAAATGGACAAACGCTTACACGCACTGTTTTAGGTGACTGGTACGAACAAGGCTCCTACTTAATTGTGACACCTCAAGAACAAAGGCTAATAAACACACCATTTAAATGAGCTATATAAAGCCATTTTTAGAGCCTCAATCCCTAAGTGTAGTCCCTTTAAGGCCCTATATAGCATTTAAATAATACGTTAAAAATTGAATGTGGGTACTCACTTAATTTTTAGGCAACGTAATTGTAAATCGAGTTTTAAATTTATCTTCCCATTTAGGATCAGACTCTAAAACCAACTGCCCTTTTAAAATTTTGGTAACCCATTGAGAAACCATATAAAGCCCAAGCCCTATGTTTCCTTTACCGCGCGCTGATGTATGAAAGGGCTCAAAAATAACAGATTGCTGCTGCTGATTAATCCCGCATCCGCTGTCTGATACTATAATATTTACATCTCCCTTATCACTTTCCTCAACCTTAATTTCAATCTCTCCAGATTGATTCTCTTCAAAAGCGTGGTTAAGCGCATTCATTATAAGGTTTTCAATAACCTGTGAGATAATCCCAGGGCGACTTTTAAGCGTGCAGCTATCATTAAACAAGGTTTTAATTTTAACCTTTGAAGTTTTTAATCGAGAGTTTAGCGTAACCAACAACTCTTTTATTATTGCTTCAATATTACACTCAATAAATTCTTCATTGTTTCTATCAATAGCCATTTTTTTAAAGCTTTTTACAAGTACAGCAGCTTTATCTAGGTTTACTCTGGCTAAGCCTAAATTATCATCTAAGCTTGATACGCTGTTCTCTAGTAGAGACTTTGTTAAGCCAGTTTTTATACCTTCATTTAGGCGGCTCATCACCGACTCAGCATTAGTAACAGAAATAATAGCACCGCCAATAGGCGTATTCATCTCATGAGCTACACCCGCAACAAGCATGCCTAATGAAGATAATTTTTGCGCTTCAACAAAGCTGTCCTGCAAAAGTTGCTGCTGCCTAATGGTATTTGAAAGTTGATTATTGACAGAATCCAGCTCCAACTTTTCAGCGCGTAACTGGTCAAATAAATCTTTTAGCGTTTTTGTATAACAATACTCTCTATATAAAATAAAGCCACCAATAAACAAAAGAATAATACCGCTAGTACCAGCATAACCTAGTGCCGTAAAGTGTATTTTATTCATCAACTTATCTTTACTTTTGATGTAAATATAAATGACTTCATTAAGGGTTTCATTATGCCTTTTTGAAAAAAGTGCGGGCAGCTTGTCTAACGAATAAATGTTTGAATCAAAATATCTTACTGTATTTTCTTGTTGGTTTTGCATAGACTCCCAGAGTGATGGGTTATAATTAGCAATTGTTAGCTCTGGCAATCCAAGCATAAACCCCCACTCTTTAGACTTATCATTGTTAAAAATCCAATACCCATCTTTGTTTACAATATTAATTTGAGCGTTTTCAGAAGAGTAATTTCTAATTTTCTGAAAAAAGTCAGATAAGTTAAAATTAATTATAATGAGGCCATCAACTATAAATTCGCTTGAGCTAGTTCGATAAGTAACTCTAATGGTGGGTTCGTATGGCTCAACTATTGAACCATACTCCATGTTTAAATCAATTCTTGATAAAAACGAATCAGGTGCCTCTATCGATATACCTTGCCTAAAGTAATAGCGCGACATTTTGTTTTGGAGCTCTTTTTGCTTAACAACTTTTGCCTCACCGTTTTTAAAGTCAACTCTAAAACGTTCGTTCCCGGTAATATCAATCCACCGAATTTGCGAAATGATAGGCGATAATAACCCAAAATTAACGAAGTAATCATTTATGCTTCGTATGGATTCTCGGTCTCTAAACATATACCTGAGCTTATTGCCCCTTTTTAGGTTTTTGTTGTCTGCTAAAACTTGTGTTAGTTTTTTTATACTACTTAGCTCTTTTACAAACTCTGTCTGCACTAGAGATAGTTTGTCGTCTTGATAATCTTGAACAAGCGCAAGCCTTGATTGGTAAATTTGCCAATATACTAAAAAACTAATAACGCCAGCAGCAACCATAATAAACAATGCTTTAATATATAGCTGTTTATTATTTAAACTAACAGAAAGTCTATGATCAAACTTTTCCATATTGCTTTAACCATGTTGTTAAATCGTCAAAAAACAGTGGTTTTGAAAAGTAATAACCTTGGGCCACATCACAGCCTATTTTTTTAACCCATTCACATTGCTCTGACGTTTCAACACCTTCAACAATAATAGAAAAATTAAATCGTCTGGCTAAGTTTACAATCATTTCTAGGATGTATTGGTTATTAGCATTGCGCTCAATATCAGTTAAAAAACATCTGTCTATTTTTAAAATATTTGCAGGTATCTCAGTTATGTGTGAAATAGATGAATAACCTGTTCCAAAGTCATCAATGCTTACTTTAATACCCAGCGCCATAAATTCATCTAACGACTCTCTAATTAAGTCGTAATTACTGATCGCTTGGGTCTCAGTAATCTCTAGCTCAAGCATTTCTGGAGGTATATTGGCATCTTTTAACTTATGAAGGATTTTTTTGCAGTAGTCAGAGTCAACCAAATCAAAAGCCGACGCATTAAAAGCAATAGGCAAATTTACGCCCATATCACTTAACTTATGAATAGTCGAAATTATCTTATCGAAAATAACGCTGTCTAATTCACTAATTAAACCTGCTGTTTCAGCAAGTTCAATAAATATCTCTGGGCTTACAAAACTACCGTCTTCTAACTGCCAACGAGCCAATGCTTCAAAGCCCACAGGGGTTAACGTTGCTAAGTCCATTTTAGGCTGTAAGGCTATTTGTAAAGTACCAGCACCAATTACTCTTCTTAATCGGGCCATTAAACTATATCGGTTAGTTAATGCTTCTGTTTTTTCTTGGGTATGCTTTATATATTTTAAAGATGCGGTTTGGCTATCACTTAAACTAGATTCAGCAATGCTTATTATTTTTTCGGGTACAATATTTAAAACAGAACTTAGCGCTAAATCAAGAATTCTCAAATCAGCATATTGTTTTACAGAGGTAATTATACATTTTTGCCTTATCAGGCTAGCTATCATTTCGTCGGTTATATCGAAGTTTGCGTTTATAAGTAATCCAAAGCTGCTGTTATTGATAATGGCAATGCGCGCTGAATAACCATCAAAAATAGTCATTAAATTTTTATAAACTTCTTTTAATAGCTTTTGACAAAAATCATGGCCAAACGAAAATGCTTTTTCTTCAAATTGCTCAACTTCAAAAACTAACAAACGTGTTTGGTACTGCTCGTGCAGGTTCATATTTTTTATTTCACGAATGAGCCAGTTACGATTGTGCGTGTTTAACGACACATCGGTATATGCAAGTTCAGTAAGCTTGTTAAGCAGTGCTATGTTACTAAAGCCTGTGCTTACATTTTCACTGAATACTTTTAATAAATATTCATTTTGTTCTGATATTTCATTGTCCGACTGAACAATCGTTACATAGCTTTCCCCAGCTATTTCTTTGTTGCAAAAATAAAATATCGTGTGGTATTCAGAAAAAACGTGCCTTTTTTCGTCCAAAGCTCGCTTAAAATCACTGTAGATTTGTGGAAGTAAAACCCTATCGTCAATAAGCTTTCCTTCAAACCCATCAAAACAACCATTAGCTGTCGAAATATGCGCTCTGATAATTTCGCCATCACTTTGAGTAGAGCACATAATCCCTCCTCCCTCAGTGACGTTTAAAATATTACTGATTTCTTCTAAAACAGCTTTAGAGAAAGATCCCATATCGTGTTTACTGTTTATGCTTCTTGAAGCATCTAAAACAAGTTGAAGACCTTTTCTGGCTGAAGATATTTGTGAAATGTATTTCCAGGTGCGTAAGTTGCTTGTAACAATAGATTGTAATTTTTCAGCAGAGACGTCTGATTTATTCCAATATTCGTCTATATCAAGCGTTTTCATTATTTGCTGTTCGGGTGCAAATCCAGGTTGACCGGTCAACAAAACAATACGCATGTCTGCGTTACCAATCACCTCTCTTATAGTACTTACAAGCCTGAGACCTGAGTCGTCATCCTCCATAACAACATCTATAAAGGTAAGTGCTATATCTGGATGCAAGCTCAACACTAATGCAGCCTGAGAGACTGAATTCGCCGTGAGTATTTCTATTTCACAGTTATCCTCTGGCGTCATTTCTTTTAAACTATTAGTTAAAGCATGCTGATAATTAAGATCGTCTTCAACGGTAAGCACTTTGATTTTTTTTACTATATTTGAACCATCTATTTCCAGCTCTTCATCAAATACAAACAAACTATTGCTGTCGGACATCCTTCACCGCCTATATAAAAAAACATCTGATAAATTAATAAATATAGTTAATATTTTTGTATGTACCAAAGTACTTTATATATAGTAGAAGCTGGTTTGAAATTCGTCTAATTTTAAGCCTCATGACTGTATAACTACAGCCATGAAAGTAGTGTGACAAGGAGGGTTATGCAGGGGTACCACTGTGAAATTTAAAGTCTTCATCTGCTGATAAAATTAATTGAGCTTCAATTTCACCAAATTCTTTTACTCGTTCTGTAATATCAAAGTCAGCAATTTCTTGGGCTAAGGCTAAATAATCTTGGTAGTGACGCGCCTCAGAACGCAGTAATGAAATATAAAAGTCACCTAAACGTTTATCTACATGCGGTGCTAATTTTGCAAATCGCTCACATGAGCGAGCCTCAATATAAGCCCCAACAATTAATTTATCAACGAGTGCATTAGGCTCAAATGTTTTTACATTACGTAACATCCCTTTTGCGTAACGACATGGCGTTATACTTTGATACTCAACCCCATACTCGTCCATTATCTCTAACACTTGATAAAAATGATGTAGCTCTTCTTTTATGAGCAACACCATTTTGTCAATTAAGTCTTGCCCGTAAGGAGAGTTAGACTTGGGAATGATTGATTTAGTAAGCTTGTTTTTTGCTGCTAAATCACGCCAGTTACCTTCACGTTTATAAATAAGTGTTTCGAAAGGTTTAAGCCAAGCTAAAAGTGCATCACCGCTTTCTTTATCTACTGCATACTTACGAATTAAAAACATTGCTGACTGAGCGGCTTTTAACTCACAAATTAAGTGATCTATTAAAATAACTGGCAAATTTTCTTTTTCAACTGCCTTATCTACCCACTCAGTTGGTGTTTTACACAATAAAAAGTTATGAATAGGCTCTAAAAGCTGGCTATATGGCACGGTTAATACTCATTGCTAATAAATTTACAGAGCAAATATTTTAACACGAATTAATAGGTTGATTAAATCAAACCTTCTTTCATTTATTTGTTAAAAATTAGTTAACTTGACTTTGTAAACTATGTAGCTCATAACTGTAGATGAACTGTATAAAAAACACACTACAACAAAAACAGTAATATCTTCCTACACGGAGTGCACACTATGATATTAAACCACCTATGGGGCTTATATGCTCATCCACTCGAAGAGTGGCAAACAATTGATAACCGACACGAAAGTTTAACCTATAGCTTGTCACATATTTTACTCATCGCATTATTCCCGTCAGTAATGGGTTATTACTCATCCGTTTACTTGGGCTGGAGCATTGGTACTGGAGATCTCGTATTTTTAACCCACGACAGCGCCTTACTGATTGCGATAGCCATGTATGTTGCACTTATCATCGGTGTATTTGCACTTGCATACCTAGCACATTGGATGGCGGTTACTTTTGGCTCAAAACCAACCTTTACTCAAACTCTTGAACTAGCTGCTTACACGGCAACACCTGTTTTCATGTCTGCGCTTGCTGCTTTTTGGCCGGTACTTTGGTTCGTTGTGTGTGCTGGTATTGTTGCGCTCGCGTATTCAGTATATTTACTTTATACAGGCGTGCCCATACTCATGCATATACCCCAAGAACGCGGATTTATTTATGCAAGCTCAGTAGTGACTTGTGGGCTTATATTGTTGGTTATTATTTTAGCCGCTACTGCAATTCTTTGGACTAACGGCATTGTGAGCCCTATGTTTACATAATGTGCTTTAAGCAAGCCAATTAAGCTATGTTCAACCAATAAAAAAGGAGCTAACAAGCTCCTTTTTTATAATTAAGATACGCGGCCTGTTTACACTAAGTATTAATCGGTCTCGTTTTCTTCTTGGTTATGTATTTCTAAACCCGATGACATGGCACTTTCGCGTGTGCTTTTAGCGGTATCATTTCTCAGTTTATCAATTCGGTTTAGGTAGTTTTGATCTATGTCGCCGGTGATATATTGCCCATCAAATACCGACGTTTCGAATTGTGTTATTTCAGGGTTTTCCTGACTTACAGCAGCCATTAGATCTTTTAACGATTGAAAAATCAATCCGTCAGAACCAATACTTGCATTTATATCTTCAACTTCACGGCCATGAGCAATAAGTTCAGCTGCCGATGGCATATCAATACCATAAACATTTGGAAAGCGTATTTCAGGAGCTGCTGAGGCAAAGTATACGTTTTTAGCACCAGACTCTCGCGCCATTTCCACAATTTGCGCAGATGTAGTACCGCGCACTATTGAATCGTCAACAAGTAATACATTTTTACCTTTAAATTCACGATCAATTGCGTTTAGCTTTTGACGCACTGACTTTTTACGCATTTCTTGACCAGGCATAATGAACGTACGGCCAATGTAACGGTTTTTAACAAAGCCTTGGCGGTACGGTAAATCAAGTACGCGAGCAATTTCAAGCGCGACATCGCACGAAGTTTCTGGAATAGGAATGACAACATCAATGTCTTTATCTGCCCACTCACGTGCTATTTTCTCACCCAGTTTGGTACCCATGTTTACGCGTGTTGCATAAACCGACATTCTGTCTATTGTTGAGTCTGGACGAGCAAAATAAACAAATTCAAAAATACAAGGCGAGTAAGACACTTTATCTGCACAATTTAATGAGTGAAACTGTCCATCTTCAGTCACAAAAATAGCTTCACCTGGGGCTACATCGCGAATAAACTCAAAGCCATCAGGTTTTAGTGCCACACTCTCTGAGGCAAACATGTACTCTGTGCCTTTTTCAGTCTCGCGTTTACCAAAAACAAGAGGGCGAATACCGTTAGGATCACGAAACGCTACAACGCCGTGACCGATAATCATAGCAATGGCTGCATAGCCACCCGTTACTTTTTTGTTTACCTCAGCAACGGCTGTAAACACATCTTCAGGGTCTAGGTGTAACTTGTCTGAGCGACTAAGCTCATGCGCCATAATATTCAACAATATCTCAGAGTCAGACGTTGTATTAACATGTCGACGTGCTTCTGAAAATAACTGTTCTTTTAGTTCTTCAGCATTTGTAAGGTTTCCATTATGCGCAAGGGCGATACCAAATGGTGAGTTTACATAAAAAGGCTGTGCCTCAGATGAACTAGAAGAGCCTGCTGTTGGATAACGTACATGGCCAATACCAATGGTACCTTGTAGTCGCTTCATGTGACGTGTGTGAAATACATCTTTCACTAGGCCGTTTGCTTTACGTAAGCTAAACGTATTATTTTCAATGGTAATTATTCCCGCGGCGTCTTGCCCACGATGCTGCAAAACAGTTAAGCCATCATATATCGCCTGATTCACAGGAGACGTTCCGACTATTCCAACGATACCACACATGTAATTTATCCTCGCCGATTAACGGTTTACTGAATTTAAAAAGCTGGAGTTGTTTTCGAGGTACGAAAAAAACCATTCAACAACAAAGCCAAATTCTGGAATCAAAATAGAATTACCCCACCAGTGCGTATTAGGTGCACCAGTAAAAGCATCAAGAAAGAAGAGTAACGCGCTCACGACCAACACGCCTCGTAGAGCACCAAACACTATGCCAAAGACACGGTCAGTACCCGATAAGCCAGTACGAAGTACAAGCTGACCTAAAATATAGTTTAGTAAACCGCCTAACAGGAGCGTCGCAAAGAAGAGTATGGCAATGGCCGCCGCATTTCTTAAAAGGGGTTCAGAAATGCTTGTTAGGAAGGAAGCTAAATATTGGTAAAATAAACTTGAGATGATAAACGCGCCTGCCCATACCGCTAATGACATAGCTTCTTTTACAAAGCCGCGTATTAAACCGATGATGGTAGACAGTGCAATGATGCCAAGAATGGCGTAATCAACCCAGATCATAATAACCAATTAGTCGCTATTTTGGGGCGCATTCTATACCCAAACATCCTCAGTATGCAAGTTTAAACGGGAGATAACCGCAGCCAACCTGAAACATTTAATTAACATTTTGACAGTTAATAAATTGGCCTAAGTAATTGTGTAACATCAAAGAAAAAGGCCTTATTGTTTAAGGCCTTTTTAATTAGTTAGTTACTTCGTATTGGGTTATTTTACCGTTAAGCTTAGTAAGCTTTTTAAGCTCTGGTAATTGTTTTTCCAACTCAGTTTTATCAAGTGACGGACCAACAAATACTTTTGTTAGCGTTCCGTTAGGTGTTTTTATAGGTTTAGTAAACGTATTAAACCCTTTTGAAGTTAATTTAGCCTGTAATGCTTTAACATTTGCAGCATGAGAAAAACTACCTAACTGCACCACATAGGCCATATCAGTTAGATTTTCATCACTTTTACGCGGTGTAATAGGCTTAGGTGCCACTTTAACCACTTGTTCGGAAACTTTAGTCTCTTCTTTCGCTTTAGCAACTTGCGGTTCAACAACTTCAGTTTCTATAGCTGATGGTATGGCTGACGCTTCAACAATTTTCTCTTCGCTGGCATAGTGGCTTTGTGCAATCGTATCGTCTTGTTTTAAAATGTCATCATCAGGGGAAATATCTTCAATTTTGTCTTGCTTTAATGGCTCAGCTATCGCTACTTGATCATTAATTGAGTCTTGCAAGTCAATGGTTTTGAACTCAGGTCGTTCTGGGATCGCTTTAAAGCCTTCCTTGTAATGCACTTTTTCGCCATCAAGTATGTTTGGGATAAACACAATCGCTGCGATCACCACTATGCTTGTTCCAACTAAGCGATTAATAAAACTTGAGTTCACCGATATCCTCTCTATTTTTTAAAATAATGAATAGCATCTGCTACTGTAAAAAATGAACCAAATACAATCAAAATAACATTGCTTTGCTGCTTAGGTAAAATAACACTAAGTGCTTGCGCAACGCTGTCGAAGCTTTGTACCTTGTTGTGAGTAGATACGCTTTGTAGAGCTTCTTTTAAATTATTAGCACTATCACCACGAGGGCCGCCTAAGCTTGCAAGGAACCAGTTATCAACTAAATGGCTTAGCTCTTTGAGCACCGCGGCTTTATCTTTATCAGCAAGCATAGCGGCTAATGCGTGAACTTTAAAGCCTTTATCTTTGTAACTTAATAACTTATTGGCTAAATAACGTGCTGATTCAGGGTTGTGAGCTACGTCTGTAAATACCAATGGCTCTGCACTTAATTGTTCAAAACGCCCTTCAACCACTAATTTAGCTAAGCAATTGCGTATTACCTCAACACTCGGTAATAAATTTAATACGCTTAACGCTGTTAATGCCGTTGCTACATTCTGAGCAGGTATTGCAGGTTTATTAAGCGTAAGGTTATGTGTTTCAAACTGCCAATTAAACGTTGTGTCATGCTCTTTAAAGCTAAAGTCAGTGCCTGATAATGTCATCTTAGCATTAATTTCATAACCGTAATCTGTCATTGTATGAGGAATATTTAAATCCCCAATAATGGCCGGGGTACCTTCACGGAATATACCTGCTTTATCGTACGCCACCAGCTCTCGGGTATCGCCAAGGTATTCTTTGTGATCTAAATCAATGGTTGTAATAACGCTTGCGTATGGAGTTACTATGTTTGTAGCATCGAAACGTCCGCCTAAACCAACTTCTAATAATACATAATCTACACTAAAGCGTTTAAAAATAGCGAGCGCACCCAAGGTACCATATTCAAAGTAAGTAAGCTGAGTGTCTTTACGACCTTGCTCTAACTGATGAAATGCATCTACATGAAACTGATCGTCAAGTTCGCTGCCATTAATACGCACGCGTTCGTTATAACGGATTAAATGAGGAGACGCATAAGTACCTACACTAAAGCCTTGTGCCAAAAGCAGCGACTCTAAACAACGGGCAGTAGTGCCTTTGCCATTTGTGCCACCAATTAGAATTATTTTACTAGGGGTATTTAATAAACCGATATTATTGGCAACATCGGCAACTCGCTCTAGCCCCATTGCAATATTGGCTGGGTGAACACTTTCTAAATAAAAAAGCCAATCATCAAGGCTTGATGATTGGCTAGGAATTGTTTTTGTCATAGCGTTAAATCAGAAAAGCTTAAATTTACGCTACTCTATGCTCTTGTTCAGTAGAAGGCAAGTTCATAAACTTGGCTAAAATACGTGCCAAGGTATCACGCATTTCACGGCGGTCTACAATCATGTCTATTGCGCCGTGTTCAAGTAAAAACTCACTACGCTGAAAACCTTCTGGTAAGGTTTCGCGAACTGTTTGTTCTATTACTCGCGGGCCAGCAAAGCCAATTAAGGCTTTTGGTTCAGCAACGTTAATATCACCTAGCATTGCTAATGAAGCCGATACACCACCCATTGTTGGGTCGGTCATTACCGAAATAAATGGCAATCCTTTTTCGCTCATTTTAGCAAGTGCTGCACTGGTTTTGGCCATTTGCATAAGCGACATAAGTGCTTCTTGCATACGTGCACCACCTGAGGCAGAAAAGCACACTAATGGCATGTTGTGCTCTAAACATTGGTCTACGGCATCAACAAACCGTGCGCCAACAACCGAAGCCATTGAACCACCCATAAATGAGAATTCAAAAGCAACCGCAGCAACAGGTATGCCTTTTAAGCGGCCCTTCATTGCAACTAGCGCGTCTTTTTCGCCACTTGATTTTTGGGCTGCGCTAATACGGTCTGAGTATTTTTTAGAGTCTTTAAACTTTAATACATCTTTAGGCTCGTGCTCAGTACCAAGCTCCGTGCGGTCACCTTCATCTAAAAAGTGCTCTAAACGTTTACGGCCGCTCACACGCATGTGATGGTCGCATTTAGGACATACGTTTAATGATTTTTCTAGTTCAGCTTTATATAAAATTGAATCGCAAGCTGTACATTTAGCCCAAACGCCTTCTGGAATTTCTTTACGACCTGACGACTTAGTCGTTTTAGGTAAGATTTTTTCTAACCAACTCATTTGCAACTCTCTTAATGCTGTTCTGTGTCGCGAGTCTGCTAATAAGTAGCAGACAGATTTTTTCAATTAAAACATGAATTACACAAACACGGTATAAAAAACTGGTCTTAGTAGTTAGAGGAAATTAAATTTAGCGATTAATAATTCTAACTAAATATCAACATCAGGTAAAAATAATGGCCCTAGTGGGGTTTTAGGAATATTAAACTGCTCTGGGTAATCAACATCGACTAAATACAAACCAGCGGCTTTAGCTGTTGCACTCGCTTTTGCACGCTCTTTTAAATCTAATAGCTCTTTTAGCCATACAGGTTGGTGCTTGTGTAAGCCAATATCCATTAAACAACCGGTTATGTTTCGTACCATGTGATGTAAAAATGCATTGGCTTTAATATCAATTACAACGTAATCACCTTGGCGCTGAACAGATAAGTGATGAATTGTACGTTTAGCGGTATTAGCTTGGCAGTGTAATGCTCTGAATGATGTAAAGTCATGCTCACCAATTAAATGCTGACACGCCTCTTGCATTACCTTTTCATCTAGCTTGTGATGGAAATGAGTAACACCCTCGTTCATAACAGCTCCACGGTATGGATAGTTATAAATAACGTAGCGATACCTTCTTGCGGTTGCACTAAAACGTGCATGAAAGTCTTCTGCAACAGGTTGAGCAAATCGAATAGCAATATCTTTAGGTAGCAAAGTGTTCATACCCATAGTAAACGCGACCATTTCACGAGATGCATTGGTTTCAAAATGAACAACTTGGCCTGTTCCATGCACTCCTGCGTCAGTTCGCCCTGCACACACAATTTCAACTGGGTGGTTACAGATACTCGACAGCGCCTTTTCTACTTCTTGTTGTACGCTATTTACGTGCGATTGACGCTGCCAACCACTATAACGTGCGCCATTATATTCAACCCCAAGTGCTACTCGCATATTTATCGTTTTACCTACTGTACTAATTAACGGCGCATTTTATGCTATCTCGCGGCGCAATAAAAGCGACCGTGATGTAATCATATAAAAACAATAAAAAACCCATAATCAGCATCACCAATTATGGGTTTATCGTATTGAAATTAACACAAATGCTATTGTTGTAATTTTGCTTGCAAACTAAGCGCTTCTTCTTGAACTTCTTCAGGCCCTTTTGCTATTACGTCTTCAATCACCTTAAGCGCGGAATCAAAGTCGTCGATTTCAATATAGGCACGTGCTAAGTCTAACTTAGCGGAGTAACCTCCACTCTCGGCATCAACGTCTGTTGGATTATCACCAGCAAGTAATGCATCAAACTCACTTAAACCTAAGTCTATATTTACGTCATTGTAAGGCTCATGCTCAAGTTCAGCATCGTCACTTTGCTCAAGTAATGAGTCAATATCTACAAAATCGTCTTCACCTAAAGGTTTTGCGTCTTCAGGGACTGGCTCTTTATGATTGAAGACTTCTTCATCAACTAAGTCTTCTTTCAATAAAGAATCAAAGTCAACATCAAACTCGCTGCTATCTTCTATAGCAAGTTCATCGGGAGCGGCTAACTCATTGAGCAATGAATCGAAATCGGTTTCACTTAAATCAGCCATAAATTCATCATCAAGTGCTTCATCTGATACAAGGTTAGTATCACCCTGAGAGTCAACTTGAGTTAGTTCAGCTTCACGATCAACATTAGTTTGTTCATTTATTTCATCGTCCGATTCACTTATAAATGCTGGATTGTCTAGCCCAACGCTGCTATCAGGCGCTAAATAGTCCCCATCAGCGTTATTCGACTCTGAGAGTAAATCATCAAGTGTGTCATCGTTTAAGTCGTTAAGATTGTCGAGCTCACCATCTAGTTCATTAAATTCATCAATTAACAGGTCGTCATTAAAGTTAGTTCCCGCGCTGTCTATATCATCTTCAGCTGAATTTTGATTATCAGCTTCGTTGTCATTAAGCTCTGGAGTGAACGCATCGTCACTGGTTATTTCACTATTATCTTCACCTGAACCTGAGAAATCAGCACCATTATTCGGTACATCCGGAAGTGGCTCTTCAACTTCTTCTGATGAAACCGAATCATCGTTAACTTGAGCAATTGATCCCTCAACCTCGTCATTGATTTCAAGCTCAGCATCTAGTTCATCTAGTTCATCTAGTTCATCTAGTTCATCATCAACAGTTTGCTCGATACCTAAATCAGATGATTCAAGCTCTTCACTATTAGGTAAATCAGTGCCTGTTTCTGCTAAATCGTTTTGTGAATATTCAAGGTTTTCGTCTAAAATTTGGCTTTCATCAGTAGCTTCAGGCGCTGATACTTCAGTCTCGTCATTAGCTTCTAGCACTAACTCTGATTCATCAAACTCATTATCAATTAATGGTTCATTATCAAAGTCATCCTCTAGGCTATCTAAATCAAAATTTGATGAAAGTGCTTGCGATAGTTCTTGCTCTGTTTGGCTTGGTGATAATTCTGGTTCATGCTCAATGTCGACTTCCTGAGCAATCGCACTGCCGCCATCATCTAAATCTTGTTCAAATTCTTTAGTATCCGTTCTCTCAATGTCGTTTTGGGGCGTTTCTAAAACTTGCTCTTCAACGCCTTCGACACCCACTGAATCAAACTCTAAATCAGCGCCTAGTAATGAATCTTCGTCCGTATCCTCTGGGACTAAAACGTTGGCTTCTTCATTAATTTCAGGCTCTAAATTTGATTCATCGAACTCGCTATCAATTAATGGCTCATCATCAAAATCATCTTCTAAGCTATCTAAATCAATATTTGATGAGAGCGCTTGCGATAGTTCTTGCTCTGTTTGACTTGGTGATAGTTCTGGCTCTAGACTTGCATCTAAAGTTTCATCAATTGTGGTATCACTAACAACTTCATCTAAATTTAATCCATCTAGCTCTTCGTCGTTATCAGTATCACCATCTGGCGTCTCTGAAACAAGCTCCTCAAAGTCTTCTGCATTGACAGAATCAAGTTCTAGGTCGGCGCCTAACCCTGCTAAATCAACCTGTGAATCATCAAAGTTCTCTTGCGATAACAATGCTTCATCTGTAATTTCTGGTAGTGGTTCTTCACTTTCTGAATTAGTATCAAGTCCAGAATCTGACTGTTCAAACTCACTATCGATTAACGGCTCATCGTCAAAGTCATCTTCTAGGCTATTTAAATCAATACTTGATGAGAGCGCTTGTGATAATTCTTGCTCTGTTTGACTTGGTGATAGCTCTGGTTCTAGCTCTTCATCATCCGACACTTGAGTATCATCATCCGAAAAGTCTGAAACCTCCTCTTTAGCTGTGAGCTCAGCAAGTTCTTCGTTACCATATAATTCGTTATGCTCTTCTGTTGAGGCTACTTCGTCAGCATCGCCTGATTGCAATGGTTCATTATCATCAATTACTGAGGTTGCATCAAAATCAGGATTAATATGAGGCTCATCATCAATTTCCTCATTAAGGTTACCCAAGTCCGCGCCCTTAGAAATCGACTCAGCTAAGTCTTTTTCTGTTTGACTAACAACATTTTCGCCATTGTTGTTAGTAGACTCTCGTGTTTCTGAGTCACCCTCATTTAAAAGAGCTTCTGTGTTTGTTTCTGCGCCCTGATCTTCTGCTATTTCTAACTCAGGGTAATCGTCTAATTCTTGACTAGGCGTTATTGATTCTGTTTCTAGTAATTCATCCTCAAGGGATAAATCAGAATCTGTGTCTTCTGCTAATGGATCATCACCTAGATCAACTTCAACCTCTTCAATTTCATCGTCCAGATCATCAAGTGTCCAATCAGGGCTTTCTACGTATTCTGAGTCTTCTGGTTGTTGTAATTCATTTAAGAGTTCGTCTACACTTTGCAACGCATCATCGTTATATTCATCCAGTAAATCTTCTGGATCTAAAAGCGTGTCTGATGTGTCTGTAAAATCATCGGCCCCAAAGTCTTCAAGCACTTCATTAGGCTCTAGCTCTTCTTCAAGTGCTGGCTCCTCTAAAAGCTCAGGCTCTTCTTCAAGCTCTGGC
>NZ_PNDY01000016.1:0-64208 GCF_005886645.1 Pseudoalteromonas sp. S408 | reverse complement strand
TTTTTTTGTGTCTAAAATTACAACCTAACACTTATTCCATGTAATTTTCAGGTAAATCAATTTGTGCAACACCTGACTCTACCGCAGCCATTGCAACCGCTTTTGCAATGCGTGGTAGTAAACGAGGATCCATTGGTTTTGGAATAATATACTTATCACCAAACTCCAGCTTATCAACACCCGCAGCCGTCAGTACTTCAGCAGGTACAGGCTCTTTAGCAATACTTCTAATTGCTTCTACGGCAGCTATTTTCATTTCATCATTAATTGCACTGGCGCGTACATCAAGAGCACCGCGGAATATAAACGGAAAACACAGTACATTATTAACTTGGTTAGGGTAATCTGAACGACCCGTTGCCATAATTAGATCGTTTCGAGCAGAGTGGGCCAATGCAGGATCAATTTCAGGATCGGGGTTAGAACAGGCAAACACAACTGGCTTTTCTGCCATTAACTTTAAATCGTCGGCGGCTAATAGATTAGGACCCGATACACCAACAAATACATCTGCGTCTTCAATCACATCTTGCAACGTGCGCTTGTCTGTATTGTTTGCAAAAAGTTTTTTGTATTCATTTAAGTCATCACGACGAGTATGAATAACACCTTTACGGTCAAGCATGTATATGTGCTCACGCAAAGCGCCACACTTAATTAAAAGCTCCATACAAGCAACCGCAGCAGCACCCGCCCCCAAACACACAATAGTGGCATTTTCGATAGACTTGCCCTGCACCTCAAGCGCGTTCAACATACCCGCAGCGGTTACAATAGCTGTACCGTGCTGATCATCATGAAATATAGGAATACTGCAGCGTTCAATCAACGCTTTTTCTATTTCAAAGCACTCTGGCGCCTTTATATCTTCGAGGTTAATACCGCCAAATGTGTCGGCAATATTAGCCACTGTATTAATAAAATCTTCCGTGGTGCGATGTTTAACTTCAATATCAATAGAATCAAGGCCAGCAAATCGCTTAAACAGTAACGCCTTACCTTCCATTACAGGTTTTGAAGCAAGTGGGCCTAAATTGCCCAGGCCTAAAATTGCAGTACCATTAGTGATAACCGCAACCATATTCCCTTTGCCGGTGTATTTATAAGCGTTTGCAGGGTCAGCAGCTATTTCGCGTACTGGTTCTGCAACTCCTGGGCTATATGCTAATGCGAGATCTTTAACCGTTTCAGCAGGCTTGGTTAGCTCAATGCTAATTTTTCCTGGAACGGGGTGCGAATGATAGTGTAGTGCTTGTTCACGAAAGTCTGACATAACGCGATTGTATCCTGCAATTAAAGTAAAAGTGAGAGGTGAAGTTTAGGCTACGATACCCTTATTATTTTTAAATTCCAAGCAATATCAGGTCTATCCTGTTATATGCTAGTTCGATTAATTTTAAGAGGTTTTTCAATAACTTTAGTAAATTATATCGACACTTTATAAATAAAAATTCATCCAATAACGGGGTTTAAAGGCACATTTATTCTTTCATTATTTTTTATAAAACATCTTAATAAAGTCTTATTAAAATAAGCAAAAATAGACTTATTCAAATACTTTAAAAACATATAACTTCACGTTAGCTGCATTTAACCACTTAGTTAAAAAATGAACTAATTAAAAATATAGAGAATAATTTGCGATTTGTCTGTAAGGGTTTATGCATATTCAGAATAAGAACAGGAAATAGTTATGCATTGCAGAGAAATAAGAAAATCGAGTGATAAGCTAAAAATTTGTTACTTAGTTGTTCTACATTAAAAAATTTTAACGCAGCTCGCGTAAAATTTAATTATTCAAATTGAGACGGTATCGCTCGCAAATTGCCACAACTAAATTAAAAGCATAAAAAAAGCACCCTAAGGTGCTTAATTTAACGAGACAGCAAAAATTACTTCTTGCTACCAAGTGCACCGAAACGCTTGTTGAAACGATCAACACGTCCGCCAGTGTCTAAAACTTTTTGCTTACCAGTGTAAAAAGGGTGACACGCTGAACATACGTCAAGGTGAATGTCTTTACATAAAGTAGAGCTTGTTTCGAATTTATTGCCGCATGAACAAGTTGCAGAAATTACTTCGTACTTAGGGTGAATACCTTCTTTCATAGAAACCTCTAGTTAAGGCCGCATCGCTCTCCAAACCCGAAGTCTGGCACCATACGTCGTTAAAACAAATTTGTTGGTCGCGGATTTTATCCAACTACCATCAAACACACAAGCTATTATTAACTGTTTTGCTAAAAAAGTAGCCAGGCACTCAAGCAAGCAACATTTGCTAGTAGGTTTTTAACGTTATTTTTAGTACATTACATCATTAATTTTATGAGTTGAGTTGCTATGCATTTTGTTGAAGTCGCTATAAAAGTTCCCTTACCGCGCACCTTTGATTACAAAGTAGATAAGCAACTTGATGGTATGACATCACCACTAGAACCAGGAATGCGTGTGTTGGTGCCTTTTGGTAACCAACAAAAAGTAGCCGTTATTTTAGCTATTAAAAGCAAGACCGATGTGCCCGAAAACAAAGTAAAACCTATCATTGAAGTCATCGATGATGCGCCTATTTTATCATCTGAGCACATTGCGCTTTTGAGTTTTACATCCCGCTATTACTGTTACCCACTTGGCGAAACAATTCATATAGCGCTACCTAGTGCGCTACGCCAAGGTGAATCACCGGATAAAACCAGTATCAACATGGTTATGCTGACAGAAAAAGGGGCAAAACTTCCGTCACTCAAAGCAAAAACTCAACTTAACTTATTAAAGCAACTTGCGCAGTCTGGTAAATCATCATTAACCGAGCTTAAAGCATTAGGCTTTAGTAAAAAAACTATCGATAGCCTTATTGCAAAAGCATTGATTACACAAACCATAGAACATGATAATCAGTGGCAAAGTACAGCCCCAACAGTGGGTAGCAAGCCTACATTAAATAAAGAGCAAGCCGTAGCTTGCACTGCAATTAATCAAAGTAATGGCTTTAACACATTTTTATTAGAAGGGGTTACCGGTAGTGGTAAAACCGAAGTCTATCTTCAATGCCTTGAAGAAGTGTTAAAGCGAGGTGAGCAAGCCTTAGTACTCGTACCCGAAATAGGCCTTACCCCTCAAACGGTAAACCGTTTTCGTCGGCGCTTTCCAGATACTCCCATCATGTTATGGCATTCTGCACTTACCGATAACGAACGCCTACAAACCTGGCGCTTTTGCGAAAAAGGGAGTTGCGCGATTGTAATAGGTACGCGCTCAAGTATTTTCTTACCTTTTTTAAAGCTCGGTATGATTGTCGTTGACGAAGAACACGACTCATCATTTAAACAACAAGACACCCTTCGTTACCATGCACGAGATTTAGCAGCTTATCGTGCATTCCAGCATAAAATTCCACTTATACTGGGCAGTGCAACTCCTGCGCTCGAAACCTTGCATAAAGCCATTAATAATAAGTACCAACTTTTAAGCCTGACAGAGCGCGCTCAAACTTCAACCGATAACCAGTTTAAATTACTCGACATGAAAGGCCAGCCCGATCAGGCCGGTATAGCTCACGCAAGCCTTGCTACCATGCGCCAACACTTAAATCGTGGCAAACAGGTTATGGTGTTTTTAAATCGTCGCGGCTTTTCGCCTACGCTTATTTGCCATGAATGTGGTTGGTTGAGTGAATGTAACCGTTGCAGTACCAGTGCCACGTTCCACAAGGCGATTGGTCAAATGATTTGCCACCATTGTGGTGACCAACATCAGGTACCTCATCAATGCCCTGATTGTGGTAGCACACAAATATTCCCTAATGGGAAAGGTACCGAACAAATAGAAGAGTTTTTAACAAACGAGTTTCCTGAGACGCCTGTAACCCGTATTGATCGAGATTCCACCCGCCGTAAAGGTAGTTTAGAAAAAGCCCTCGACGAAATTAACTTAGGCGGTGCGCGCATATTAGTGGGCACGCAAATGCTTGCTAAAGGTCATCACTTCGCCGATGTAAGCTTAGTGATTATTTTAGATGTCGATAGCGGCCTCTACTCCTGCGACTTCAGAGCAACTGAACATTTGGCGCAGTTGGTAACTCAAGTGGCAGGGCGAGCTGGCCGCTCGGGAGAGCCTGGCCAAGTGTTATTGCAAACACATTTCCCTGAACATCCACTATTACAAGATTTAGTCAATAATGGTTACCAAGATTTTGCACGCTTTGCGTTAAGCGAGCGTGATGACGCTGACTTACCGCCTATTACTCATATGGCCATAGTCCGTGCACAAGGGCTTAGTATTAAACTAGTCGTCGACTTTTTGACAGATTTGGTTCCAGTTAACGGTGTATCTGGTATACAATTGCTCGGTCCGATCCCTGCCCCTTTAGAGAGAATAGCGGGTATGTATCGGTTTCAATTGCACATTCAAGCGCAAGATCGCCGCATATTACATCAGTATCTTGCGCAAATGGTTGATTATTTAAGCACGAGCAAACTTGCACAAAAAGTTCGCTGGAGTTTAGATGTAGACCCTATAGATATGATTTAGGTTAAGGCCAAAATAACGCTATGGCACAGCACGATTACATTAACAAAAAACCCAAAAATAGAAAAAATACCAAAAAAGAACCCGCTAAAAAGCCATTTCCTTATCTTTTGGTAATTGTTGCAGCTTTGCTCGTAGGCGGTTTTGCCTATGGATTATGGTTTATTAAAAATAACGCCGACTCCAAGCTTGTTGAAAAACAAACTAACCCAGCCGCAAAAGAAAAAGTAGAAGTGGTCGTTCCTCGTGCGCCTGAATTTATAAAAGAAATCAGAAACCATGAAGTACAAGTTGAAGTAAAAGAAATTGAACAAAAAGGCCCTTACGTCATGCAATGTGGCTCGTTCAGAACTTATCAGCAAGCTGAATCGTTAAAAGCGAAAATAGCGTTTGCTGGGCTTATATCTGAAATAAGAGAAACCAAAGGCGAAACGGGTATTTGGTATAAAGTACGTTTAGGGCCTTATAAAACAAAGCGCCAAGCAGAAAGTGATAAAAATAAACTCAAGCGTGTAAAAGTCGTCGGCTGCGGAATTTGGGGCTGGACTTGAAAATAAACCATTCACCCATATAACCTCATCATAATCGTTTTTAACGAGTTGCCCCTGCAACTCGATGATGAGGAATAACATGACCACTATTGTAAGTGTACGCCGCGACGACAAAGTTGTGATCGGTGGCGACGGCCAAGTTTCATTGGGTAATACCGTAATGAAGGGCAATGCCCGTAAAGTTCGACGTCTTTATAATGGCAAAGTAATCGCAGGCTTTGCCGGCGGTACTGCTGATGCCTTCACACTTTTCGAACGTTTTGAAAGCAAACTAGAAATGCACCAAGGTAACCTCACCAAAGCCGCCGTTGAAATGGCAAAGGATTGGCGAAGTGACCGTGCACTGAGAAAGTTAGAAGCCCTTTTAGCTGTAGCCGACGAAACGGCCTCTTTAATCATTACCGGTAACGGTGACGTAGTTCAACCTGAAAATGACTTAATCGCAATTGGCAGTGGTGGTAACTTTGCCCAATCGGCAGCAACCGCGTTATTAGAAAACACCGATTTAAGCGCTCGTGAAATAGTAGAAAAAAGCCTAACTATTGCAGGTGATATCTGCGTATTTACCAACAACTTCCAAACTATCGAAGAATTATAATAGGAACCGCTATGTCTGCTATGACCCCAAGAGAAATTGTTCACGAGTTAGACCAACATATTATTGGCCAAGCTAACGCAAAAAAAGCCGTTGCTATTGCCCTTCGTAATCGCTGGCGCCGCATGCAATTAAACGATGATTTACGTGCAGAAGTAACACCAAAAAATATTTTAATGATTGGTCCTACAGGTGTCGGCAAAACAGAAATTGCACGTCGCCTAGCTAAGCTTGCTAATGCCCCTTTTATCAAAGTAGAAGCAACTAAGTTCACCGAAGTTGGATATGTTGGTAAAGAAGTTGAAACCATTATTCGTGACTTAGTTGAAGTGTCTATCAAAATGACACGTGAACAACAAACTAAAAAGTTTAAGCACCGTGCAGAAGAAGCGGCCGAAGATCGTATTTTAGATGCGCTTTTACCACCCGTTAAAGATCAATACGGTGAAACTCAGCGTGATGAAAACTCATCTACACGCCAAACATTCCGCAAAAAGCTACGTGAAGGCCAACTAGACGATAAAGAAATTGAAATCGATTTAGCACAAGTACAGCCAAACGTAGAAATTATGGCGCCTCCTGGCATGGAAGATATGACCAATCAGCTGCAAAGCATGTTTCAGAACATGGGTGGCGATAAGCGAACTAAGCGCAAGCTAAAAATTAAGGAAGCCTTTAAGCTACTAACTGAAGAAGAAGCTGGTAAATTAGTAAACCCTGAAGAGCTAAAGGAGCAAGCTATTTTTGCTGTAGAGCAAAATGGCATTGTGTTTATTGATGAAATAGACAAAATTTGTAAACGTGGTGATTCATCAGGCCCAGATGTTAGCCGTGAAGGCGTACAACGAGATTTGCTACCGCTTATTGAAGGCTCGACTGTCAATACTAAGCACGGTATGGTTAAAACTGACCATATGCTATTTATCGCCTCTGGCGCATTCCAAATGGCTAAACCATCAGACATGATCCCTGAACTACAAGGCCGTTTACCTATTCGCGTAGAGCTTGAAGCACTCACTGCAAATGACTTTAAACGCATACTTACAGAGCCTCATGCTTCACTGACAGAACAACAGCGCGAGCTACTTAAAACAGAGCAAGTTGATGTTCAATACAGTGATGATGCTATCGAGCGCATTGCAAAAGCGGCATGGCAAGTTAACGAGAAAACCGAAAACATCGGTGCACGTCGTCTTCATACCGTGATGGAGAAGCTAATGGAAGAAATTTCATACGATGCATCTGAGCAAGCTGGATCATCGGTTGTAATTGATGCTGATTATGTTGAAAAACATTTAGGCGCACTGGTTGAAGATGAAGATTTAAGCCGCTTTATTCTTTAATTGGCACTATAAGTAGTTATACTAAAAGCCTCCATATTGGGGGCTTTTTAATGGGATATAAAACATGAAACACGTAACAAAAGTGCATTACCATAGTGTGAGTAAAAACTTAGACGTGTACTTTGACGATGATAGTAAAGCCGTATTTAGCTGTGAGTTTTTACGTGTTCATTCTCCATCTGCAGAAGTGCAAGGTCATGGCTCTGGTCCTATGAAGCTTGTTTTAAACAAAGAGTCTGTTGCAATAAAAAATATAGTCCCAGTGGGCCATTATGCATTACGCCTAGAGTTTGACGATGGCCATAATAGCGGATTATTTAGTTGGAACTATTTAGCTAAGCTGCAAGAACAGCAGACTCAGTTATGGGATGAGTATTTAGAGCGTGTAAGCGAAAATACAAAAAACAAAGATAGTGTACCAATAAAGTTTATTCCTTAAACCTTATTGGCTCTTTAGGGTGTGTTAACCATTCAAGGTTAAATTTGCAGCCGCCTATTTGATATTTAACCAAGGCCGTGAGCAAGCCGCGGACGCTTTATTCAGTTTTAACTTATTCTTACATGGATGTAAGCCAGTAGAATAAAGCAGGAGCAGTTATCGAGCCCACTAGGTTATAAACCTCGAACCGCGATTAAACCGCCCCTAATAAATTTACACTTTAAATTTATCAATTGCGGCGTATAGTACGCGACCTTGCTCCGATACCTCTTCACTGGTCTGCGCGTTGCGTGATGCATGCTCTGATGCATCTTGCGCTATATCTCTAATACGTACCACGTTTTTATTAACCTCTGATGCAACCTGGCTTTGCTCATCGATGGCAACGGCTATTTGCGTGCTCATTTCCATAATGGTTTGTACATCTTCAGTAATAGCACCTAACAACTCACCGGCTTTAATAGCTTGAGATGCACTTTCATCACCTTGTGAACGACATTGGTGCATAATACTTACTACTTCTTGAGTGCGTTGCTGCAGGGTATTAATAATCCCTTCAATTTCACTTGTCGATTCTTGCGTACGCTGAGCTAACGAGCGCACTTCATCAGCAACCACCGCAAAGCCGCGGCCTTGTTCACCAGCACGAGCTGCTTCAATTGCAGCATTAAGCGCAAGTAAATTAGTTTGTTCAGCAATACCACGAATAACGTCAAGTACCGAGCCAATCGTTTCACCGTCTTTTTCTAGTTGAGACACCACATCAGATGCACTCCCTAAAGAGCCTGACAACTCCCTGATATGGTTAACGGTTGATTCAACTTCGCTACGGCCTTGTTGAGCGCTCAAGTTTGTAGACTCCGCTTTTTTAGCTGCCGCCTCAGTGTTGTGCGAAATATCTTGAATCGTGGCTTGCATTTCTGTCGCTGCGGTAGCAACCATGTCAGCTTCGTGTAATTGCTCTTGCATACCGGAGCTTGTTGCTGCCGTGCTTTCAGATAAATGATCTGTTGCCACATTGAGCGTATTTAATGCGCCATTAACTTCGTAAATCAGGTTTTTAAAGTCACCTATTAAGCTATTAAAGTCTGTCGTCATGATAGTAATTTCATCTTTACCCGTTTGCTCTATCATTACGCTTAAGTCGTTATTGCGCCTAATGTCATTTATGCTGTGATAAACGCGTTCAATAGGAACAATGATTGAATGGCTAGTAAAGTAAACAAGTAATAAAACAATAACACCAGCAATAACAAAAATAGTAATTGCCAAAAACTGTGCCTCACTTACGCTGTTTTTAACATGAATCACTGTTTCTTCAACAATTTGGCCAACCACTGTGTCACTTTTCGACACACTTTCCCGCATTTTACCAAGGGCTCCTGACTCTAAGTTAACGCCTAATTCAACTTGAGCTTTTACCAGCGCCTGAAAAGAATTTTGATAAGTAACAATTAAACTATTGAGTTCTGATTTGGTGCTTGAGTTTATTGTTGAACGAGAAAGGCTTTGTTCAAGCTTCGTAATAGTGTCGTCAAAACGGGGGAGATACTTGGTATCTAAGCGCAACATAAAATCTTTTTCAGCACGTCTTAATTGCAACATAAGCACCAGCAACTCATCGCTTTCTTGCTCGTTAAGCAATGTTTCTACTTTATGCACTGCACTTCTTAGTTCACCATAAAGGGCGTCTTTGGGGTTTAAGCCTATTTTTCTTTGAAGAGAGACTACGTTATTAAAATCGCTATTATACTTAGCAACTAAGCTTTTTAACTGCGCTGCTTTTTGAGTATCAATATTTAAACTGGCCATTAAAGTCTGTAATTCAGCTAGCTTTGTATCCAATACTGCATACTCTTTTTCGAACAATTCTAAAGAACTCTCAGTTTTGTAAAACAAAAAGTTTTTCTCGTGCTTTCTCAATTCTAATTGCTGAATGTTCAGCTCTTTCGCTAACTGTATAGTCTGATTTAACTTAAGATTTTCCCTTCCCTCAAAAATAATTACACATAATAGAATAACCATTGCTAAACCAACTACCAAAGCATTAAGTTGCAGTCGCCTCTTAATCGTTAAATTTTCTAAAAAACTCATTTCAAACACCTTTGGTTAATATGCAATCTTATTATAGACTAATGTCTTAAACTGCTTCAGTTTTTTTAGCTTTTGATAAACTGGTCATACCTGACCAGAACCTAATATTATAAGTTAACACTTCCCCATAACCCCTTGTGAAGTAATTGCGTTTTGTCCCATTGCTTTTGTAATAACCAATTCACAAGCGGTTCTGGGTCACTTGGAAAATTAATTTGCTTATTTTGAGGGGCATTATTCCAATCATCTAATGCTTGAGGGTTTAAATAATTCATTACATGGGCCATTCCCATAGAGCGTAAAGTTTGTGCGTTCTCACCCTGCTCAAACTGCCCATTTAAAGGTTTGAGTAATAATTTTTTCCCCAATTTAAGCGCTTCACTGGCAAGCTCAAACCCTGCATTACCAATCACACCACTGGTGTTGGCTAAGTCATTTAAGAAATGTGTTCTCGATGGTGGCCGTAAATGTATATTTCCCATCGACTTATTTTTTGCATCTGGGTGATAGCAATAAAACTCTTTTTCAGGAAAATCTTTTAAATAGTCAACAATACTCTCTAGACTCTCAAACGGTAAATACACCAACACTTTGTTCATAACTGCAACAGGGTTGCCGTGATCGTGGTGGGCAATAAAAGGCGGAATGATATTTTCAGCAAACGGCTGCCAATGAACCCCTAAATAGGTATCGGCAGGGGCATAATTTTTAATTAATGATTTACGTAAAATTCCCCGGCTAAACATAGGCACACTGCTTGATAAAAATGCCGCCTGGTGACTAATACCAACCACCGGTATAGCGGCGCGTTTAGCCGCCCAAGCCGTAATAGGCTCAAAGTCGTTAAGTACAAAATCATACTGTTTAACATCGAGTGTTTTTATGTCTTTTATTAATCTACAAATACGTGCATTTTTTACTGTTTGCAGGCTTTTCACTTGTCCATTTTTAGTATTAAACGATAGTCCTCTAAAGCTTGTGTAGTTCGCAAAGTCTTGCATATCAAAGTAGTCTTTATTTGCTCGTCCTGAAAAAACATAATCCACTTCAATATTCAACTTTTTAAAGCAACTTGCCATTACACGGGCTCGTGTTATGTGGCCATTTCCTGTGCCTTGAATACCATATAATATTTTCATGCTGGCACCACCACCGCTAACGCAAACAAACCACATGAACTGCCTATGAGCGCACCAATGATAATATCAGCCGGATAATGGACCCCCAATACCACCCTCGATATTGCCACGCCACCAGCCCATGCTAAGAATATCCATACATATTGAGGGAAAAAATGGCACAGAATAATAGCAACTAAAAAAGCGGCAGCACTGTGACCTGAAGGTAAGCTAAATTTGTCACTCGGTACTATGTAGGCATTGGTGACTAAACAATCGCATGGTCTTATTCGTGCAAAATATTTTTTAGCTAGAAAGTAAATGGGGCGTTCAATAATAAACCCAAGCATTATGGCAATAGGGAGTAACTGGTACTGCTCGTTTTTACTAAGCCACCACACGCCTGCACAGATAACTAAATACAATCCGCCATCGCCACTTTTAGATAACCCAAACGCCAATTTTTTTAGCCATTTAGGTGAGTTGCAATTAAACAACGTTAAAAATAGTCGCTCATCAAACTGCGCTACTTTTTTTAGTATATTATTATCACTCATTGCTTATTCCCCATTGCATAATATATGAACACTGAATTAGCTTAGGTGGTGTAAATAACAATTGAGTGACGCTTTTAAGACACTATTGTTGCTATTATTGATTTACTCCTTGTTTTGCTTAAATTTACTACTATTAAGTCGTTGTTATTGGATATAAGGCAGGTATACTGAGTTATAAATTAATGTACCTTTTGAGGATAAAATAATGGATTACAGCACTTCTGATTTATGTGACCACTTTGCTGATGTGGTTGACGTGCTAGAGCCAATGTTCATCAACTTTGGTGGTCGACACAGTTTTGGTGGCCGCATTAAAACGGTTAAATGTTTTGAAAATAATGAACTGATCCGCGAAATACTATCTCAAGACGGTACAGACCAGGTGCTATTAATTGACGGTGGTGGCTCTACTCGCCGTGCACTTATTGATATTGAGCTTGCTGAACTTGCTTTTGAAAACAACTGGAATGGCATTGTTGTATACGGTGCTGTCCGCCATGTAGATGAGCTAGAAGAACTTGATGTGGGCATTCAAGCCATAGCCTCAATTCCTGTGGCTGCCGACAGCGAAGGTGCTGGCGAAAATGGCATTGGTGTTAACTTTGCGGGTGTGTCGTTTTTTGACGACGACTTTATCTATGCCGACAGCACGGGTATTGTGTTATCTGCTGAAGAACTTGAGTTGGAAGTTGTAGAAGTATAACGTGTCCAATCACTTAAAAGTATATGATGAAAGTGCGGTTAAAGCTTTATGCTTTACCCGCGCAAACGAAAAAAAAGCATGGCAAGCTATGTCTTTGCTTGATACTCACGTAGATGTTCAACAAGCCCTAGTCGATGCCGCTGAGTTTGGTATGCGCTATGTACTACTAGGTATATGTGAAGACATTGGCCCCAAAGCAAACTTGGGGAATGGCGGAGCAAATGAAGCCTGGCATGCTTTTTTAGCAAAGTTTTTAAACCAACCTCATAACCAATTTATCGCAACTCAAAAAGTGTTATTACTTGGCGAAGTAAACGTTGATGATTTAATGGCGCAAAGTAGCCAATTAAACAACAAAAACCCTGAACAACTTCAGCAATTGCGTTTGCTATGCCAACAGTTGGACGAGCGCGTAGAAAGCGCATTAAACCTAATATTTAAAGCCGGTCTTGAACCCATAGTGATTGGCGGTGGGCACAATAACTGCTTAGGAATTATTCGAGCGCTCAGTAAAACACAGCACACGCCTGTTAATGCCATAAACTTTGACCCTCATGCTGATTTTAGAGAATGCGAAGGGCGTCACAGTGGTAATGGCTTTCGATATGCTTATAACGAGACGCTTCTCAATAATTACCACGTTATTGGTCTACACGAACAAAAAAATAACCAAGCAATTGTTGATGCAATGACACAAGCAAACTTTACGTTTGATAGTTATCAGTCTCTCAATGTAAAACGCGATATAAACCTTACTCAATCTATAAATAACGCAATTAATAGTTTTGACTCATTACCGCTTGGTGTTGAGGTAGACTTAGATAGCATTACGTTTATGCCTGTAAGTGCTTATACATGCTGCGGGTTTAGTGTCGGCGACACTGAGCATTTTGTATATACAGCAGCCAGCAGCCGAAACGCTAAATACTTACATTTATGTGAAGCATCACCAAGCCAACATCCAAACGGGCCTATAGCAGGAACTGCGCATGTAGGACAAGTGATCAGCGCATTGGTAAATAGTTTTATACTCGCAAGAGAAGCGAAGGCACCTTAGCCTTTCATCTTGAGGTTTATTTTAGTAGGCGAGTTTATACTCTGAGTTAAAAACGCCCTTGCGTTCTTTTTATAACTTAAAGTCATTTAAGAGTGGTGAAAGGTCGGGCAAAGCTTACTTACTCAATTTTTGTTTTGATTATTCTTGCGCTTGTCGCCACTCTTTTAACCAGCTCATTAAACCGATACTGCTCAGCGGATGCCCAAAATAATAACCTTGTGCGGCATACGCATTTAAACTTTTAACAAATTTAAGTTGCTCAAGGGTTTCTACCCCTTCAAAAATAACTTTTGTTTTTTGCTGGTTGTGCATTTCAACCATACCGCCAACTAAGCTACGAATATTATTTTGGTTGCTAAAATCAGCAGTTAATGACGGCGCTACTTTTATATATTCAACCGCTAAGCTAGGTAACTTTGAAAGCAGCACAGGGTTATCACCTAAACCATCAACACATAACTTTAAGCCAATATTATTAAGTCTGGCAATCATTGCTCTGCCTTTATCATCAAGCCCCGTAAATATGTGCAGAGGGCACTCAACAATTAAATCGCCCACTTGAAGATTATGCTCTGTGATTACACTATCAACAAATTCTACAAACTCCTCATTAAGCATTTCTGGACCAAAAACGTTAATACTCAGCGGTATGGCTATACCTTCTATTCTTAGCGCCATCGCAAGTTCGGCAGCACGTTCTATAACAAACTTAGCCAACGGATAACCAAGCCCTGCAATTCTAATATCATCAATAAAACGATTAGCAGACAAAATTCCCTGCTTAGGGTGCTGCCAACGAAGTAATAATTCTAAAAACTCAATTTGACCATTTTTATTACAAATAATGGGTTGAAAATACAGTTCGAGTTCACTTGCAAAGTCAATATTAGCAAGCTCTTTTAAACGCGCTTGCTGCTCTAGCTGTTCAACCATCATTTGCTGATGATAAGGCACAACTCTTTGCTTTGGTTGGCTATCAAGCGCTAAATAGGCATACGAAATTAAATCATCAAAATTAGTTTCTTGCTCATCACATGCCACATAGCTTGCTCGCGCTTTTACCTCTACAGTGCAATTAGCCACATTAAAAGGCTTAAGTGTTGCTCCGAGTATTTTATCAATAATTTGTTCATGTAAGTGCTTGTGATTGGCTAAGCTGCAAATAAATGCAAAATTTAACCCGCCTAAATGAGCAAGCTTTTCGTGGCCAACTATAGTAACCACTTCTTCGCTTTCTAATTGTTCTTGTATTCTATTTGCTGATTGCGCTAATAAAACATCACCAAACCCACGGCCAATATGCTGATTCACTTGCTCAAAACCTTCAAGCCTAATAATGATGAGCACGGCTTCAACTTGGGTATTATCACACCATGTGTAATACCCTTGGCGTAACTCTTTTTTGCTGGCAAATACCGAAAGCGGTGACTCTTCAACAAACGCGTCATCAAGCTGTTTGGGCTCTATGGTCACTTTGGGATCGTCGCTTTCATCGTTTAACAACCCCACAACAGCGCATAACAATATAGCTAATACAACCCAAAATAATGGTACGTCTAATAATAGATGCGCTGAAAACAGCACCACAAATAACAACCCAGCAGCGGAGCTGATAATAATCATACTCCAATTATTACGCTCAAATGATTGCCATAAATGAAAGCAAAAACCAAACGCCAATAAAATAGCTAGCCACGCTTCACCGCTACTTAAAATAGCTAAACCTACAACACCTGTGCATAAATAACTAAATTTAATATTGGTATTTTTAACCGAAAATAAAGTAGTGATCATCGCCATTAAAAGCGCACCACTGAAAAAAATCGGAAAATTACTGTCGGTTAATATATTCAAGTTAACGGCACTCGTATTCGTAAAAAAACTTTAACAACAACTTGTTAAATATGAACAAAAATAATACAAACTAATTAAGTCTACCCAAAATCCATAAATTTGACAGTTTATTTACGCCGAATTGGTAACTTAATTGCGATGGATGGCTTATTTGCCAGTGTGCAATGTCGGCTCTGGCTCCCACTTTTAACACCCCTCTATCGTTTAAACCCAGAGCCTTAGCTGCGTTGCTGGTAACACCTGCTAACGCTTGTTCTGGTGTTAACTTAAATAGAGTACATGCCATATTCATCATTAATTGTACCGAGCACAGCGGTGAAGTACCCGGATTGAAGTCGCTAGCAATGGCTATTGGCACTTTGTATTGGTTTAATAACGCGATAGGTGGCTGTTTTGTCTCTCTTAAAAAATAAAATGCCCCCGGTAACAGCACAGCCACAGTGCCAGCCTTTGCCATAGCTTTTACACCTTGCTCATCAAGGTATTCTATATGATCTGCCGATAATCCATTAAATTCGGCCACCAGCTCAGCACCATACTGATTAGATAACTGCTCTGCATGGCACTTTATTGGTAAATTATGTTTTGTTGCCGCAGTGAATACACGTTTAGTTTGCTCATGACTAAAACCTACATTTTCACAAAACACATCAACGGCATCGGCAAGATCGCCAGCAACGACTCGTTCAAGCATCTCGTTGCACACTAAATCAATATATTCATCTGCTCGGCCTTTGTATTCATTAGGTAATGCATGAGCGCCTAAAAATGTTGTTTTAATATCAATGGGATGATGTTCACCCAGCAATCGTGCCACTTCTAATATTTTAATTTCGTTCTCGGTATCGAGCCCATAACCCGACTTAATTTCAACCGTTGTTACACCTTCTTTTAACAGTGTATTTAGCCTGTCTTTGGCATCAACAAATAGTTGTTCTCTATCTGCGGCTCTCGTTGCTTTTACTGTGCTTGCAATCCCCCCACCTTGGGCTGCAATTTGTTCATAGCTTACGCCTTGTAAACGCTGCTCAAATTCTTGCGCACGAGACCCTGCAAACACCAAATGGGTATGACAATCTATTAACCCAGGTGTTAACCATTGGCCTTTTATGCTCAAGGTTGGCGTTGCGAAAGCGTCAAATGACGGCAGCGACGCTTGCTCACCCAGCCACACGATTTCTCCGTTTTTAATCGCTAAGGCTGCATTTTCGATGATCCCATAAGGTGTATCCCTAGTGGGATCCATTGTGGCAATATTTGCATCCGTTAAAAGTAAATCAATATTTTCTAAGTTATTATTTTGCTGAGCGTTTTGCATATTACAGTCCATACATACCCTGACATGATTGAAATATAGTCTAACAACACACCTTGTATATACAAGAGGATTATGTCATCTTATTTAATATAAATTACTCCTAACGCAGCTATCTAGTTAATGACAACACCTAAATTTGCGCAAATAAAACAATTTATCGTCGATAAAATTCGCAGCGGTATGTGGCAAGAAAACCAACGCGTTCCCTCTGAAAACGAGCTCAGCACACAATTTAGCGTTAGCAGAATGACCGCTCGCCGTGCACTTAGCGAATTAACAGAAGCAGGAATACTAACGCGTAGCCAAGGACTAGGAACGTTTGTTGCCTCTTTTAAGTCACAGTCTTCATTACTTGAAATTAAAAATATTGCCGATGAGGTTAAAGAGCGCAACGGTAATTACACCTGTAGCGTGCTTATACTTGAATCAATAAACGCGGTTGCCCCCATTGCTATCGCATTAGGAGTAGAAGTAGATAGCGTCGTGTACCGAAGCGTACTAGTTCATAACGAAAACGACAGCCCATTGCAGCTTGAGGAACGTTTTGTAAACCCAGCGCTTGCCAGCGGCTATTTGCAACAAAATTTTAGTGCAACGACTCCTCATGAGTATCTTTCAAGTGTTGCACCTCTCACTCAAGCGAGACACACAGTAGAAGCCATTATGCCCAACAGCGAAATGTGCCAATGGTTAAACCTATACAACGAAGAGCCTTGCCTGCAAGTTATTCGCAGAACATGGTCTGTTAACGGTATTGTAAGTTTTGCACGCCTTGTATCACCTGGCAGCAAATACCGCTTAGGCGGGCACTTAACGTTTAAAAAATAAGATAAACAAAATTGCGCATAATGCGCTTTTTTTGTGACGAATCACCTTGTATATACAACAGGAGAAACACATGACAAATCGACTCGACACAAGTCGCGTAATACGTGCACCGCATGGCGATATGATAAGCGCTAAAAGCTGGCAAACTGAAGCGGCAAAACGCATGCTCATGAACAATTTAGACCCTGAGGTTGCAGAACACCCACACGCATTAGTTGTTTATGGTGGCATTGGCAGAGCAGCACGTGATTGGCCAAGTTTCGATAAAATTATAGAAACCCTCGACCGATTAGATGATGATGAAACATTGTTAGTTCAGTCGGGTAAACCTGTTGGCGTATTTAAAACACACAGTAATGCTCCTCGCGTTTTAATTGCAAATTCAAACTTGGTACCCCATTGGGCTAACTGGGAGCACTTTAACGAGCTGGATAAAAAAGGGTTAATGATGTACGGCCAAATGACGGCTGGCTCTTGGATTTATATTGGCTCTCAAGGAATTGTACAAGGCACATACGAAACATTTGTAGCCATGGCTAAACAACACTTTAATGGTCAAGCCAAAGGTAAATGGGTATTAACCGGTGGCCTTGGTGGTATGGGTGGCGCGCAGCCACTTGCGGCAACTATGGCGGGCTTTTGTGCCTTAGTTGTAGAGTGTGACGAAAGCCGCATCGATTTTCGCATTAAAACGGGCTACGTTGATGTTAAAGCCACAAACCTTGAACATGCATTGCAGTTAATTACTGACGCATGTGTTAATGAAAAAGCAATTTCAGTTGGATTGCTTGGCAACGCCGCAGATATATTTAGCACACTTGTAAACAGTGGTATTACACCCGATGTAGTGACCGATCAAACTTCAGCACACGATCCACTTAATGGTTACTTACCACAAGGTTGGACTATGAAACACGCCGCAAAAATGCGTGAACAAGACCCAAAAGCGGTTGTAAAAGCAGCCAAGCAATCAATGGCAGTGCAAGTTAATGCCATGCTAGCATTACAAAAAGCCGGCGCGGCAACCACTGACTACGGTAATAATATTCGCCAAATGGCATTTGAAGAAGGTGTTACAAACGCATTTGATTTCCCTGGGTTTGTTCCTGCTTATATTCGCCCATTATTTTGCCAAGGTATTGGTCCGTTTAGATGGGTCGCTTTATCGGGCGATCCAGAAGATATATATAAAACAGATGCTAAAGTAAAAGAGTTAATTCCTGATGATGCACATTTGCACAACTGGCTTGATATGGCGCGCGAACGCATTCAATTTCAAGGCTTGCCGGCTCGCATATGCTGGGTGGGGTTAAAAGATAGAGCACGCTTAGCACTTGCATTTAATGAAATGGTAAAAAATGGCGAGCTTAAAGCCCCCATTGTTATTGGCCGTGATCATCTTGATTCTGGCTCAGTAGCAAGTCCTAATCGTGAAACAGAAAGCATGAAAGATGGTTCAGATGCCGTCTCTGATTGGCCGTTACTTAACGCCCTGCTTAACACGGCAAGCGGCGCTACGTGGGTATCACTTCACCATGGTGGGGGTGTAGGAATGGGCTTTAGCCAACACTCAGGTGTTGTTATTGTTGCCGATGGTACAGACGAAGCAAAAGCACGTGTTGGTCGCGTGCTTTGGAATGACCCTGCTACCGGTGTGATGCGCCATGCAGATGCCGGTTACGACATCGCAAAAAATTGTGCCAAAGAGCAAAACTTAGACTTACCAATGCTGAACGAGGAATAATCATGGTCGAACTAACTCTCACACCCGGCTCGCTTGATTTAAACATATTAAGAAAGATTAATGCATCAAGTGTAAAAATAAACCTTGAAAAAAATGCCGAATCACAAATCGCTGCCAGCGCACAAACCGTTCAAAATGTCATTAATGAGCAACGCACAGTGTATGGGATTAACACCGGATTTGGCCTGCTCGCTAATACCAAAATTGCCGATGACGAGCTTGAACTACTTCAGCGTTCAATTGTACTTTCTCATGCCGCTGGCATTGGCGAATACATGGACGACAGCACAGTAAGACTGATGATTACACTAAAAATCAACTCGCTTTCTCGTGGTTTTTCAGGCATTCGTTTACAAGTTATCGAGTTTTTTATGCACTTGCTCAATAGTGAAGTATACCCATGCGTTCCTAAAAAAGGCTCTGTTGGTGCTTCGGGTGACTTAGCCCCACTTGCACATATGTGCTTACCCTTACTGAGTGAAGGCCAAATGCGTCATCAGGGTAAAATAATCAGTGCGGCTGAAGGCTTAAAAGTAGCAGGGCTTGAACCGCTTACGCTAGCAGCAAAAGAAGGTTTAGCATTGCTTAACGGTACCCAAGCGTCTACCGCTTTTGCACTACAGGGATTATTCAGAGCAGAAGATTTATATGCACAAAGCTGTGTAATTGGCGCGGTAAGTATTGAGGCAGCAATGGGCAGCCGCGCACCTTTTGACTCACGTATTCACGAAATTCGTGGACAACGTGGTCAAATAGATACCGCGCAAGTGTTTAGAGATTTACTTGATACTCAATCACAAATTAGCGACTCTCATGTTAACTGTGAAAAAGTACAAGACCCTTATTGCTTGCGCTGCCAACCTCAGGTATTGGGCGCGTGTTTAACACAAATACGTCAAGCAGCAGAAGTATTACTGTGCGAATCAAATGGGGTAACCGACAACCCACTCGTATTTGCCGATGTGGGCGATATTATTTCTGGCGGAAACTTTCACGCTGAGCCTGTCGCTATGGCGGCCGACAACCTCGCTATTGCAATTGCAGAAATTGGCGCTTTAGCAGAGCGCAGAATAGCCCTGCTTATTGATTCTAACTTATCAAAATTACCACCCTTTTTGGTGGAAAATGGTGGAGTAAACTCTGGCTTTATGATTGCTCAAGTGACAGCAGCTGCATTGGCATCTGAAAATAAGTCGCTTGCACATCCCGCGTCTGTAGATAGCTTACCAACATCTGCCAACCAAGAAGATCACGTTTCAATGGCCACGTTCGCTGCGAGGCGATTACAAGAAATGGCCGATAATACACAAGGTGTTTTGGCTATAGAGTGGCTTGCATCGGTACAGGGCTTAGAGTTTAGAAAACCGCTAAACCCGTGTGAAAAAGTCTTAAAGGCAAAAAATTTATTACGCGAACACGTAACCTATTACGATAAAGATCGCTATTTTGCCCCCGATATAGAGCAAACTAACGCGCTATTGAGCGAAGGTAAATTGTGCAACTTTATTGAGCGCAACCCTCTACCATCTTATTAAAAACATGCCTTAAATACCGTATTGGTAAATAAAGCCTAACGCCTCTATAGCTGAGCCAATAACCTTGCGCTCAGCTTTTTCATCACTTGTAAATTTTGGCATTTCACCACCATGCTGCTTACACTTTAACGCATAGTAATCGGCTTTTGTTGGGTGGTCAGGGTTGACTACATTGTAAATATTTTGTCCAACTTGCCAATGTGCTATTACCGCAAAAATAGCATTTATTACATCTTGCTGGTGCACCATATTAACTACTTGCTGGCTTGAAGTGTTTAGCTCTTTTCCCGCAACAAACTTACCTGGCTCTCTATTTGGGCCAAGTAATCCTGCTAAACGAAGTACTTTACCATTTTGCTCAAGAACCTGCTCTTCAGCCTGATACAACTTTGTTTGCCTTGGGTTGGCGCAAGCAATATCGCTACTTTCACTGTATACACCGGGTTCTTGGTCATAAACCCCTGTAGATGAACACAATACAAATCCTTTTGCATTTAACTTTTTAGACAACGTCAAGGCCGCGGTAAGTGTTTCTGGGTAGTTGCTTTCACTGTGCCTACTTCGTGGTGGAATGGCACACACCCAATACGCTCCCTCTAAATCAAGCTGATGGGTTAGCTGATTATTCTCTACTATAAACTGGCGTTCAAAATCAAACTCCTGCGTATCGGACCGACGAGTGCCTTGCACCTGCCAACCTGCCTGCAGTGCATTCACACATAGCGCATGACCTAACCAGCCAGCACCTAATACCACTAATTTATTCACTTTATTTTGCATGTTGACACACACCTTCATGTTAAACACATCGTTACTCAATGTTATTATCTGAGCATAAATAGCCAAAGTTCACAAATGTAACGCCCCCCTTGTTTTTAATTTTTTAAGCACCATATATCTACAGCTTGCTACTAATTTTGTAGCAACCAGTCAGTACCACAGCTTTTTTAGAATGCAGATCAAATTTTTCTATTTTATATACAGATCTTTTGGCTGAGGTAGTTTGTTGTTTGGCAGAGTCTGGTATAGTAGCGCACGTAATAAACAGTGCTTTTTGAACGGTTTAATACAAAATTGCTAATTAATATGTACTAAGTGTTACTTAAAAGCACATATTAATTACCAATTGTTAAAAATGGGTTAGCCGATACGCGGCTAACAAAGAATTGATTGTAACGGTTTTATCATGATATCTAATTTATTTACCAAGATTTTTGGTAGTCGCAATGACCGCACTATTAAAAACTTTAGAAAGACGGTCGCGCTAATCAATGCGCTTGAAACGCAGCTAGAAGCGCTTTCTGATGAAGACTTACGCGCTAAAACAGCAGAATTCAGAGAACGTTACGATAACGGACAAAGCCTTGACGATATTTTACCTGAAGCATTTGCAGTAGTTCGTGAAGCATCTAAGCGCGTTAATGGCATGCGCCACTTTGACGTGCAGCTACTAGGCGGCATGGTTTTACACGAAGGCCGTATTGCAGAAATGCGCACTGGTGAAGGTAAAACACTCACAGCAACACTGCCAGCTTACTTAAACGGCTTAACAGGCAAAGGGGTTCACGTTATTACTGTGAATGATTACCTTGCAAAGCGTGATGCTGAAACTAACCGTCCGTTATTTGAATTTTTAGGCCTCACGGTGGGCTGTAATGTTCCTGGCATGATGCCACAACAAAAAAAGCAAGCGTATGCTGCTGACATTACCTACGGTACAAACAACGAGTTTGGTTTTGATTACCTTCGCGACAACATGGCATTTAGTATTGATGAGCGCGTTCAGCGTCCGTTATTTTACGCCGTCGTCGATGAAGTAGATTCAATCCTAATTGATGAAGCTCGTACGCCGCTTATTATTTCAGGCCCTGCTGAAGACAGTTCAGAACTATACACTGAAATAAATACCATCGTTCCTTTACTTGAACTACAAGATAAAGAAGACGAGGAAGGTATAGAAGGCGATGGCGACTACACCATTGATGAAAAATCTAAGCAAGTTCACTTAACTGAACGTGGCCAAGTTAAAGTAGAAGAATTACTTAGTGAACGTGGTTTAATTGAAGAAGGCGATTCGCTTTATTCTGCCGCCAGCATCACGTTATTAAGCCATGTTTATGCTGCCCTTCGCGCGCACAAATTATATCAAAAAGATGTTGATTACGTTGTTAAAGAAAACGAAGTTATCATCATTGATGAACATACCGGTCGCTCAATGGAAGGTCGCCGTTGGTCTGAAGGTTTACACCAAGCTGTTGAAGCTAAAGAAGGTGTAAAAATTCAAAACGAAAACCAAACATTGGCCTCTATTACGTTCCAAAACTATTTCCGTTTGTACGAAACATTAGCGGGTATGACTGGTACAGCCGACACTGAAGCATTTGAATTTCAGTCAATATACGGCTTAGATACCGTTGTTATGCCAACTAATAAACCAATGATCCGTGATGATCGCGCTGATTTAGTGTACCTAACGCAAGAAGAAAAATACGAAGCTATTTTAGTTGATATTAAAGACTGCCAAGAACGCGGGCAGCCTGTACTTGTAGGTACTATATCAATCGAAAGCTCTGAGTACTTATCGCAGTTTTTACGCAAAGAGAAAATTAAGCATAACGTGCTTAATGCTAAATTCCACGCACAAGAAGCCGATATCGTTTCAGATGCTGGCCTACCTGGTACAGTAACTATTGCAACTAACATGGCCGGTCGTGGTACCGATATTGTGCTTGGTGGTAACTGGAATAGCGAAGTTGAAAAACTTGATAACCCAACTGATGAAAAAATTGCTGAAATTAAAGCAGCATGGAAACTTCGTCATGATGCTGTTATTGACGCTGGCGGTTTGCATATTATTGGCACTGAGCGCCATGAATCGCGCCGTATAGATAACCAATTACGTGGTCGTTCTGGTCGTCAGGGTGATGCAGGCTCTAGCCGTTTTTACTTATCGATGGACGATGCGCTAATGCGTATATTTGCCGGCGAGCGCATGACTAACATGATGCGTAAACTAGGCATGCAACGCGGTGAAGCAATTGAACACCCATGGGTTAACCGCGCAATTGAAAACGCACAGCGTAAAGTAGAAGCGCGTAACTTTGATGTTCGTAAGCAACTACTTGAGTACGATGACGTAGCAAACGATCAACGTCGTGTTGTTTACTCTCAGCGTAACGAGTTACTTGAAGAAGGTGATATTTCAGAAACTATCACTGCAATTCGTGGTGACGTACTCAGCAATACAATAGATCAATACATTGCTCCACAAAGCCTTGCTGAAATGTGGGATGTACCGGGTCTTGAAGAGCGCTTAAAACAAGATTTCTTAATTGAGCTGCCTATCACTCAATGGTTAGCAGACGACAATAAGCTATACGAAGAAAAGCTTCGTGAGCGTATTGAAGAAGCCGTTGATCAAGCTTACAAGCAAAAAGAGCAGCAGGTTGGTGACTCAGTTCTACGTCAATTCGAAAAAGCAATTATGCTGCAAAGTCTTGATCAACACTGGAAAGATCACCTTGCGGCGATGGATCACTTACGTCAAGGTATTCACTTACGTGGTTACGCACAAAAGAACCCTAAGCAAGAATACAAGCGCGAATCGTTTGAACTGTTCTCTGAAATGCTTGAAAACTTAAAAGTTGATGTAGTGAGTATTTTAAGTAAAGTACAAGTGCGCGCTGAAGAAGATGTTGAAAAAGTAGAAGAGCAACACCGTAAGAGTGAAAATGCACCTCGCGAGTACCAACACGAAGAAGCTGAGCACGTAGGCGGCGAAGCACCTCCAAGTGCTACGGTTATGGCAAGAACAGAGCCAAAAGTTGGCCGCAACGATCCGTGTCCTTGTGGTTCGGGTCAAAAATTCAAGCAATGTTGTGGTAAATTAAAATAACGACGCATTGTAAGTAATTAAAAAGCGGCGCTTGCGTCGCTTTTTTTATGGGATAAAAATATGACAACAAAAATAGTAAATGTAGCCGTTGGTGTAATTAAAAAAAATAATGCAATATTTATCTGTAAACGTGCAAACGAGCAGCATCAAGGTGGCTTATGGGAGTTTCCTGGTGGTAAAGTTGAAGCAAGTGAAAGTGTATTTGCAGCGCTAAAACGTGAGTTAATTGAAGAAGTAGGTATTACTATCCACAGCTCTAGCCAACTCATGGTAATTGAACACGATTATGGCGACAAATGCGTGAGACTCGATATCCACGTTGTCAGTAACTTTAGCGGTCAAGCACATGGCGCTGAAGGGCAACCTAGTGAATGGGTAAATATTAGTGAGTTAACTAACTATGACTTCCCCGCAGCTAATGCTGAAATAATTGAAAAACTGCAATCTCGATACGCCTGATTAAGTGAGTTACAATGAATACCACTGTACAAAATACGTTAAGTAAACTGCTAAAACTCAACCCTGAATCAACTCAGTTGAGTACCATAAGTAGCGGCCATATCAACAGCACATGGCTACTAACACATTTTGATCAGCGATTTATTGTGCAAAAGCTTAACACCCATGTATTTAAACACCCTGCTCAACTTGTCAGTAACGCACAACTTATTGAGCAACATCTGAATACTAAGCAGCAGCAAAATAACTATCCACTCGATATTGTTAAGCACATCAATACATGCAACAACGAATATTTAACCATGCTTAATGAAGAGCCGTATCGTGTACTTAACTTTATTGAGCACAGTTACAGTGAAGATGTGGTTAAAAATCCAGCGCAAGCACATCAAGCCGCTTTAGCCTTTGGTACTTTTGCAAGCGCCTTACACGACTTTGATACAGCCACACTACATACTGTTATTGATGATTTTCATAATCTGACAATGCGCTTTGAGCAGCTAAATACAGCAATGACGAATAGTAATAAAAGAAGGCTTAACCGCTGTAAAAACGACATAGAATATTGCTTATCGCAGCAGCACTTAGTGAACGAACTTAAAACCATAACTCAACATTTACCCGTTCGCGTTTGCCACAACGACACTAAAATAAATAATATGCTGTACTGCAGTAAAACCCATAAAGCGAAAGCTGTTATTGATTTAGACACCTGCATGCCTGGTTTTTTACTGTATGATTTTGGCGATATGGTACGTACATTTTGCTCTGCAGAAACAGAGGATTCGACGAACCTTGATAAGGTTATTATTCGAAAAGAGATTTTTGAGGCGCTCGTTAAGGGTTACCTCGCTCCCCTTCAGCCTCTTATGAGTAATACAGAGCAATCAAGCTTATTGCTTGGTGCTAAAATTATGCCTTTAATGCTTAGTGTGCGGTTTTTAACAGATTACTTAAATAACGATGTGTACTTTAAAACCACTCATGCAGAGCATAATTTAGAGCGGGCTCAAAACCAACTGGCTTTATATAAAAACATTTTAAGTAATGAAAGCTGGATGTATAAAATCCTCATGCAATAGCAGCAATGTTATTAGTATAAAAAACCAGCAAGCTAAACACTTGCTGGTTTTTACTAAGTTAGCCAAAAGAATATCAATTACCAAATTTTTACGCGGTCTTCTGGTTTGATATACATTTTGTCGCCTTCTTTTACATCAAACGCTTCGTAAAACTCTGGCATATTAGACAAAATACCAATTACACGGTAATGACTTGGTGAATGCGAGTCGGTCATTAAGCGGTTACGTAATTCTTCATCGCGGTAGTTACGACGCCAAATTTGCGACCACCCCATAAAGAAGCGTTGATCACCAGTGTAACCATCAATAACTGGTGCTTTATTGTCACCTAATGATAGCTGATATGCTTTATACGCGACAGTTAACCCACCTAAATCACCGATATTTTCGCCAAGCGTAAGCTCGCCGTTTACATTCGCATCGTCAAACGGTTTGTATTTGTTAAATTGCTCAACTAACGCACCTGAACGCTCTTCAAACTGCTTAAGGTCGCTTTCAGTCCACCAGTTACGTAAATTACCATCGCCGTCGTATTTAGAACCTTGGTCGTCAAAACCATGGCCTAGCTCGTGGCCGATCACGGCGCCAATTGCACCGTAATTGACAGCATCATCGGCTTCTAAATTAAAGAATGGCGGTTGTAAAATGGCAGCAGGGAATACAATTTCGTTGTTTACCGGGTTGTAGTAGGCATTCACTGTTTGCGGTGTCATGTACCACTCTGAACGGTCAACAGGTTTGCCTAATTTGGCAATCATATCTTTATATGCCCATTGACTGTAACGAATGTAGTTACCTACCAGTTCGTCTGAATTAATTTCTAGTTCAGAGTAGTCTTTCCACTTATCAGGGTAACCAATTTTAGGAATAAATTTGTCTAGTTTTTCTTGTGCTGCAATTTTTGTTTCAGGTCCCATCCACTCAAGACCTTCAATTGCAACGCTGTAACCTTTAATTACGTTATCAACCAGCTCTTCCATACGCGCTTTAGCTTCAGGCGGAAAGTTGTCTTTAACGTATACTTTACCTAAAATTTCACCTAGCACACTATTAGAGGCATCAACGGCTTTTTTCCAAAGTGGCGCTTGCTCTTCTACGCCACGTAAAGTGGTGCTATAAAAGTTAAATTTAAGATCAACTAAATCATCATTTAGCAACTGAGCATAGCCACTTACAAAATGAAACTTAAGGTAGTTTTTCCACGTTTCTAAGTCCGTGTTTTGATAAATACTACCCAGCGCTTCGAAATAACTAGGCTGACGCACAATAATATCAGCGGTGTTTACACCTGCATTTTTAAAAAATGCAGCTAAATCAAGCTCACCGGCTAATTTATTCGCCTCGGCTACAGTCATTTTATTATACGACTTAGTTGCATCACGGCTTTGTACACGGCTCCACTGCGCATCAGCAATGGCTTTTTCAAAGGCAAGTACATTTACTGCAGCTTGTGCGGCCTCTTTTACACCCGCTTTAGCCAACACATCAGTCATGTATTGCTCGTAAGAGGCGCGAATTTTAGTAAACTTCTCATCGTCTTTTAAGTAGTAATCGCGATCAGGTAAACCAAGACCTGATTGCGATAAGTACAATGCATATTCGCTTGAATTTTTAGCATCGTTGTTAATAAACCAACCAAACGGTAAAGTACCACCTTGCTGTTGAATAGACGCCATAAGGCTAATTAAATCAGATTTAGACTCAATGCTATCAATACTATCTAGCGACGGTTGTAACGGGGTAATTCCAAGCTCATTACGGGCGTTTTTATTCATATAGCTTTTATAAAACGCGCCAATTTTATACTCGTCGCTGCCTTTTTCAGCCGACTTATTGGCAGCTGCGTTTTCAAGCGCCGTTTTCATCGCTTTTTGCGACTCATCGTATAATTGCGAAAAAGACCCATAGTTAGACTTATCACCTGGGATTTCAGTTGTTGCTAACCAAGTTCCATTTACATGATAGTAAAAGTCATCCTGCGGACGAACTGAGCTGTCCATATTAGCCAATTCAATACCTAGCTCTAACGGTTTCTCTGCTGGTGCTGTTGCTGCTTGAGTGTCGGCTACTTGAGTTTCTTGTTGTTTTTCGCCACAACCTACTAAGCCAAGCGCAAGTGCAATACTCGCAGCGGCCATTGTTACTTTATTCATAATTAATCCATTTGTTAGTCAATTTTATAAATTGCTCATACCAACTCCATTAAGCTCTTTAACAAGATAGCAGTCAGCTTTTACTTAATGGAATGGGCATCAACTTACACTTATCATTGAGTGCAATAGCGCTATAATAAACCTGATTTTGAGAACATTGAAATAGAATATGTAACAAAGTATTTTGAATGAGATGAGCACTCTAAATTACCCTATCAATAGCTTAATAAAGCAGTTGGTAATTAGCTCTTATTTTTACCGTGTAAGGCCAAACGTTGTAACTTCTCTTTTAATGAAGGAGGTGCTGAGTCGGCAATCGCATTTAAATAATCGGCTGTTTGTTCGCTCATTTTACGCGAGTTGGTGACGGCGGCTGAAGCTGTTTTGTTTGACGTACTTAATCGCTGAGTGGCCTGAGGATTAGCTGTAATTTTAATTTGCCCCAGTTCAGCCATACCTGCGGCCCTAAAGTGCGATAGCATATCCATTTTTAAATAATTAAGCCTAAGCGCTATCGGGGCCGATACCGCTTCAATCATCAACGTGCCATCGCGATAATTACTTACGCGACATTTATCTCCTAATTTAGGGCCTAAAAAGTCTTTAAGTAAAGTTTGCTGAGTATCGAGAGCTTGGCTTTTACCAGCATAAGCCGACAGACGGTTGTTTAGGCCCGCCATAATATCGGTGAGTGGTTTTGGTGCGTATCTATCTTTAGCCATTAAACATCTCAAATCGTACTTATTCACACACTTAAATTTAGCGGCATTGCAGTAAATATAAGTGTGCCCATAAGTAAGCGTAAATTAGGTATTAAGCACCTGCTATTTGCATTTGCTCAATTAAAACAGAGCCAGTTTGAATACCACCTCTGCGCTCAATATCGCCACCAATAGCAGAAATACCTTTGAACATATCTTTTAAATTGCCGGCAATCGTAATTTCACTAACGGGATGTTGAATCTCTCCGTTTTCAACCCAAAAACCACCAGCACCGCGAGAGTAATCACCTGTTACTGTGTTTACACCTTGCCCCATAAGCTCGGTAACTAACAAGCCGGTACCCATTGTTTTTAACACTGCTTTTAAATCGTTATGCGTTTGTTCTACTAACCAATTATGAATTCCGCCTGCATGACCTGTAGGGGTCATGTTCATTTTACGCGCGGCGTAACTTGCTAATAAATAAGTTTGTAACTCACCACCTTGGATTATTTCACGATCAACCGTTTTAACACCTTCGCTGTCAAACGGTGATGAAGCTAACCCTTTTAACATGTGTGGACGTTCAGCAATATTTACACAATGACTAAATACGTGTGTTCCTAAACTATCGAGTAAAAAGCTCGACTTACGATAAAGTGCGCCACCACCAATCGCTGACACTAAATGGCCAAATAATGAGTTTGCAATATCAGCCCTAAATACAACAGGGACTTTCATTGTTCCTAATTTTTGGCTGTTTAGTTTAGCCAATGTTTCTGATGCAGCTTCAAGCCCGACTGCCGCAGCATCAGTTAAACCTGCTTGATCGCGGGCAACCGTGTATGCTGAATCGCGTTGCATTTGTTCGCCATCTTTACCAATCACCATGGTGCTGATACTGTGACGAGTACGCGGAAAGCCAGCAATTAAACCATGGCTGTTTCCATAAACACGAAGCCCTTGATGCGATGAAAAACTGGCGCCATCAGAATTTACAATACGTTCATCAGCATTTAAAGCTGCTTGCTCGGCAGTATGGCAAAGCTCAATACCTTGTTCTGGGCTAACATCCCACGGATGGTATAAATCAAGATCTTGTGGATTAAACTCAAGTAGCTCTTTATCGGCAACCCCATTAAATGGATCGTCTGATGTGAACTTTGCAATATCAATGGCCTTTTCTACTACTGTGCGCAATGTTTTAGGATTTAAATCAGCCGTTGAGGCAGAGCCTTTATTATTGCCAACATAAACACTAATGCCCAGGCCACCATCTTGGTTAAACTCAATGGTTTCTACTTCACCCATTCGTGTACTCACCGATAAACCCGACGTGCTAGACATTGCAGCTTCAGCTGCTGTAGCTCCTAATTTTTTAGCATGTTCGAGTACTTCGGCTACCGCATCTTTAACCTGCGATATTTGAGAATAAATTGGATCGTTTTGTTGGCTTTTCATAAATTAAGTCCTGAGCCTTAGAGGCATAATGCATGCATTTCTTATAGTTAAATGCTAACACACTCACTGCACCACATCAGCTAATATTAATCACTAAAAGAATCGCGTATAATGGCGCCAGTTATTTTTATTTAAGAGCACCCCATGGCGAAGAAAAAAGGCAAGCCTGCTGAAATTGAAGAAGAAATTGAATACGTATCAAGAACAGAGCTCAAGCGCGAAGCGCAAGAGTTTCATCAGTTAGGTTCTGAAATTGCCAAAATGGGTAAAAAGCAGCGTGAGCGCCTACCATTAAATGACGATTTAAAAGAAGCAATGGTTGTTGCTGATAAAATTAGCAATAAAAGTGATGCATACCGCCGTCACTTAAATTACATCGCAAAAACGCTTCGCACAGTAGAAAACATTGAAGATATAAAAGCTATTATCGATGTAATGCTTAATAAAAATAACCAAGCTGAAGTATTGGTTAAAAAAATAGAGCAACTGCGCTCAGACTTAATAGAACAAGGCGACAGCCTGATAAACGAAACTATTGAGCAGTTCCCTTCGCTAGATCGTCAAAAAATGCGTCAATTAGTGCGCAATGCTGCAAAAGAAGTAAAAGCTGAAAAGCCAGGTAAAGGCTATAAAGAGCTTTTTCAGTATTTAAAAGATGCGCATACTGTCACGTATTAAAGTGTAATACGTTGTGATTGAAAGGTGCTTTGGCACCTTTTTTGTTATAGATCAACATCCCCCCTCAGTTACTTTTTTATAATCACGGCTCTACTTAAAACTCAGGTGTGCGTGATGATAAAACTTCCTCAATGGGACCAAGCTCTCATTAATAAATACAATGTATCTGGTCCGCGGTATACATCCTATCCTACCGCTTTATCTCTGAGTGAAGGATACGATAAACACGATTTAATCAGCGCCGTAGAGTCATCTCAATCTCGTTCGCTTTCTTTATATATCCATATTCCATTTTGTAGTCAGCTTTGTTACTACTGTGGTTGTAATAAAATTATTACTCGCCACCAATCAAAAGCCGATACTTATATAGACTTTTTAGCAAAAGAAATTGCCGCACACGCACCTTTATTTAAGCACTACAGCGTTGAGCAACTGCATTTAGGTGGAGGTACCCCGACTTTTTTAACACCCCAACAAATGAAGCGCTTAATTACGCTACTTGAACAGCATTTTAACTTTACCAGCACAACTGAGCGCGGTATTGAAGTCGACCCACGCTCGCTTGCTGAAAATATGCTGGTTGATTTAAGAATGCTTGGCTTTAACCGAGTGTCGTTTGGGATTCAAGACTTTAATGACGACGTGCAGCTTGCAGTTAATCGTCCTCAAGATGCAGATAACGTTAAACAGTTAATTACTCAGGCACGTGAATTGGGCTTTAAATCAATTAACGCCGATATGATTTACGGCCTACCACTGCAAACACCCGACAGCTTTAAACAAACAATAGAGCAACTCATTGAGCTTAGTCCTGATCGTGTGTCGGTATTTAATTATGCTCACTTACCAGAGCGATTTGCCGCACAACGCAAAATTAAAGAGCATGACTTACCAGATGCGCACGATAAGCTAACTATGTTTAAAAATACCTTAGAGCAGATGACAAAAGCGGGTTATCAGTTTATTGGTATGGATCACTTCGCGAAAGTAGACAATGAGCTGGCTGTCGCACAAAATGAAGGCAAATTGCATCGAAATTTTCAAGGTTATACCACACATGGTAATTGTGATTTATTAGGGTTAGGTGCATCGTCTATTTCACAAATTGGCACGGCTATTTTGCAAAATAAAAAGGAGCTGAAGCATTACTACCATAGTATTGAAACGCAAAGCGGCTGCGCACTTAGTAAAGGCATGCATTTAATCCATGATGATGTTATTCGAGCTGATGCTATTAAGCAGCTTATTTGTCAGTTTGAACTAAATATAGATGAGTTTGCTAAGAAGTATCATATTGAGTTTGATAGCTACTTTGCAGGCGCATTGACTTCACTTAAACCACTTATAGACGATAAAATGGTGATTATTGAAAACAACCACATACGTGTCACACCACGGGGGAACTTATTTATTCGTATCATTTGCATGTGCTTTGATGCTCACTTACAAAATCAAATCAACGCAACGCGTTTTTCCCGGGTGATTTAATCCACTCATCAAATGATACTAATTCGCTTAATTAAGCGATCTATTTTGAGGCTGGAAAAACGTATTGATAGCTAGGCAAAAAACTCGCTATTTAGTTGTTATAAATAAGAATTATTTACCGCATTTAACGACACGTTTAGCCCCGTAAAATGATTAAGTATTATTGCGGATTGGTATAATATGGGCACAAAAAAAGCATACCTAGGTATGCTTTTTTATGTTTTTTACGCTACTTTAATTAAATACCACGTTTTCACTACCTGGGGCAGCTTTGAACTCAGAAATAATTTTAACGCAATCGGCCTTAATCTCATCACTGTAGCTTTCCTCTGCACGCCAGCGCGCAGTGTCTTGCTTAAAAATTTCTTTTTTAGAATATTTTTTACGTGCGTCGTGTGTAGGCATTTCTTTTACCACTTGGTACATTTTATAAATACCAGGATACTGTGTGGTTAAATCTCGTTCGTCTTCAAAACCGTATTGCGACATAAGCACCCAAACGCGCAAACATCCCTCTGAAAACTCACACTGCTCTTCATTCATTGCACGCGCTATTAAATGAATACTGTCGGCAAGCTTAGCATTTCGCTTTAAACGAGACGCTGCAAGCTTTTGCTTTTGCTCAGCTTGTGTTTTAGCTATTAACTTTTTTTGCGCACTTAACTTATATAACAACTGACCCGCATAAAATGCCAAACCAGCTATAATGATAGCGCCTAAACATAAAGCCACGATAACTGCAGTACTCATTAAATACCCTTAATTACTTATCTTCGTCTTCATCATCGTCTAACCATTCACTGGCAAGATCATTTGATAAATACTGGTCGAAGTCTGAATTGCTCTCTTCGCCAAAATCATCTTCATCATCAAACTCATCTTCGTCTTCAAGGCCTAATAACTTACATAGAACCTGATGACGAGCAATGCGGCTATTGAAGTACTTCGCATCTTTACCAGTCAGCATCTCACCGCCTTCATGACGCTCCACTAGCTTGAGTAAACGCACATCATTTTCAAGCTCTTCAAGCTCTTGCTCTGGCGAAAGCTCTGGTTGAATAACTTTCTTAAGTTCAACAGCTGGTTTTAAGTTACGTTTCATTTCTACTTTTGGTTCAGCAGCAACAGGCACTAAAGACACCGGCTTTTTACTACCAATGCGCTTATCTCTTGAACTTGAATGCGATGCTTGGCTTTGTTCTTCAAGCAAATCTGGCGCATTACGCGAACCTGGCTTAGCACCTTTGGTTTTTTTAACACGCTGCTCTTTTAACGCACGCATTTCTTTAAGCTTATCTTGGCTTAAGCGAACAGGTCCATTTGATGGGATTTTACGTGACTTTTTCTTTCTACTCATATCTTGATCATCTCACTTAAGAGGTTTTGAGCGAGGCGCAAATTAATAGGCATCGCAATGCTGGCAAAGCCAGAAGAATTCAGTTTGCGCTTAAGAGGTTGGGCTACTCTTTAAAATTACGCACTAGCAAATTGCTAAACGGTGGGTATTGTAACAGGACAAATAAAAAGGCGGTAGAGAAAACATCTCTACCGCCTACTAATCTGAGCGCCATTGAATGGACACTTCTCCCTTCGACTTTTTAGTCTTTGTTATTTTTATTATTATCTGTCCGTATTGTTATTATTTTTACGTTCCTTGTTTCATTCCATTTTGTTTTTATTATTAAACTTCCATGAGTTATTTTATTATTTTCGGTCATCCTGACACTTTTGTAGTATTTCCTTTAGTAGCACTATCATTGTGCTATGTAGTCGTGCCGCGCTACTGTCCTTATAGCTGTTTCCATTTTTTTATTGTTTTTTGCGACAGGTGTTAATTTACTCGTTAATAATTTTGTTACAACTGGTTTATATCTTTTTTCTTACATTGCACCTATGTTCAAATAAAAGCCTATTTAAATAACAATAACTTAACAAAAAAAAGACGTTTAAAATAAGACTTTTACCATACACCGGCATGGTCAATGTCTCACAAAGTAAAAGACAATATCGCCAATTTCAGACACAAAAAAGCAACCGAGGTTGCTTTTTTTTTCATATTACACTGTAGTTGGTATCTAAATTTAGATATATACGACTTTAGTGTAAACCACCTAAGTACTTAGAAAGCACTTCAATGTCTTTGTCTGTTAGCTTTTTAGCTATATCACCCATCATACCGTTAAGGTCATTATTACGAGTACCATTACGAAACTTTTCAAGCTGAGACTTGATGTACTCTGGGTGCTGAAAAGATACTTTTGGAAACTTAGCTAACGATGAACCGTTACCACGAGGACCATGACATGAAGCACATGAAGGAATTCCTCGCTCTGCATCACCCGCTTTGTAAAGCATTGCGCCTACTTCAACGACGTCTTTAGGTGTTGAACCTTCTGACATGTTTAATGACGAAAAATAAGCTGACAGATCTTTCATGTCTTGTTCGCTTAATGGCATTGCCATTGCGCTCATAACAGGATCCATACGGCCCTCTTTTCCGCCTGAAGTCATACCTAGTTTAAATTCCTGCAATTGCTTGAGGATATAATCTGGGTGTTGGCCTGCAATTTTAGGGTAAATATTAACCGGCGCATTGCCGTCTGGGCCGTGACATGCCGCACACGTTGCTGATTTTTGTTTACCTGCGTTTACATCGCCATCAAATGCTGTTGCGTTGCTTGCTGACAACGCACCAAGCAGTATTGTTAAAGATAGTGCTATTTTTTTCATGGTGAATTCTCTGTTCCCGACCCTGTATCATCTACAATCATGATGTTGCAATACATATATTCTACACGATAATAAATTCTCTGGCACGTTTTCTACACATATTAAGCTTATAATTTACAGGGTTTTGACTAAGGTGAAGCTTTAATATGCTTTAAATGTACCACAGCCAGTGCTTTTAGGTACTCAAATACGCTTTTTAATACATACTTTATAGTATAAAATACGCACCCTAAGTAAATTTGGTTTACTTAACGTTACTTTTAAAGTTTTAGGAGAGCCTGTGCTCAAATCTCGTATCAAATATAATACCGCGTCTTTCGTTACAAGCGCTCCAGACATCACTAAATTACCTGCTGATACGGGAATTGAAGTTGCGTTTGCGGGTCGTTCTAATGCAGGTAAATCAAGTGCGCTAAATGCATTAACCGATCAAAAATTAGCACGTACAAGTAAAACCCCTGGCCGAACTCAATTAATTAATACGTTTGAGTTAGCCGACGTTGATAACATGCGGTTAATAGATTTACCCGGTTACGGCTTTGCTAAAGTACCAATTGAAATGAAAAAAAAGTGGCAAAAGTCACTAGGTGAATATCTTCAAAAGCGCCAAAGCTTAAAAGGGATTGTTGTTTTAATGGATATTCGTCATCCGTTAAAAGATTTAGACCGAGACTTAATTAACTGGGCAATAGGCAGTGAGATTCCTGTATTAGCTTTATTAACTAAAGCAGACAAACTAAAACAAGGTGCGCGCAAAGCCCAAGTACTTCAGGTACGACGTGAACTAAGCGCACTTGATGGCGATATTACTGTTCATGCTTTTTCGTCTTTAAAAGGCACTGGATTACCAGAAGTTGCGAAAAAACTAGACGAGTGGTTTTTAGGCCCCGTGATCGCAGTACCGCCAGCAGACAAAGCATCTGACGAAAGTAGTTCAGACACCAGTACCGCAAGCTAAGTTAAGTAAAACGCCTCACCCGAAGATCGAATAAAATAGCCGAGCTCATCAGACTCGGCTTTTTCAGCCCACTGATAAAATACACTTCTTGAAATGCGTGCACTACAGCCAAAAGGTAAAATTAAATAAGGCACTTTAGCGCCTTTATAACTTTTTACCTGCAGAGGCTGCTGCTGACTAACAACCCACTGCCTGGCTAAATTATCAATACAACATAATGCCTCGCCTTCAGATGTCTGTTCTAAAAACCAGTCAACAATAATAAATGGCGCATCTACTACTGTAATTTTAATTTTTTCGATAGGTGTTTTTAAATAAAAATATTCATCTTCTTTGCACAACACAGAAGCAAACAACTTAACCATAGGCGCCCTTGTTATTTTACTACCACCGTAAAACCACTCACCTTGGTCGTTTATAACTATTGGCAACTCACCACAATGCGAGGGTTGCCAGCTATCAAAGGGCTTACTCGGCTCACTTAACTGTTTACTGAGCTCATTAAGCGAAATCACTGTTTTTTAAGTGTTAATGCAAATGAAACGGGGATAGCGGTTGCAATAGAAGGTAAACCAGCAAGTTCTTGTAATTGTTTAACCCCCTCTGTCACACCAAAGTCGCCACTATTTATAATAACTGGCGTAAATGAAGCCAGCGTCAAATCACCACTTTTGTTGCTATTTACGAGCACATCAATTACGAGTGATTTTTTGTTGCCATGAAAATTAAGCTCAGCACTAATTCCTTTTAGCACGTAACTGCCCGGTTTTTTAATTGTTGATAACGACTGTTTCAAATTAGCTGTTAGTACGGCTTCTGGAAAAGTATTTACTTCAAATAACAGGCTTGTAAGCCGTTGATTACGGATAGGTATAAACGTCTCTGCCGATGCTAAATCTATATGAATATTAAACTCACCCTCGTCGCTAAGCTTGCCTTCGATCGCAGTGAAGTGATGAGCTTCAGCAATGGTGTCTTTTTTTATAGAAACAAAGCTTATCTGGCTTTTATCGTTGTCTAACTGCCAATTGGCACAGGTAAAATTAGACATAAATAAACTTGATAACGAAAGGCCTGTAATAGCTAACGCTTTAAACATAACGCACTCCTTTAAATATATAAATCAAGAGAAATCTCATTGGATACTATCATTTAGAAATAGCTTAAACCATACTAAAACATGAGATTACAATATCGCAATTAATACCCGATATAACTACGACATTTGAGCATAAGAATGATCACATTAGAATGAAGCAAGAAAACTGAAAAGCGCATAATAAAAAACGGCCTAATAAAAGGTTATTAGGCCGATATAGCAAACTGGGGAGTTGCTAACAATTTGTTGCATCTTTACAGACGCATCATCAACAGGATGTCCCACAGAGTAGGACGGGCGGGACTTTAACAAAAGCACGCATAAAAATACAATCATATTCTGCATTAATAGTTAGAATTGACGAACATGTAACCATTTAGCATAAATAATTACCTATTTTAACCTATTTTTAACTAAATTCTGTTTATAAAAAATTGAAGAATAAGTTACTCATATTTTTAATACACATAAAAAAAGCGCCTATCGGCGCTTTTATTGTTTATAGAATTTAGTGGGCTTGTTCCCAATTTTCACCTTCGTCAGCCTCTACTATTAGCGGTACATCGAGTGAAGCAGCTTGTGACATTAGCTCACAAATTTTTGCAGTATAAGTCTCTGCACAATCAGTTTTGATTTCAAATACCAATTCATCATGCACTTGCATGAGTAACTTAACAGTATTTGGAGATTGCTCATACACCCACTTATTAACACTTAACATGGCCTTTTTAATTATATCAGCAGCGGTGCCTTGCATTGGCGCATTAATAGCTGCGCGCTCTGCGCCTTTACGACGGGCTCCGTTACGCGCATTTATTTCAGGTAAATGTAGTCGGCGTCCAAATATTGTTTCAACATAACCATTTTCTGCTGCTTTTTCGCGTGTTGTTTCCATGTACTCTAATACGCCAGGAAAACGTTCAAAGTATTTATCAATATAATGTTGAGCTTCATGGCGTGGAACATCTAACTGACGGGCTAAACCAAAAGCCGACATACCATAAATAAGACCAAAGTTTACGGCTTTTGCTTTACGGCGCATATCTGTTGTTACGTCATCTAAATCAACACCAAACACTTCTGCGGCGGTCGCACTATGAACATCTAGGCCATTCGCAAAAGCATTAAGTAAACCTTTATCTTGTGAAAGATGCGCCATTATACGCAGTTCAATTTGGCTATAATCTGCTGCAACTATCTTATACCCATCGGCTGCAATAAAGGCTTCTCGAATACGGCGACCTTCTTCTGAACGAATTGGAATATTTTGCAGGTTAGGATCGGTAGAACTTAAACGCCCTGTTGCTGTTACAGCCTGATGATATGACGTATGCACACGTTGCGTTTTCTCATTAACCATAAGGGGTAGTTTATCGGTATATGTTGATTTAAGTTTTGATAAACCACGGTGCTCAATAATCACTTTAGGTAACGGATAATCATGAGCGAGCTCTTGAAGTACTTCTTCAGCTGTTGAAGGTGCACCTTTAGGCGTTTTTTTAATTATTGGCAGCTCTAGTTTTTCAAACAATAATACTTGTAACTGTTTTGGTGAACTCAAATTGAAAGGTTCACCTGCAATTTCAAACGCCTCTTTTTCAAGTTCAATTAAGCGCTCACCTAAGCGTTGGCTATGCGCGCCAAGCATGTTGCTATCAATCGCAACCCCTGTTCGCTCAATATCTGAAATGACGCTTACCAATGGCATTTCAATATCTTCAAATACTGATTTAAGCTTTTCATCCGCCTCAATTTTAGGCCATAGCACTTCGTGTAAGCGAAGTGTTATGTCTGCATCTTCAGCTGCATAAGGCGCTGCTTTTTCGAGTTCAACTTGATTAAATGTTAGCTGCTTTTTACCCTTACCTGCAATATCTTCAAAGCTAATATTTTTATGGCCTAGGTATTTTAGTGCTAACGAATCCATATCATGACGCGTACCTACGCTGTTAAAAACATAAGACTCAAGCATAGTGTCAAATTTAATACCATTAAGTTCATAGCCAGCATTGGCTAATACGCTTTTGTCGTATTTAAGATTCTGTCCTACTTTTGCTTTATTAGGGTCAGCTAAAATTGGTCCAAGCTTTTGCATCACAAATTCAAGGCTTAGTTGTTCTGGCGCATCAGGATAATCGTGCGCGACCGGTAAATATGCCGCCTCGCCTGCTTTAACGCTAAAGCTCATGCCTACTAGTTGAGCTTGCATGTAATCGAGGCTAGTTGTTTCTGTATCAAATGCAAAAAGCTCAGCGCTATTGAGCTGCTCTATTAGCGTATTAAACTGCGCCTCTGTTAGAATAGTCTCGTAATGAGCCTCTTCAACTTTTGGTAATTCTGTCTCATCAGATGGAACCGCTAAATGAGTTTGTGCATCACTTGGGTTATCTAGCAGCTCAGCTAACCAACGACGAAATTCGCATTCACCATATAACGCAATTAACTCGTCTTTATTTGGCTCTTGTAATTTAAACGTATCAAGATCTGATTCAACCTCAACGTCACACTTAATGGTCGCCAACTCATAACTTAAAGGTAAATGATCTAATGCATTTGCTAATTTTTCACCAATTTTGCCTTTAATTTCGCCTGCGTTATCCATTACACCTTGCAGAGATCCATATTTTTGCAACCATTTTACGGCTGTTTTGGGGCCACAGCCTTCAACGCCTGGAATGTTATCAACTTTATCGCCCATAAGAGCCAGGTAATCAATGATCAGTTCAGGACCAACACCAAACTTTTCAACCACAGTGTCAGGATCTGAAATACTGTCAGTCATGGTATTAATAAGTGTCACATGCTCATTCACAAGCTGAGCCATGTCTTTATCACCGGTCGAAACCAGTACATGGCGTTTTTGTTCAGATGCAATTCGCGCAAAGGTCCCAATGACATCGTCGGCTTCAACCCCTTCAATACTAATAAGCGGAAAACCCATTGCTTTAATAATACTGTGAATAGGTGCTATTTGCGTGCGTAAATCATCAGGCATAGGAGGACGATTAGCCTTGTATTCGCTGTACATGTCATTACGGAATGTTTTACCTTTCGCGTCAAACACAACCACCATATGCGAAGGATCATATTGTCTGATCAGGCTTTTAAGCATATTAATAACGCCATAAATAGCGCCCGTAGCCTCACCCTTAGAATTAGTTAGATGCGGAGGAGAATGATAAGCACGGAATAAATACGACGAACCATCAACTAAAATAAGTGGGTTTTCGGGGATCTGAGCCATGGTGAAATTGGATCCTAAATGCTAAAAATTATGATAATTGTAAGCATGCCACAAGGGTTAAAATAAAACGACTATCAATTAATGCTAGGTATTTTATTTAAGTAAGAGCAAGCTGTGGATAAGTATGTAGATAACAGACACAAACAATCCTTCCAAAGCATATTTAAACGCCTAGAAAAATAATTAACTATATGTTTTAATTTAAAAAAGATAATACGAAGTTCTTTTTTTATTATTTTTAAACCAATGTGGAAAAAGGTTTTTTTATGGCTGCTGATGCCATCACCTACTTTAGTTATTCTCGTCCATTTAAATAACCGGAGGAGTATTCTAGCATAATGGATCGAAGATCATAGCGATCCTTTATACTTTTTTTTATTGGTATTAATTGTGAAATGGTATATGCCGCATTGCAACTTACTTCGCGGATAATTTTCACACAAAAATTAATTTAAAGAGACAATTTAGCTCGTGTTAAACTTCAAACTATAGACTGAATAAATTTAATCAAGGAGCACAAAAGCATGAAAAAAGTAGCAGTGTTATTAGCTGGAAATGGTGTTTACGATGGTGCTGAAATTAATGAAGCTATTTTAACGCTTTTACACATAGCTAAAAACGGCGCAACCTACCAGTGCTTTGCACCAGATGTAGAGCAACTTCACACTATTAATCACCTAACGGGTGAGGAAATGAATGAAAAACGCAACGTATTAGTTGAGGCTGCACGTATTGCCCGAGGCGATATAAAAGCGCTTAACCACCTCAATATTGATGAGTTTGATGCGTTAATAGTTCCAGGTGGTTTTGGCGCTGCAAAAAACTTATGTGACTTTGCTGTAAAAGGTGCGCAAGCAACTATTAATAGTGACGTATTAAACGCGTGTAAAAAATTCGCTACTGCTAATAAACCAGCTGGCTATATGTGTATTGCGCCTGCGTTAATTCCATTTATTTACGATAATGCAAAGCTCACTATTGGCAATGATAATGACACGGCTGCCGCACTCACTTCGCTTGGCGCAACACATTTAAACTGTGACGTTGATGACGTTGTGATTGACCAGCACAATAAAATTGTGACTACACCTGCTTATATGCTTGCTCAATCAATTATTGAAGCCGATGCCGGGATCGCTAAGCTCGTTAATCGCGTATTAGAAATAAACTGACTATAGTTGTGATGGGCATTTACTTACTATTTGAACAAGCTCAAAGGGTAATAAAATTGCGCTAAGCCACTGGTATTTATTGAGCTAACGCAAAAAGTAGTCAGTTTTTAGTAATAAAAATACCTCTTAGCATTTTATAAATTGCCTCAGAGAGTTATAATCGGCGTAATTTCCGTCATCTATATCGTGATTGATCACGTTCAAATCGAAGTGAGCAAGGCAAAATGAAAAAATTAACAGCATTATCAGTATTAGTGTTAGCAACTACAGCATACGCACAGCCATATGATAACTCTATGACTGAAGATGCAATCAAAAAACGTCTCGCACCCGTTGGTGCTGTATACCTTGAAGGTGATAAAGCTGCAGTAGCTGCTGCGCCTACAGGGCCTCGTTCTGGCGAGCAAGTTTATCAGGCTGCGTGCTTTGCATGTCATGGTACAGGAGCTTTAGGAGCACCTAAATCTGCAGACGATTGGGCACCGCGTATTGCCAAAGGCAAAGATACACTACTTGAGCATGCTATTAACGGCTTTAATGCAATGCCTGCTAAAGGCACATGTATGGATTGTTCTGACGATGAAATAAGCGCAGCAATCGATTTCATGACAGCAGAATAATTATCCGTTATACATAAAAAAAGGCTTAACTTGTTAAGCCTTTTTTTATACCTAAAATACGGCTTTAACCATTATTTTTATTGGAATATCAGCTTGACGCTAAGCACTAAAAGTGAAAGTATAAGTCTAATAACTATACAATAATAATATCGGTTACATCATTGGAAGATAAACTCCCTGCATTGAGTAAATTAGCGTACCAAAATAAACGCCTCAAAACGCTACTCGAAAAGTACAAGCAATCACACCATTTGCAAAATGCGCTTATCCAATTATCTGAGCGCGCGAGCACCGTTGCAGAGCTAACCTTATTATATCCCGCTATACACGATATTTTACAAAAGTATGTGCCTAGTAAAAGCTTTTATGTTGTTTTACAAAACCAACAATGCCAATCGTTAGAGCTTTCTTATTTTTCTGACGAAAAAGATGGCATTGCAGTACCACTAAATCACTCTAATAGCTTTGATGAAGGCGCCACCGGTTACGTTTTTAAAGAAGGTAAAACCACTTACTTTACAAAACAACAAATGCAAGACGCTGCCGCTGATGGTTTATTCAAAGCTTTAGGGACACCCGCTGAGCATTGGGTGGGTGTACCTGTGTACCAAGAAAAAAATATTATTGGTGTGTTAGCCGCGCAAAGCTATGATGTAAATCAAAGTTATAACTCTCAGCAAATACAACTTCTTGAAGTTATGTCACTTTATTTAGCGACGGCAATAGAGCGTGTAAAAAAACGTGAATATTTAGAGTCAGAAGTAAAAATTCGTACACGCGCACTCACTCAAAGTAACGATGCACTCAACCTTGAAGTTGCCAATCGCAAACGTGCACTACAACGTCAGCAAATTTTATTTAAAGTATCTGAAATTGCTACCCAAGCTAAAAACCTTGATGACGCTTACGTTAAAATACATGACATAATAAAAACAATTACCTACGCAGAAAACCTCTACATTGCTTTATATGACAGAGACTCAGGTTGGATAACATTCCCTTACTGTGTTGACGAATACAAAGAAAACACTGAGCCCCGTCAATTTGCCAAAGGCTATAGCGAATTAGTTATAAGCACAGAAGAAACGCAGCTTATTAACCCAGAAAAAGCACAAGCGCTATTAAACAGTGGCGTAGTACAACGTTCAGCCCCCGTTCCTAACAAACAAAAAGCCACAAGCTGGCTAGGCGCACCTTTAAAAACATCGCAGGGTGTTATTGGTCTTATTGTGTGCCAGGCATATAATAATAAGCATATTTTCAGCCAAGACGATAACGAATTAATTACCTTTGTATCGCACCAAATAGCGGCTGTTTTGCAAACTAAACTAGCTAATCAGGCCATTGCAAAAAGCCATCAAGAGCTTGAGTTTAGAGTAAACGAAAAAACAAAAGAACTGCAACAAACCAATATGCATTTGCAAATGCAAATTGAAGAACGTAAAAAAATAGAGCAACAGCTTTATCACGACGCTCATCACGACTCGTTAACAAGCTTGCCAAACCGCAGTTTATTTTTGACTCAGTTAGAAAAAACACTTCAGCACTTTCAACGTTTCCCAGACCGCCACTTTGCTGTGCTATTTATCGACTTGGATAAATTTAAAGATATTAACGACCAACTCGGCCATCAGGCTGGCGATCAGTTCTTAATTAATGTGAGTGAGCTTTTTTCACAATGTATTCGTGAGCACGATTTATTAGCCCGTTTGGGTGGAGATGAATTCGTTATTTTACTAACGCATTTAACCGAACCACAACAAGCCGAAGATGTGGCTAATCGTATTATCGATTTAATGAAAAAGCCTTTTAATATTAAAGGTACTTTACTGCAAAGCGGTGCGAGCATAGGTATAAATTACTCTAAACAAAGCTATAAACACACAGATGAAATTATTCGTGATGCCGATGCCGCAATGTACCATGCAAAAAATTCAGGGAAAAATCGTTACGAGTTATTTCACCCGCTACTCACTCAATCGATTGCTGATGTAAGGCAAAAAGCATTGCATCATCTTGATGTAATGCCGATGAATTTTAGAAGCTCAGAAATTATTACTTTAAATGAGCAACAACAATCTGAATCGCTATTTGAAGCATTTGGTGAACACCCTATTTTAGGGTTTACCAGTTTTGACGTTTTGAAAAAATTTGCCACCGACAAAGAGCAGCACCTCAAAGTCGAGTTACAACTGCTAGAGTGTGCTTACGCGCAGGCCATAAACGCCAATGTGGCAATGGCACTAGTACCCTGCTCTGCCTTATTACTCGAAAAACACGAATTTACTTTATTTATTGATGTATTAAACAAACAACGTGGCCCAAGCCAGCTTTGTTTACTTTTTGATGAGCAAGAGATTCGCCATGCATGCGCTACCCAGCTAGAAAACCTTAAGCAATTATCGTTGTTAGGGTACTCAGTCGGCCTAAATAATTTTGCTAAAGACAGATGTGAACTGAATTTATTAACCGATGTTAACTTTGACTATCTACTACTTAGCTCCACCTTCAGTAAACGTATACTGCAGCAAGAAAGCTACGATCTGCAACTGCAAGGTGTGCTTCCTATCACTAAGCTCAAAAAAATAAAGGTAATAGCGAAAGGGCCTTCTATACTTAATTTTAGAGCTTTATTAGATAAACATGGTTTGTCATTTTTTGTTGGTAAACAACACACATTAGCTTGCCCTGAGTCACAGCCAGAACACGTCAGTCAATCAGTTTAAGCCCAGCTTTGGTTATAAAAAAGCCTGATTTCACTCAGGTTTTTTAAACATAGCTCGTAAGTTTGCGACTCTGGCCTGCCCTTTTTCCATTCGCTCTGCCTGAGAACTTGGCGCTTTTTTGTTTTCAAATGCCAAATCATCTTGCGGCAACTCTTGCACAAATCGACTTAACTCTGTTTCAGAGGTTTCACCAAACTGACGGCGTATCTTTGCGTATGTAAGTGTTAACTCTTGCTGCGCACGAGTGATACCAACGTAAGCGAGTCGACGCTCTTCGTCTACGTTATCCTCGTCAATACTAACCTGGTGAGGTAGCAACCCCTCTTCCATACCAACCATAAACACATACGGATACTCTAAACCTTTAGAGGCATGCAATGTAAGTAACTGAACAGCATCGGATTCATCTTCTTCCTCATTACGCTCTAACATATCGCGCAGTGTCAGTTTACTAACCACTTCGGCAAGCGTCATCGGTTCGTTATCAGCGTCTCCAGTTAGCATGTCTGTGATCCAACGATACAATTCAGAGACATTTTTCATTCTCATTTCGGCTGCTTTAGCACTAGGCGATGTTTCGTAAAGGTAAGCTTCGTAATTAATATTACGCACTAAATCTTTCACCGCCTCTAACGTATCACTGCGTACCGCATTGTCTGACAATTCGACAATCCATCGAGCAAACCCAGCTAAAGCGTTAAAACCTCGCCCTTTTAATCTGTAGCCTAGGTCGTTATCAAAACAGGTAGCAAACAAACTTTGATGTTTTTCATTAGCTAAGGTGCCAAGCTTTTCAAGCGTGACCGTACCTATTTCACGACGAGGGGTATTCACAATTCTTAAAAAAGCATTGTCATCATCTTGATTCACGAGTAAGCGCAAGTACGCCATTATGTCTTTAATTTCTGAACGCGCGAAAAACGACATGCCGCCACTTATTTTATAAGGGATACGGTTGCTCATTAATGACTTTTCAAAGCCGCGTGCTTGGTGATTTCCACGATACAAAATAGCGTAGTCTTTGTAGCTTGTGCGCTTCATAAATTTATGCGAAATAATTTCAGCAACTACACGCTCTGACTCATGCTCTTCGTCGCGACAACCAATCACTTTTATCGGCTCACCATAACCTAACTCACTAAATAGCTTTTTTTCTATATCGTGCGGGTTATTGGCAATGAGTATATTGGCAGATTTAAGTATTCGCTGTGCACTTCGGTAGTTTTGTTCAAGTTTTATAAGCCTAAGTCCGGGGTAATCTTTACTTAAAAGAACAAGATTTTGCGGACGCGCACCACGCCAAGAGTAAATAGATTGATCATCATCGCCCACCACAGTAAAACGCGCTCTCTCGCCCACGAGTAGCTTTACAAGCTGATACTGGCTGGTATTGGTATCTTGATATTCATCCACCAGCAAGTATTTAAAGCGTTGCTGCCAGCGCTCACGAGATGTTGCGTTACTAGTCAGTAGTAATGTGGGGATCATAATCAGATCGTCAAAATCTAATGCATTATAGGCACGCAATTGGGTTTGATAACGGGCATAAAGCTGTGCAAATAACGCTTTTTGCGCGTCACGCGCTTCACGTATTGCTTGCTCTGGCAGCACTAGCTCGTTTTTCCAGCTACCAATTTCCATCTTTAGCAGCTTAAGTAAATCTTTGTCTTTTTTTAATTCATCTTCGGTGAGTTCCGATAACAGCTGATTGGTATCTTGATCGTCAAATAACGAAAAACCAGGTTTAAAGCCGAGTGTGCTCAATTCTTTTTTTATTATTTCTAAACCCAGTGTATGAAACGTCGATACCCATAACCCTTTAGCCTCTTGCTTACTAAGCGTTTGTAATACGCGCTCACGCATTTCTTTAGCCGCTTTATTAGTAAAGGTAACAGCCGCAATATTACGTGCTTTGTACTCGCACTTTTGTACCAAATAAGCAATTTTATTTGTAATAACGCGGGTTTTTCCAGAGCCAGCACCAGCAAGAACTAAGCATGGGCCACTGATATATTTTACCGCTTCATCTTGTTTTGGATTAAGTTTCATAACGACCAGAATGATTTAAAAGACGCGCAATTTTAACGTAACCATTACTACAGGCATAGCGATTGCCATAATTAATTACGCAAACATGATCATGTGTTAAATGAAGTGGGTATAAGGTAATATTAGTCATTATCATTTTAGGCAATGCCGAAGGGACAATTATGATCAACCCAGCAAAACTAGAAGAAATTGCTAAGCAAATTACGAGTAATATGCCACAAGGTGTAAAAAATTTAGCAAACACGCTAGAAGGTAAAACAAAGCAAGTTTTACAAAACAAGCTTGCTGAGATGGACTTTGTTAGCCGAGAAGAATTTGATATCCAAAGCCAAGTACTTATCCGTACACGCGAAAAACTAACTGAGCTAGAAGCTAAAGTGGCAGTTCTTGAACAGCAACTAAGCGAAAAAACAGACGTTGAATAATTAATTTAACGCATAAAAAAGCAGCCTAAGCTGCTTTTTTTACATTATTATGTATACATGAAATTAATATCTATTCAAATAGCTCATCAAGCACATAATATTTATGCGCCTCTTCTTGCTTTAAACTCACCAATAACATTTTTACAGCAACTTGCTTGCCTGTTATGGGTTTATAACGCTTTAAAACGCCAACTTTTGTAAGCAATGGTAAAATAACACTGCCTATTTTTTCAGCTAGCCTAAAGTGATCCCGCGCCCCTAATAACAGTGACGGTTGAAAAACACTCGTTTTATTAAACGCCAAAGGCATAACCGCTTGCTCTAACTGCCCCTTCATTTTTAAATAAGCACTGCTGCTGTTTGCATTTGCACCACTTGATGACACTAAGCAATAGTGTTTCATACCATTACATGAAGCAAGTTGCGCGGCAATAAATTGATAATCAAAGTCGACTTTACGCTGTGCCTCAACAGAGCCTGCTTGTTTAAGTGTCGTACCTAAACATGAAAAAAACACATCACCTTTAAATAACTCACTGTATTGAGTCAGCTTTTCAAAATCAATAATATGGTTAGTTAACTTTTTATCGGAAAGTGGTAACGCTCGGCGTGTTATAGCAACAACTTTACTATACTCAGCACAGCTGAGTAATGCCGTCAAAAGCTCAGATCCTACTAAACCTGTTGCGCCAATAACAACCGCCGTTTTCGTCATTTATTTACTCACAACCTGCTTTTTTAAATACATGTTGGATTGCACGTTTGTAACTGTCTGACTCTTCCTCTGCACACGTTACAACCGCTTCTAAGTCATGTAAATGGCCGTTTTCTAAACCATAAACCCATCCATGAATCGTTAAGTCTTGGCCTCGCTCCCATGCATCTTGCACAATATTGGTTCGACATACATTACGAACTTGCTCTATTACGTTAAGTTCTATCAAGCGGCTTAATCGCTGTTCTTCATTTATACTGTTGAGTTGCTCTATGTGCTTTTCTTTTACATCGCCAACATGACGAAGCCAATTATCAATAAAGCCAAACTTTGCATCGTTCAGGACCGCTTGAACACCACCACACCCATAATGACCAACGACCATAATGTGTTTAACTTTTAAAACTTCGACTGCGTATTGCATCACTGATAAGCAATTGTGGTCAGTATGTACAACTACATTGGCGACATTGCGGTGTACAAATAGCTCACCCGGTAATAAATCAACTATTTGATTAGCTGGTACACGAGAGTCTGAACAACCAATCCATAAGTACTCTGGGTTTTGCTGCATAGACAAAATTTTAAAAAACTCTGGGTTCGCTTCGCTTGTCCGCGCAGCCCAATTTTTATTATTATCGAACAAATTTTTTAATTTTCTCATTGCATCTCTTATTAAGCCAAAACGACTATTTATTGGGTGGAAGGGTTATTATTGGCAAGAATTAAAATATTCCGAGGCGTTAACTGCTTTTCACAAAAGGTTTTAAGACTTACTTGATAGCCATGCTGTTGCAAATATAAAGCACGATCGAGCACAAGCCAAACCTCAATTGCTCTTCTGAACACATGTCGAACCAGTTCAATTCTGTCAGTCACCTTTTTTCGAGCGACGCCTTCAGATAAAAAGCGAACATAATCAATGGTTTGCGGTATTTTTAATGCTTTTTTATCCCCCGCCCACTCACAAAATGATTTAAATGAACCTGAGAACACCGCCTTATTAACTGAGGGGACACTAACGTAGTACGGCTCATTGGTAATTGACCTCCTCAGCGCATCAAAGCCCAATCGCCACTCAAGTTCTGTTTTTCGTATTTTATCAACTCGAGATGGTGCTGTTACTGTTTCTTGCAGAGCCAGTTTTAAATCACGGTGAGTTAACCTAAGCTGACTTTGCTTGGCAAGCTCGCTCATTGGCAAGTAATCGTTCGGTGTGAATAAATGATAGCAACACGGTGAGAAGCTAATTTGCTGTACGTTTGCAGCTATTGCTTTGTGTATCATAGCTTGATGTAAAGCGCCGCATGCATGAAGCGCCACAGCATGCATATCAGTATTAAAGAATAATGTAGTGTCATCATGTAATACATCCACTTGGCTAAATTGTATCGCCAAGCCTTGTTGCTTTGCGCTTTTTTGACCCTGTTCGCATAAATTTGCCTGCAGCTCAAGGCTATTAATATGTATAGCACCGTTGAATGCCAGCATGCGACCTAAATGCCCTTTACCCGCACACCATTCTAATACCGGTAATTTTGTGTTTGGCAACGCAGACACAAAGTCTTGAAGTTGTTCGAACTTACGCCCTTTTATGCCATTACTAATCCAAAAAGGGTAATCATATCGGCGGGTATCTGCTTGGGGTAATTCACATAATAGCTGTAATTCATCAAGTAACTTAATATGCGGATTAAAAAAATCTATTAATTCATTCTGCTTGGTATCAAGTGTCGCTACTTGCTCATCGGTTAGGCTGTTTAATATGCCTTGCAGTTCAGGCCAAGGGATCGCATCAAAGTCAAAAGCGGTGCACTGCCAATAGGCGCGAGTCCGCTTTAAAATAGAATCAAGTGAAGTAAATTGCTCGGCTAACGTCATAACAGCTTAATTTATTAAAAGGCGGCCAATTGTATCAGTAACATTAACAGCCATTAAACGGTTATTTTTTTACTAAACATTAAACGCAAATACAGAGGTATAGAAATAACACTCACAATCATCGCTGCAATTAACATCCATGATAGCTCCATTTGTTCCGGCCGCTGATATTTATAAATAAAACTGGCTTTAACCTTGTCAAACTCAGTTTGGTGAATACCGTACAAGTCTGCAATTAGGCGCCACTTTGGAATAGACATATGCCCCAAACTGGTTGTTGCTGGCATAATATACTCTTTTAGCATTTCAGCCTCGTATGCTAATTCATGGAAACTTTTGTTAGGTGCGTAAAGTATTTGGGTTACCGCAATGGCCTCGTCCATATTCATCATTGCGTAGCGCCACCCCTTTAGGCTGGCTTGATAAAATCTTTCGACCGTTTCTGGGGATGTGTTTAACATTTTCCTGGTGGTGTATAAGATATCTGCATAGACGTCTATGCCGTAACGCTGAGGACATATTAGGCGATGTGATATACCTCTCTGAGTCATATTGTAGGGCTCAGTAGATAAATAAACTTGCATTGCATCAAGCCTATTTTCAATCCAGGCTTGGCTTGGGTTGTCACCGTTATATACGCTAAGCAAGCGCGTATTTACTCCGCTGCGAGTAAGCATAGCCATTAACTCATTGCTATCGTTGTGGCTCACTTTACTAATGCGCTTATTTACAAAATCACGAGGATGAAAAATATCAGAAGTGTCTCTTACCATCCAACAATAAGGTGAATATTGCAAGATAGGCGCCATTGCTACGAAAGGTTGGCCGTTTATACGTTCTTTTAAAATACCCGAGTGACCTACACCAAACTCTGCTTTGCCATTAGCCACAGCACTAAACGCATCAGGTATTGTTAGATCTGCGGGCTTTATGGTTACATCAAGACCCACATCTTTATAAAACCCTTTTTCTTTGGCCATGTAGTAACCAGCAAACTGAAACTGATGTGTCCATTTTAATTGTAAAGTGACCGATTCTTGCGCCGCGATTTGGCCACAAAAACAACACAATCCAAGTATTAATCCTTTAAGTAGCAACCAAGTTTCCTCAAAAATATAGTGGTTACCTGTAACTATATGTAAAACAAATGATAAAGCAAGCCCCCTTGTAAGGGGCTTACTGGTGAGTCGCTGTTAAACTGAAGCGAGCTTTGCGGTTTTGTCTGAGAGAGATTGCGTCGTTAAAAATTGTGTAAAACACGGGTTATGCGTTTCATCTTGCACGCTATAGCCTAAGTCATTTAGATGCTCGTTAAAGGTCTCAAATTGATTAGGCTCAATAGCAAAGCCAGCTAAAACATAGCCCATTGAGCCTCCTTGACTCCGATAATGAAATAACGTGATATTCCAATCGTTACCAAGTGTATCTAAAAAACGCGCTAATGCACCGGGATATTCGGGAAACTCAAAACGTAACAAACGTTCATGCAGTTTTTCAGGTGCTTTACCACCAACCATATACCGTACGTGCAATTTAGCGAGTTCATTGTCTGATAAGTCGCAGAATGCGTAATCATTTTTAGTTAGATCTTGTTTAAGCTCATTGAGTTCCTGCTCTCCTTGACGCAGTGCAATACCTACAAATATTTGCGCTTCACCTGGGCCTGCGTAGCGGTAGTTAAACTCAGTAATAGCACGGCCACCTAAAGACGCACAAAACTGCTTAAAACTACCCTTCTCTTCTTTAATGGTAACCGCTAATAACGCTTCGTTTTTTTCACCTAGCGCAGTGCGCTCTGCTACATAACGAAGACGATCAAAGTTTAAATTAGCACCCGAAAGCACAGCCGCTAAATGAAGCCCCTTTAAGCCCGATTGTTGGCTCCACTTTTTAAGCCCTGCCGTTGCAAGGGCACCAGAGGGCTCTGCAATTGCGCGGGTAGAGACAAAAATATCTTGCATAGCAGCACAAATTTCATCGCTACTCACAGTGATTACTTCGTCACAAAATTTTTGCGCTAAGCGAAATGTTTCACTGCCGATAATTTTTACCGCAACACCATCGGCAAAACTGCCAACTCGGTCAAGCTCTACCGGCTCTCCTGCTTTAAGTGCAGCTTGTAAACATGCGCTCTCATCGGCTTCAACGCCAATGACTTTGATATCAGGGCGTAACGACTTGATATAAACAGCCATACCAGCAAGTAAACCACCACCGCCAACAGGTATAAATACCGCATCAAGCTCGTTGAGTTGTTGCATTAACTCTCGTGCTACAGTGCCTTGGCCAACAATCACGTCGGGGTCGTCAAATGGTGGAACAAAAATGCCATTACGCTGCTCTGTAAGTTCAAGCGCATGAGCTTTAGCTACATCAAACTGATGACCATGTAATACCACCTCTGCGCCTAAAGCACGTACGGCGTTAACTTTTATCTCTGGCGTTGTAACAGGCATCACAATCGTTGCCTTGTGCCCTAAATGCGAAGCGCTTAATGCAACACCCTGAGCATGGTTACCCGCCGATGCCGTAATGACAACCGAGCCTTTGGGCAACTTATTAAGTTTATTGAAAGCGCCCCGTAGTTTAAACGAATACACCGGCTGCTGATCTTCACGCTTTAACCAAACATGATTACCTAACTTCGCACTGAGGTCGGGCATTTTACTGACCTCAGTGACTTTAGCCAAGGGCTCCATATTTGCTTGAATAATTGCACGAAAATAATCGAGCTCTTGAGAAACCATAATTAGCTAAGCTCCTCCAACTTTTCTAAGTCACGCACTGCACCCTTGTCCGCACTGGTTGCAAGTAATGCATACGCTTTTAATGCCGACGATACATAGCGCTCACGATCAACCGGTTTGTACGCCAGCTTGCCACGTGCTAGTTGCTTTTGCTTACGCGCTTCAAGTTCTTCATCGCTTAATGCAAGCGTAATCTCACGCGTTGCAATATCAATAATAATTTTGTCGCCATTTTCAACATACGCAATGGCACCGCCGCTTGCCGCTTCTGGCGATACGTGGCCAATAGATAAGCCTGATGTACCACCTGAGAAACGTCCATCGGTGATCAATGCACACTTTTCAGCTAAGCCTTTTGATTTTAAGTAGCTCGTTGGGTACAGCATTTCTTGCATACCTGGGCCGCCTTTAGGGCCTTCGTAACGGATAACAACAATGTCACCGGCTTTTACTTCGTCGTTTAAAATGCCTTCTACTGAATCATCTTGTGATTCGTACACCACTGCAGTGCCTTCAAAATGTAGCATTTCGTCAACTACGCCTGCGCTTTTAACAATACAACCGTCAACCGCTAAGTTACCTGAGAGCACAGCTAAGCCGCCATCTTGACGAAAAGCGTGCTCAACACTGCGGATACAACCGTTTTCACGGTCGTTATCGCCTTCATCCCAACGGCATTCTTGGCTCATTGCTTTTGTAGTACGAATACCAGCAGGGCCTGCGCGGTAAAACTTTTGTGCGGCTTCGTTTGTTGGATCTGTCGCATCCCACTTTTTAACAAGCTCCCCCATGGTCATACCCGCCACGTGGTTTACCGATAAATCGACTAAACCGGCTTTACCCAACTCACGGATAATAGCCATCATGCCACCAGCGCGATGCACATCTTCAATGTGGTACTGCGCTGTTGCTGGAGCAACTTTACATAAAAATGGGGTTTTACGAGATAACTCATCAATGTGCGACATGTCAAAATCGACGCCGGCTTCTTGTGCCGCAGCTAATAAATGCAATACCGTATTAGATGACCCACCCATGGCAATATCAACAACCATAGAGTTCATAAACGCTGTTTTGTTAGCGATAGCGCGAGGCAGTACGTCTTGGTTATCTTTTTGGTAGTACTCACGGCATAAATCAACAATACGCGCACCCGCTTCTATATATAGTTGCTTACGATCTTTATGAGTTGCAAGCGTTGTACCGTTACCCGGTAGTGCAAGGCCAATAGCCTCTAATAAGCAGTTCATTGAGTTTGCAGTGAACATGCCTGAACACGACCCACAAGTAGGACATGCAGAGCGCTCTACTTGCTCTGAATCTGCATCACTTACTGACTCATCAGCGCCTTTAACCATGGCATCGACTAAATCAAGTTTAATATCAATGTTAGCAAGTTTTGTTTTACCCGCTTCCATTGGTCCGCCCGATACAAAAATAACCGGTATGTTTAAGCGTAGCGCTGCAAGCATCATCCCAGGAGTAATTTTGTCGCAGTTAGAAATACAGATCATCGCATCGGCGCAGTGGCCGTTAACCATGTACTCAACCGAGTCGGCAATTAGGTCGCGTGATGGGAGTGAGTAAAGCATGCCACCGTGGCCCATAGCGATACCGTCATCAATAGCGATGGTATTAAATTCTTTTGGTACACCACCCGCTTGAGTTATTGTTTCAGCCATTAGCTCACTAAGCTGATTAAGGTGAACATGCCCTGGTACAAATTGCGTAAACGAGTTAACTACAGCAATAATTGGTTTACCAAAGTCTGTGTCGGTCATGCCTGTTGCGCGCCACAATGCACGTGCACCTGCGCGTTTACGTCCTTCAGTTGTTGTTGCACTTCTTAATTTAGCCATAGTTACCTCTGTTTTGCCGCTCTGTAAGCGGGCATTCCTCATTCTAAAAATTGGTGAGTAACTGTTATTCAATTACTCGTAAATTGGTGTTGTTAGTAATTACACAGCTTGCTGCTGTAAATTTTGTAAAGTGATTTCTTTAACGTCCACCAGCTTATTTAACTGGCTTGTTAACAAGTGGATTGGCTTATCGCTATCAACTGTCATCGCTACATTATAGTGGCCATCATCCATATTGAGCTGAAAATGCGTAAGATCAAAACCACGGTGACGCACTACACGCAAAAAACGCTCGACCGCTATACTTTGGCTCTTTAATGCAATAGTTAGGCTGTGTTTCATTGTGCTTTCTCCGTAATCATTTCGTCATTTGCAGCCCCTGGTGGTACAAGTGGCCATACGTTTTCTTTATCGTCTATGCAGGCATGTAATATGTACGGCCCTTTGCTGTTAACTAATGCAGTTATTGCATCGTCAACTTCGTTTGCTTGTGTAATTGTTTGCCCAGGAATACCAAATACAGCGGCTAATTGAACAAAATCAGGGTTATCTGAAAGGTTTGTTTCAGAGTAACGTCCTTCAAAAAATAGCTCCTGCCATTGACGAACCATACCTAAGCGTTGGTTATCTAGTATCAGTATTTTTACTGGTAAGTTGTTACGGCGAATAGTCGCAAGCTCTTGAATGTTCATCATGATTGAGCCATCACCCGAGACCGTTATTACAAAATCATCCGGGCGCGCTACTTGTGCACCTATGGCTGCTGGTAAACCAAAGCCCATTGTGCCTGCACCACCACTACTTAAATGGTTGCTTGGGTGGCTAAACTTCATGTGTTGCGCTACCCACATTTGATGCTGACCAACATCGCAGCACACCACGCCTGTTTTTGGCATACGCTGGCTTAATTGGTTCAATAAATACGGGGCAAATACTTTTTCGCCTGGGTAGTCGTAGCGCCACGCATGTTTTACGCTTAACTGCTTATTTGTATCGCACCATGCTTTAGGGGTTACAACACATTCAAGCGCCGGTAATGACGTTTTTAAATCAGCAATTAATGAGGCCTTAGCTGGTTTACGTTTACCGACTTCAGCCGCATCTATATCTAAGTGAATTACTTTTGCTTTAGCGGCAAATTTAGCTAAGTTACCCGTTACGCGGTCATCAAAGCGAGCGCCTATACACACTAATACATCGCACTCTTGTACTGCTATATTAGCGGCTTGTGTACCGTGCATGCCTAGCATACCTAAGTAATGTTCATAATCTGGTAATACGCTGCCTAATGCCTTAAGTGTTGATACTGCTGGCATCTGCGTTTTATTTAAAAACTGCATTAACTCATTTTGCGCATCAGCCGCTTGCACACCGCCGCCAACATATGCGACTGGCTGCTTTGCTTCACTTAATAACTGATTTGCAATAGCAACTTGGTTTAAATCAAGTTGCGGTAAGTATTCATCAGCGGCTAACCACGGCTTAAAAGGCACTTGCGCCATTTGAATATCTTTGGGGATATCCACAAGCACAGGACCAGGGCGACCACTTTGGGCTAAGTGCATGGCCTCTTGTAGTATTTCGGCTAAATCTTCTGGACGCTCTACCATGTAACTGTGTTTTGTGCACGAAAGTGACATACCTAGTACATCTACTTCTTGAAATGCATCTGAGCCAATGGCTGCAGTAGGTACTTGGCCAGTAATTGCTAATAATGGTACTGAGTCCATCATTGCATCGGCAAGTGCTGTTATTAAATTAGTTGCCCCAGGGCCTGATGTTGCTAAACATACGCCTAATTTACCTGTGCTGCGGGCATAACCTACAGCAGCAAAACCAGCACCTTGCTCGTGGCGAGTGAGGTAATGCTTGACTGGCGCACCATACAGCGCATCGTAAATTGGCATAATGGCCCCACCAGGGTAGCCAAATACCTCTTTTACGCCGTGTTTGGCTAATAAGTCGATTGTGAGTTCTGCGCCTGTCATTAATAAATCCTCATTCTTCAGTGACAACCTAATTAATTTTTACCCTTAAAACTAAAAAGCCCTCCGAACTGTTAAGTGCGGAGGGCTTTTTAATGCTCAAGTTTACAGCACTACAAAGCCCTCGCGGGAATAATCACCACGATAATAATCAGGACTAGTTTAAGTGCAGTTGTAAGCATGTAATTAACACCAAATTTAAATAATCTGTTGCGAAAGTTCATCTTTCGCTCTGTTATGTATTAGTACCGCGCTGAGCGGCTTAAGTCAACACCAAACTCAATTCAAAAAAAGCACTAAAACCCAAATTAAGTGGTTTTAAAATTCACTAAATACAACCATAAAGGAATTTTTATGTTTTAATTTAAAGTATAGAAATTCACTATTCTTATATTCCCCATTTATGGTTTGATTAATTTTTGAGTTTTAGTAAAAATTAAATTAATTTTTTTATACAGATAGTATTTAGCTCTTCCGAATAGTTTTAATGATTATGGCTTGCGACTGTACAAAATCAAAAAACGTAAATAGAACAAACACTCCACTCAGCGCACATTAGTACCAATACCCTCACAAAAGACGTTTGATAAATACTGAATTTAGCACTGCTGTATAGGCAAATTTAGGTTAGTATTTGTTTAACTCAACAACAGGATTTGAAGGACAAATCATGAAACCGATACCTCGTATTAGTTACTTTTTCATTATGGTGCTGCTTACAGTACTAAGCTTTAATAGCCTTGCAACACCAGCTTTATATAAAATAGAAAAAAACGGCACAACATCTTATTTATTTGGCACTGTTCACGTAGGTGATGCCAGTATGAAAGGCTTGCCTGAAAATATAACTCAAGCCATTGAACAAAGTAATGAAGTGGTTGTGGAAGTGGATATTAGTAAACTTACTCCATTTGAGATGCAACAGCGCTCTATGCCATTAATGATGCTAAAAAATGGCAAAACATTACAAACAGAACTATCAAAACAAAACTACAAAAAGCTTAAAGATTACTTTGCAAAAAAGTCGATTGATATTGCCATGTTTAACACCTTCAAACCGTGGGCTGTAATGGTAACTATGATGCAAATTGAATTTCAAAATGCAGGATTTTCTGATCAAACAGGCATAGACAAGCAAGTACTTGCTTACGCTAAAGAGCAAAATATAAAAATAAGCGAACTAGAAACCTTAGAGCAGCAGTTACAAATGTTTGATGGTATGGCGCTATTAAGTAACGAAATGATTGAAGAAACCTTCGAGCAACTTGCCGACATTAATACTTACTTTATTAAGCTAGTAAACGCGTGGAAAAATGGCGATATGGATACGCTTACCGAGTACTACAATATGAGCTTTGACGATAGTAATTACGGTGAAATAAGCGAGCAAGTCATGCTGGTTAATCGCAATAATAACTGGGTTGAGCAATTAGTGCCTCGCTTAAATAACGAAAAACTATTTATTGCGGTAGGTGCACTGCACTTACCAGAGCAACATGGCTTAATTAAGCAGCTAAAAGACAAAGGTTTTAGTGTTACTCGACTCTAACCTCATTGTTATACTTAGGGTGATATTAATTGCCCTAAGGGTTGCTAATACTATTAGTCTAAACTCTATTAAAAAGCGTAAATCAATGCGCTAAGTTCAACAAATACTAATTAAGAAATCGATTTTGATTTAAAAAACATTGTTGATAACAAGTTTAATTTTCGTTGTTTAATTTTTCTAAATAAGCGTTTTATAACGCAGATAGCGACACGTTTGATGATTAAGTATGATTGCGGATTAGTATCCCACTTACAGAAAAAATACATGTCATTTTCTCAAATATAACCTTTCTTTGAAAAAGACCCATTGAGCGTTTTAGATTACCTATTGCAAATAATTTTTACTAAATTAACGCTGAAAATAACGCTATATGATCAATTTATTATTTAGGGTTTAAGCTACCTATTAACACTTCAGCCAACGCTTGCATGCTGATAGGTTTAAAAACATGCCCATTTGCACCTAATTGAGTAGTAATTGCAATATCACTTTCTGATGTATTAGCGGTAACCACAATAATAGGCGTATTAGCGTCAAAAATGCGTATTTTTTTAATAGCTTTAAAGCCATCCATTATTGGCATATTTAAATCCATAAAAATAACCTGGTATTCGTTTTTAGTGGCCATCTCACAGGCGACCTTTCCGTTTTCTGCACATTCATAGCTGTAGTTAAGTTGTGAAAGAATTCGCGTTAATAAGTGCATGTTTAACGGGTTATCTTCAACAACTAAACAATGCAGATTTTTAGGTAACAGCGCACTTAACGAAGGTGCACTTTCATCAATCACAACGGGCATTTTCAGCGTAACGCGCACCCCATTTGGCGATGTATTTTCAAACACAATATTTCCGTCAAAAGCATCAACAATGTACTGCACCCTTGCAAGGCCTGTTCTTAACCCTTGAAAGTGATTATTTTGATTAGATGAATCAAAGGTTAACCTGCTGACTGGCTTGGTTAACCCTGAACCTGTATCCGCGATTGTTACTGTTAATTGCTTATTGCTAACACAAGCCTTAACAGTAACAGCCCCCTCTTCTGTAAACTTTAAAGCGTTGCCAACTAACTCAGCTAACACTTGCTGAAAGCGTTGATGATCTAGTTTTATAGCTTGATCAATTGTCGAATCAAGTGTTGTAACTAAGGTAATGCCTTTTTGGCTGTAACCAAATTCATACCCTAAAAGCACTTTATTGAATGACTGAAGTAAGTTTTCATTTGACGGTTTCAATGCCCAACGACCTAAACTAAGTGCCTGTAAATCTTGTAGCTCGTCAAGCATTGCTATTATTCTTGATGCGCAATAAGAGGCCTGTGTTTTAATCGATTTTTGGCTATTACTGACCTCTAACGAATCAATCGAGGCAATAAAGCCTTGTAGTGGCGTTCTAAACTCATGACTTGCTCGAGCTATAAAGTGTTCTTTATTTTTGCTCACTTGCTGCGCAAAATCTTTTTGCTGTTGATACTTGGATAACGCCTTAGTGATCTGCTTTTCCATCGGTATGAACACAAAGCGTAATACACCAATAAGCAATAACATAGTTAGCAACCAAAAAAATAGCTCGGCTGAAGACACCCACGCCACTTTTTTAACGGACTCTTTTTCAAATAAACCAACAGCTTGATCTAAATACTTTAGTAACTCTTCCATGCGCTTAACAGAAAACACATTGGGGTCTATTTTTTCCTGTTTATACAGTAGCCCTTCTACCTGTTGGATAAATTTTTGCACGCGCAAATCTAGCTCAATAGGTGATTGCATATATAAGTTGATAAGCTCAGGGCTGAGATATTTATATTGACCATTATCGTTTTTTAACAATAAATATTGATGGTTTGCTTTAAATAGGCTGAGCGATGCATCTAAAGACTGCTGATGATCAGTACTAGGGACTTGCGAGGTTAATAACTTATCACCATGCCATGCAATTTTTTGCGACAGCATTCGCTGTTTACCAACAATGTTAATAATGTTTGCATCATTTTTTTGTACTGAAAAAAAGTACTGCATTAGTGATACAGAAACACTAATTAATAGCGCAATAGCGATTAATGCCCACCGATTACGTAGGCGAATATTTGCAACAACTTCAAACATAGTTAGCCTAACTTTTTGGTTTAAGTGTAGTCCAATTACATCAATATCTATGCTTAATCTATAAATATAAAAAAGCCCAACTCAAAGCTGGGCTATATAAGAGGATTTACTATCTATTTTCTAAACGATTGTAATCGAACATCCCGTATTCAATACCACGGTATTTTTTTGCTGTAGCGTGCAAAATATCGCTGTATTGCCAAAACTGGGGATGAGAACGTCTAATACCAAACTTAGTTTTTAAAGCTGCGTAGTCAGCTTCAACTTGCATCATAGGTAACTGTTCAGCAAAAGCCTCAACCTGTTGTTCATTATTCAAATACCAAATGGAAGCTGGGTAGTCACCTATAAAACCGGGGACGATTGTTGCCGTGTCTTCGTCAAAAGCTCGTTGACCGTCTTCATTTAATAAGCTCGAAATATTGTAATGCGCGTTATGATGAATAATCGTATAAGCCTTATGGCTATCGTCATCTTGCTTTACTAACACAAACGATAACTGCGGTAGTAAGTTTACTGCTTTTGCAGGCATAGCATTAATGGCACTTAGTGGTTTAGGTACTTGTTTATAATCGTAGTGCTCGCTTAGCACTGGGCTTAGCGCCTCTTTAATTAGTGCATATAACTCTTTTTGAGGATTGTTTGTTTTATAAGTTATACCGCTTGGCTGACTAAACTCACGGTTATTTTTAAAAAACTCAGCAAGGCTTGGGGGTGATTTTCGATACCACTGGCCTTTAATTTTATCTCGTTTACTTTCAGGTAATAATGCTAAGAAGTTTTGCTCTCCTTCTAAGCGTAAAAAATCCATATACAAACGCGTTACCAGTTGGTGCCCAATATTGCCGTAAACATCAAAACCAGCAACCAGCAAATAATGAATTCGCTCAAATAAGGCATAATCCAAAATCCAAGTTGTTTTTGGCTCTTGGCCAATAAAACCTTTCACCACGGTGGCGCTGTCAAAATGACGAAATATAGTCAATGCTGCATTTTTATTGTGGCCATCTCCTTTCCACAATAGATCTGTTGTTAAATGCTCGCCACCTTTAAACATCTCATTAGCTAAATTGACCTTTGCTTTTAAATATTTTTGCTCCAGAGCTGAGTATTTAACCCAGTTAGCAATGGGAAATGCATTACTTTCCTCTGCGGCGGGTAATTCAAGTGCGTCTTCATGCTGCATTATCATTTGTCCAACCGCTGGGGTTGCTACTTTTTTGGGATCAGCAAAAGCAACCCAAAAGTGGTCGTTAATCACATTTAACGCAATTTGACCACGGCAAACTGGCCCTTTTATAAAGCCCATAATAATTAACTCAGCTTCATCAAGCATAAATTGATATTTAGAATCAATAGGGATCACTTCAAACGTTTTAAACGGATTTGATGCAGACTCTGCCTTGTAGCTTGGCATGCTTTTAACCGTATACTCTGGTGCAATGAACTGTTGGTATAAACGGGCCAACTTTTCATCATTTAGCTTAAGCGGTAAGTGAGTTTTAGATAAAATAGTGCTGCGATCATGCAGTAATCGGTAGTAAACACGGTTAACCTTAGGATCGTCATAAGGTCGGCGTGTGCTTATTAATTTTATTTTTTCACCGGGTGGCGTGCTCGAGCGAACAAGCTTAAAAAAGTTATCTGGGGTCTTTTGGTCAAAATATATGTGAGCTAAAAACCAATGCTCGTATATATAGCGAGCCGATAACTGATACTTCAAAGCATCTTGGTTTAAAAAAGCTTCCCAACGCTTAACCTGCTCAAGCTCAAACTCAGTTGGCGGGTCAATGTGCGCCATCTTTCCGCCTGCTTTGAGCCATTTCTGCAAATGATTAAACTCATCACGAGATACACCCGGTAATCCATAAGGCATACCAGCATGAGGTTGTTCACTCGCTAATTGATCAAACTCTCCCATAGTGGCACAGGTTTGAGAGCGGCTCAGCGAAAAATCAAACTCATCACCTAATATTTCATTTGCAGGTAATTCATGACTTTGTTTCAGTACTAAACTATTAAACAAGACGCTACCAGCTAAGTTAGCTTCCTCAGTTTGTACTCGCTCATTTAAAACAGGGGTGAAGTTCTTTTCACGCCATTGCTCTGTCGTTGTAGCATCAAATAACAATCTACTCGGCGTTGTAGCAAGTAAACGAGTTCCGTCGTAGACAAGGTCTTTGCTTACCCCTCTATCTATTCCTTCAGGGGATGATAGCTTTAACTGACAAGGTGCATCGTAACAACCATGACAAACAACACACCGAGTATCGAGCACAGGTTTTACATTCTGTAAAAAATTAGCCCCTTCGCCAGTAGTATGAGATACGATACGCTGCTGAGATTGTTCATTGCCAAATATCTCATTGTAGTGGGCATTACCTAAGTATGCACAACCACTGAGAATAACTAATATAACGATACCTATGAGTTTGTTCATTCGTCTTCATCACCCAGATCGAAGGTCGGCATCATATCCATTTGCGGAGATATAAATACATCTTGGTTCTCAGTATTGAGTACAACACTAAGAACAGGACCATGAATTAATGTTATTTGCGCACTGTGCGGATGATCTAACACAGGAGTATAAGCAGGGTCTGTAATCAATAATTCATAATCTGTCACTGTAATAGCTATGCTGCTATCCTCTGAAGGGTTTTGGCAAATTTGAGCAAGTAAATCATCATCAAGTGGTATTAATATTTCAAAATCAGGCTGTTCTAAATCTCTATCACTTAAAGACTCATTTAATAGAAATAAAGGAAGGGTTAAATTGCTATCTTGTTCAAATTCCATTGTCTACTCAACATGCATAATTTATATAACTGGCATTATAACAAAATAACAAAAAATAAAACGTTAATGCCAATACCCAAAGTAGCTAAGTGCAAGACAATCCTCTCATGCACTTATCAACATATTGTAAACGCTTTAATCTTTCGTTTGGATCACCGAAAAAACAGCACCTTGAGGATCGCAAAGAACGGCAAACCGACCAACTTCAGGTACTGTAGTAGAAGGTACACATAATTGAGCTCCCAGTTCCTGTGCCTTGTTGGCTGTTGAATCGCAGTTATCAACTAAAAAATAAATCATCCAATGAGGAGGAACCTCCTCAGGCCATTCATTATTCATTTCAAGCATTCCAGCAACAGGCTTACCATCCAGCATGAATAATGTGTACTCCATACCATCCATTGGTTTTATTTCACTTTTCCATCCCAGTAAAGCACAATAAAACTCGTTACTAATTTTACTGTTGCGTGTAGCTAACTCATGCCAATAAGGCGTTGATAGCTCTGAGAGACGCTTGCATCCTTTATGTTCTCTACCTTGCCACAAAGCAACTGTTGCTCCACCCGGATCAGTAAGCATTAACATCCGGCCAGCATTCATAACATTGTGCGGGCCCGCAATTATTTCAGCTCCAAATTGTTTCGCTTTTAATGCGCATTCATCCACATCGTCTACCGCAATATATGTTAACCAACTGCTTGGAATACCCTCTTGAATTTGCTCTTTTGGCATTTCGTACATAGCGGCAATGTCGTCATTCTCTTTTTGTAACATAGTATAAAATAGATCATCGCCTATAGGTTGATCATCATTACCCCAGTCAAATAAAGACATATAAAAAGCCTTACCCTCTTTCCAGTTATGTGTACATAGCTCTGACCAGCAAAAAATACCTTGTGGATAATTGTCCATATTGAAGCCTTTGTTATTTTTATATTAGGCATACTCTTAAAACGTAGTACGCACGATTAAATTTTAATTAGCTTAAATCAATAACTATTAAGAGTCGATGATAGATATAAGGAACGTGTTGAAATCTAAATTAGAGCATCTAAAACAGGCGCTCTATTTTTAATACCATACACGTTATTACCTTGCTGCATTTAGTCCAATTGAGAAATATGGAGTTAACTAGGGCAATACTCTACATCTAATTATGTTATGTATTTAGTAGTTATGATGAAATAGATGAGCGAATATGGCTTGGTTTAATCTATCTACTTTAGTCCAAACAGCCAAAGACCCATCACATTGTTGTAACGGGTTTTTCTTATTTGGAGCTTTGCAATGCCATAGGGCTCACCGCGTTGGAAGGTCACAGTGGAATGGGGTACTATCATGGCCAATCCATTCGATAGCCAAAACACTT
>NZ_PNDY01000015.1:0-255 GCF_005886645.1 Pseudoalteromonas sp. S408 | reverse complement strand
TTTTTTTTTTTTTTTTTTAAACTACTCTCTCCCCCTCCCTTTTTACGTCTCTCTTTCTTTTTTTTTTTTCCAACATACCTCCTCATTTTTTTCGGTCCTCAAAAAAACCTTTTTTTTTTTTTTTTTTTTTTTTTTTTTTTTGTTTCTATTTCTCTCCCCCCTCTTTTTTTTTTTTCAAAAAAAAAAAAAAAAAACAACCCAAACACAAAAAAAAAAAAAATTATGATATAGAAGTAAAAAAAACAAAACCCGCCC
>NZ_PNDY01000014.1:0-121994 GCF_005886645.1 Pseudoalteromonas sp. S408 | reverse complement strand
TGGTTCTTCAGTTTTCACTGGTTCATCAGCTTGCACTGGTTCTTCAGTTTGCACTGGTTCTTCAGCTTTCACTGGCTCTTCAGCTTTCACTGGCTCTTCAGTTTTCACTGGTTCTTCAGTTTGCGCTGGCTCTTCAGCTTTAACTGATTCTTCAGCTTGTACTGTTTCTGCAGCTTGTACTGGCTCTTGAGCCACTTCAACTTTAGCTAAATCTTCAACAGCAACGGCTTTTTCAACCTGTTCAGACGCGTCAACAGCCGTTTCTTCCGATTTTGCTTTAAGTTCTGCTTCGTACTCTGCAGCAGCTTGGTCAGCAACTGGCACAAAAGCAGGGGCTTCATCAGATTTACTTTCAGCATTTTCGCCTTCAGGGCGACGACGGCGCTGACCCGATGCACGAAGATGACGAGGAGAACGACGTGAACGTGTACGTGTTTGTTCTTCTTCAGTGTCTACAGTTTCAACTTTCGACTCAATAGTCTCAACCTTAACCTTTTCTTCTTTTACCGGTGCTGGCTTTTCAGCGGCTACTGGCTTTTCTTGTGCTTCAGGTTTTGGCTGAACTTGCGGCTTTTCTTCTACTGCAACTGCTTCAACAGGCGTTTGATCAGTTGTTTGTAGTTGCTCAGCGTTTTCGTCTTGAATACGTACTTTCTTACGAACGTTACGACGTTGACGACGAACCTTAGGCTTTTGCTCTTTAGGTGCTTCAGCTACATTGGTATCAGTATTTGCTTTTGCTGGTGCGTCTGTCGCTTTAGCTTGATCTTTATCTGCTTTGTGCTCAGGGCGCTTACGAGAGTTAGAATTACGACGACGCTTATTGCGGTTTTCGTTTTTCTCTTGGTTCTCATTCGTTGCTGGTGAACTAGTTTTTGTTTCTACTTCATCAGTATTGCGATCTGTGCGTTGTTTAGAACGTGGATTATTACGACGACGCTGATTGTTATTACGACGGCGGTTATCGTTTCCACGGCGCTTATTATTGCGTGCTTCTTCTTGTTGCTTTTCAATGGCTTCTTTTTTCTGCTCAGGTGTTTCGCTAGCAAAAATAGATTTAAACCAGTTAGCAAGTGCAGTAAATAAACCCGCTTCTTCTTTGGCGGCTACGGCTGCAGGCTTAGCTGCTGGAGCCGGCGCAGCTTGTGGAGCAGGACTTGAAGGCATAACAACACCCTTAAGCATAGGCTCTTCACGAACAGGTGCTGCAGGCGACTTCGACATTTCGAACACTTCTTGCTCAGGCGCAACAACTTGCTCGTAACTTACGGTTTCAAGTGTTTCGTCTTTACGCAAACGCATTACTTCGTAGTGTGGTGTTTCCATATGTTGATTAGGAATAATCACTACATCACATTTGTGATGCTTTTCAATACGGTGAACACTACGGCGTTGCTCGTTTAACAAGTAAGCAGCCACGGCAACAGGTACTTGTGCATTTACTTGTGCTGTGTTGTCTTTTATTGCTTCTTCTTCAATTAAACGAAGGATAGACAGTGCAATCGACTCATTAGAGCGAACTGTACCTTGACCACTACAACGAGGACACACACCTTGGCTTGCTTCACCTAATGAAGGGCGTAGACGCTGGCGTGACATTTCAAGTAAACCAAAGCGAGAAATTTTACCAATTTGTACACGAGCACGATCTGGGCGAGCAGCGTCTTTTAAGCGGTTTTCTACTTCACGCTGATGGCGTGGCGGTGTCATATCGATAAAATCTATAACAATCAAACCACCTAAGTCGCGTAAACGTAATTGGCGTGCAATTTCATCAGCCGCTTCTAGGTTGGTATTCAGTGCTGTTTCTTCAATATCGCCGCCTTTTGTTGCTTTAGACGAGTTGATATCGATAGACGTAAGTGCTTCCGTAGGGTCAATAACAATTGAACCACCAGAAGGAAGACGAACCTCACGTTGGAACGCAGACTCAATTTGGCTTTCAATTTGGTAGTGCGTGAATAACGGTGTATCGCCTTGGTAAAGCTTAACACGGCTCATAAAGTCAGGACGAAAACGCTCTATGTGCGCTTTAGCTTCTTCAAAAACACGTGGCTTATCAATTAAAATTTCGCCAATATCACGACGTAAATAATCACGAATCGCACGGAAAATTACGTTGCTTTCTTGGTGAATTAAAAACGGTGCTTTAGCACTGTCGGCAGCTTGTCTAATTGCTTCCCAGTGGACTAATAACGCTTTTAAATCGTAATTTAATTCTTCAAACGATTTACCAACACCTGCAGTACGCACAATTAAGCCCATACCTTTAGGTAATTCTAAACGGCCAAGCGCTTCTTTAAGTTCGGTGCGCTCATCACCTTCTATACGGCGAGAAATACCGCCAGCACGAGGGTTATTAGGCATTAGTACTAAGTAACTACCAGCAACGCTGATGAAAGTAGTTAACGCCGCGCCTTTTTGGCCACGTTCTTCTTTATCAACTTGAATTATTACTTCTTGACCTTCTTTGATCACGTCACGAATATTCGGACGACCATTAAAGGTGTAACCAGCAGGGAAGTAAGTGCGGGCAATTTCTTTTAAAGGAAGGAAACCATGACGATCAGCACCGTAATCAACAAATGCTGCTTCTAAAGATGGTTCAATACGTGTGATTTTGCCTTTGTAAATATTGGCTTTTTTCTGTTCGTGACCTGGGCTTTCTATATCTAAATCATATAGGCGCTGGCCATCAACCAGTGCTACGCGCATTTCTTCTTGCTGCGTTGCATTGATTAGCATACGTTTCATATTGTTACTCTATTAAATTATGTCGCTGACATGACGATGTTTTCTCGCCTGTTCAGTTGTTCCTATTTTTAGAATATGCAGCCTCACGACTGGGTCTTTAACGGAACGGCTCTGTATTTTCGTTAGCAGTATTTTTTAAATGCTGGCAAACAATAGCGTACTAAAACGCTATTAAATTCTTAATGGTGTTAAAACTGTCGGCTTTTCAGCTACGTCTACAAGTTTTACCCAGAAGTCGGCCTGTCATATCAATCTTACTAAATGTCGTTCATATTAGGTGCGTAGGGCTCATTAAGTTGGTAAGCAGTACAATGATGTATTGCTAAATCCCGGTTTAAGAGCAAAATTCGCTGCCGATGTTAATGAATACTTATTTATTAGATTTTTTTAGTTCTAAATAAGCTGCTTTACGGTACTACAATAATTGAGCAGTTGCTGAACGGCGTTTTTTACGCCGTCACTATCAGACAAATTATCTGTTCATTGCTTTTTCAATTGCATCAAAAACCACTTCATGTTCAAACTTAACCTGCAATATATTACGCGCATTGCTGTTAATTGACCGCACGTGTTTACTAGGTATGTATAAAAGCTTTGGAAAACTTAACTCGGATCTGTATGATCGGCTACCCAGAATGTGCATCACGAATGTTTTAATGTGTTAAAAAGCACCGTTGTTATTTGCAAATACTAAAATATTTGCGCTGCTGATTATCCCACTATTATAACTGTGTTAGCAACTAAATTATTTTACTTAAATCAGTGATTAGGCGATGTCAGAAAAAACCGGCTTACAAGTATCTTTTGTCACGATCAACGAAGACCATTTAGGTCAGCGAATTGATAACTTTCTTATTACCCATTTAAAAGGGGTGCCTAAAAGCGCAATCTACAAAATTCTTAGAAAAGGCGAGGTGCGTGTAAATAAAAAACGCATTAAGCCAGTGTATAAATTACAGTTAGACGACGTTATTCGTATCCCACCTATAAAAGTGGCAGAGCGCGAAGAGTTTGTACCTTCAAAGCTAGATAAAGTAACGCGCCTTGAAGACGATATTTTATTTGAAGACAAATACCTCATTGTTATAAATAAACCGTCGGGTATGGCAGTTCATGGCGGCAGTGGTTTAAGTTATGGCTTAATAGAAGCGCTACGCGTACTTCGCCCTGAAGAGCGTAACCTTGAGCTAGTGCACAGGCTTGACCGCGATACATCGGGGTGTTTACTTATTTCAAAACGTCGCTCTGTTTTAACATCGTTGCACGAACAACTTCGTGAAAAAACCATGGAAAAAAACTACTGGGCATTAGTTGACGGGCAGTGGGATGGTAAAACTAAAAATGTAACCGAAGGCCTGCGCAAAAATACACTTAAATCGGGCGAGCGCGTTGTACGTGTTGACAACGTTGAAGGCAAACCGTCGCATACTCGCTTTAAAGTACTAGAGCGTTTTAACGAATGTTCACTTGTACAAGCGTCGCCAGTAACAGGGCGAACGCATCAAATTCGCGTACACACACAATGTAAAGGGCATCCAATTGCGTGCGACGATAAATATGGTGACCAAGCGTTTGACGCAGGAATGCGCAAAGTAGGTTTAAATCGCTTATTTTTACACGCGCACGATTTAAGTTTTTATCACCCTAAAAACGAAACCACCATGCGTGTTGAGGCCCCCCTTGATAAAGCACTTAGCAACTGTTTATTAAAATTACGTGCAGCTAAAGAGTCTTAATGTATGTCCAGTAAACAATACAAATTAATTATTTTTGATTGGGATGGCACCATTATGGACTCAATTGGCAAAATAGTTAATTGTATTAAGTACAGTGCGGAGTCCTTAAGCATTGCTCCGCCAAGTGACATCGCAATAAAAAATATTATTGGGCTGTCGCTTGAAAAGGCAATGGCGGTGTTATTTCCCAATCACCCAACAAAGCAAACCGCACTAATCAATGCATACAAGGCACATTATAAAGTTGACTCAACAGCCACACCTGTATTTGATGATGTAGCAAACGTACTCAATGCCCTTAAACAAAACGGGGCAGTACTTGCTATTGCAACTGGTAAAGGAAGAGACGGTTTAGAACGCTTATTAGATCAAAGCCAGCTGAGGCATTTTTTTAGTGCAACCCGCACCAGCGACGACGCGCAATCTAAACCCTCACCCGATATGCTTTATCAATTATTAGCTGAGCTTGGCGTAAGTGGCAATGAGGCTCTCATGATAGGCGATACACAAATCGATTTGAAAATGGCACAAGCTGCAAACATAGATAGCATTGGTGTAACCATGGGGGTACACAATGCGCAGCAATTAAGTGAGTTTAACCCAATTGCAACAGTCGATAGCTACCAACAGTTGCAACAGGTTTTAATGGGCTAATACCTAAAGTGCATTTTATTTAGTTTGTAGGCTCAATACATCAACATTAAACTCAGCTAATAATTGGCTGAGTTTAATGAGTGGTAAACCAATTAAACTATTAGGATCGTCACCGCTTAGTTTTTCAAATAAACAAATGCCGAGTCCTTCACTTTTAAAGCTACCCGCACAGTTATAAGGCTGTTCTGCATCGCAGTATGCGCTAATTTGTGCTGTTGTGAGTGTTTTAAAGGTCACATTAAATGGCTCAACAACAGTTTTGCTTTGCCCACTTTGAATATCAAAAACACATAATCCCGTTAAAAAAGTAACGGTTTGTCCACTAAATAAGCTTAATTGTTTTACGGCGTTTTCTTTATTATGCGGTTTACCTAATATTTGATCATTAAACACAGCCACTTGATCAGAACCAATGACTAAGCCATTGTTAAAATGTTTAATAGCTTCAGCGGCTTTAAGTTCACTTAAACGCTTAACTAGGTCATGCGGTGTCTCGTTTTCAAGAGCTGACTCATCAACGTCTGGCGAAAAGGTTTCAAACAGTAAATTAAATTTTTGTAATAAAGACTGCCTAAAAGGCGAGCTTGAGGCTAAAATAAGCGGGTGCTTCATGAGTGGTTTTCCTAAGATAAATCAGATTGAGTTAGGATAAATCAGATCCGTGAGTAAAACACGTGAAAAACCTAGTAAAAATGGTTTTTTACTTTGACTAACAAACTAACTATCTATATGATGCAGCCCCTATGCAAAAGGTAAAAATTCCCTTCACTCTTCATCCTGGGAAAGCAGCGCAACACCGTTTATCATACGATGGTATTGTACCGCTTGAAAAACTGACTCGTTTACGAGGTGTTGTACAGGAAGAAGTAGGTGAAATAGCGGTAAAAATTCAGTGCAAAAACGATGAGCAAGGTTTAGTTGTGATTAGCGGCAATTTGTCCACACACGTAACTGTAACTTGTCAACGTTGTAATGATGATTTAGGGTTGGATTTGGATCAAGACTTTATGTATTCGCCTGTTGGTTTGGATGCTGAGTCGGATGATCTTCCAGAAGACTACGATGAAGTAGCGCTTGATGAAAACGGTGAAATTAACGTGTTTGAGTTAATCGAAGACGAACTAATTTTAGCGGTGCCATTAGTGCCTACACACAACGAAGCTTCATGCAATTACTCGTCAAAGCCTGCCAGCTTTGGTGTATTAAAAGCGGAAGATGATAAACCAAATCCATTTGATATTTTGAAACAACTTAAGAAAGATTCTTAGGAGAAGACTAATGGCTGTACAAAAAAGCAAAAAGTCTCGTGCAAGACGCGGCATGCGCCGTTCACACGATGCGATCAACGGTCCAACTTTAACAGTTGACCAAACTTCAGGTGAGACTCATCGTCGTCACCATGTAACTGCTGACGGTTACTACAAAGGCGTTCAAGTAATTTCTAACTAAGAGATTGCTTTGATGCTGAATAATCTAACCATAGCGTTAGATATGATGGGGGGCGATTACGGCCCCCGTTCATCTATTCCTGCTGCTGTTAGTGCAGTAAACGCTCACGCCAACCTTACACTTATTCTGTGTGGTAACGAGCAAGTTATATCTAAAGAACTCGAATCCCTCGATTCTTTATCTCACCCAAGACTCATAATTCGTCATTGTAGTGAAATAGTCACTAATGCCTGCGAACCTGCTGTTGCCGTGCGTTCAAAAAAAGATTCTTCAATGCGTGTTGCCCTTGATTTAGTTAAATCAGGCGAGGCTCAAGCATGTGTAAGTTCAGGTAATACTGGCGCATTATTTTTTATGGCCCACTACGTATTAAAAATGTTGCCCGGTGTAAAACGCCCCGCACTTATTTCATCTGTACCTACAGAGCGTAAAAATCCAGTTTATTTGCTCGACCTAGGCGCCAACGTACATTGCGATAGCGAAATACTCTACCAATTTGGTTTAATGGGTTCAGTGGTTGCAGGCCAAGCGCTTGGCTGTGATAACCCACGGGTAAGTTTATTAAACATTGGTGCCGAAGACATAAAAGGCCACGACGACATAAAACACGCCGCCCAATTAATGCAGCAAAGTCCGCATATAAATTATATTGGCTACAGTGAAGGCAGCGATATTTTTACAGGCAAGGCCGACGTTATTGTATGTGAAGGGTTTGTTGGCAACGTTGCCCTTAAAACCTGTGAAGGCATTGCCAAACTTATCATGAATAAGTTCTCAAAAGCCCTCGAAAAACACCTTTTATATAAGTGTATGGCGTTTATGCTAAGCCCAATCATAAAAAAACTCTATAAAAGGGTGAACCCCGACCAGTATAACGGTGCTTCTCTGGTAGGATTGCGCGGTATTGTCGTTAAAAGCCATGGAAATGCCTCAGCTAAAGCATTTCAAGCAGCAATCGATGAAGCGGTAAAAGAAGTTGAACGCCAACTTCCCACTAAAATAGCCGCTATTTTCGAAAAAACACATTCTAAAGACACGGTGGCCAATCAGTAAATTGATGTGCCGTGTATTTCATTATTTATTTGTTTAATTAAAAAGAGCAAAGTATGGCACAAAAAATTGCACTTCTATTCCCAGGTCAAGGTTCGCAAAGCGTAGGTATGTTACAAGCGCTCCTAGAAACCTCCGACATTGTAAAATCAACGTTTGCAGAAGCGTCAACCGCATTGGGATACGACTTAGCAGCGTTAGTTCTTAACGGTCCAGAAGAAAAACTAAACGAAACCCACCGAACTCAACCTGCATTATTAACCGCAAGCGTTGCGATTTATCGCGACTGGTTAGCTAAAAACCCAGACGCCGATGTTGTAATGGCAGGGCACAGCTTAGGTGAATATTCAGCACTGGTATGTAGTAACGTAATTAGCTTAAGCGAAGCCGTTAAATTAGTAGAAAACCGTGGCTTGTACATGCAAGAAGCCGTACCAGCAGGTGTGGGCTCAATGGCCGCTATTATTGGTTTAGGCGACGACGAAATTAAAGCAGCGTGTGCAGCATCAGCGCAAGGTGAGGTTGTATCGCCAGTTAACTACAATTCACCCGGTCAAGTTGTAATAGCGGGGCATAAAGCTGCTGTAGATAGAGCATCAGTAGCCTGTAAAGAGGCCGGCGCAAAACGCGCATTACCGCTTTCGGTAAGTGTGCCTTCGCATTGTGAACTAATGAAGCCTGCGGCAGATAAATTGGCAGCAGATTTAGCCGCTTTAACATTTAATACACCTAAGTGTGATGTAATTAATAATGTAGATGTAAAAGCAGAAAGTGCAGCAGACGTGATTAAAGATGCACTCGTTCGCCAATTATACAGCCCAGTACGCTGGACAGAAACAGTGCAAGCGCTAGTCGCCCAAGGTATAACGCAAAGCTACGAATTTGGCCCAGGTAAAGTATTAACAGGCCTGGCAAAACGAATTGATAAAGCAATGGTATGTGGCTCAGTAAACGACGCCGCTTCAATTGATACAGCTAAATAAGAGTATATAACAATGTCTAACTTATTTTCTTTAGAGGGCAAAGTTGTCCTAATTACTGGCGCAAGCCGTGGTATTGGTAAGGCAATTGCAACTATGTTGGTTGCACAAGGCGCAAAAGTAGCCGGCACAGCAACAAGTGAGTCGGGTGCGGCTAACATTAGTGAGTATTTAGGTGATAACGGTAAAGGTTATGCATTAAACGTCACCGATCCTGCTTCAATTGAGGCAACTTTAGCGGCAATAAAAGCCGACTTAGGCGATATTGACGTACTTGTAAATAACGCAGGTATTACGCGCGACAACTTACTTATGCGTATGAAAGAGGCTGAATGGGACGATATTATCGATACCAACCTAAGCTCTATTTTCCGTTTATCAAAGGCTGTTTTACGCCCAATGATGAAGAAAAAGAACGGCCGTATTATTAATATTGGCTCGGTTGTGGGCACTATGGGTAACGCAGGTCAAGCCAACTATGCTGCGGCTAAAGCGGGTGTAATTGGTTTTTCTAAGTCGCTTGCACGTGAAGTGGCCTCGCGCGGTATTACAGTAAACGTAATTGCACCGGGTTTTATTCAAACAGATATGACCAACGAGCTAACCGATGACCAAAAAGCAGCCACATTAGCAAATGTACCGGCGGGTCGTTTAGGCCAACCTGACGAAATTGCAGCGGCAGTGTGTTATTTAGCATCTGACGCGGCTGCGTATGTATCAGGCGAAACTTTGCATGTAAATGGCGCGATGTATATGGTTTAATAACCATATAGCCTTTAAAAGATTAAAATTAAGTTGGCTTAATTCACTAAAAAACATTGAATTATTTGTGAACTTGCTTTAAACATACTTGAAATTGCTATTAAAATAAGCGATAACAGGGAAAACACACACTCAGAGGTTTGACCAGATAATTATTTACGGTCAAATCATTGAATCAGAGAATTATGCGGCGTAAACTACCCCGCAATCTGAAAATAACGCATTGGCGTTTTAATAAAGGAAAGAAGAATGAGCGATATCCAAGAACGCGTAAAAAAAATTATCATTGAACAACTAGGTGTTAAAGAAGAAGAAGTTAAAAACGAATCTTCTTTCGTAGATGACCTAGGTGCAGATTCTCTTGATACTGTAGAACTAGTAATGGCTCTAGAAGAAGAGTTTGACACTGAGATCCCAGATGAAGAAGCTGAAAAGATCACTACAGTTCAAAGCGCAATCGATTACGTAACAGCTCACGCTGAGTAATCATTGTATATTAAAGGCAGCATTCGCTGCCTTTAATCTATGTATTCAAACCACCTCAAAGTTCATGATTCAAATAGCAAACCTTAACTCCCCAAATTTAACTAACATTAATTTTGTTTATGTTATGTGTTGTCAAACAAGTTTGAGACTCGCACTTTGAGGTTGCTTGGGTATTAATTCCCTTGTGAATCTAATTGGATTAAAAAAACCATTTAAAAACTAAAATGGTATAAATTTTAATAAAATTATAAATATCCCTTATTGGAGGCAAACCGTGGCTAAACGTCGTGTCGTCGTAACTGGCTTAGGAATGTTGACGCCGCTAGGCAATGATGTTCAATCAACCTGGCAAGGCTTATTAGATGCTAAAAGTGGAATACAAACAATAACACACTTTGACACATCAAAATTTGGAACAAAGTTCGCTGGTTTAATCAACGACTTTGACGCATCGGCTTATATGCCACCCAAAGATGCAAAAAAAATGGATTTATTTATCCAATACGGTTTAGCAGCAGGTGTTCAAGCCTTTAAAGATTCGGGCCTAGAAATCACTGAAGAAAACGCAACGCGAATTGGTGTTGCTGTTGGTTCTGGTATTGGCGGCCTAACGCTAATTGAAGAAAACCACGTTAAGTTACTTAACAGTGGCCCACGTAAGCTATCTCCATTTTATGTGCCTTCTACCATTATTAATATGATTTCGGGTCATTTATCAATAATGTACGGACTACGTGGCCCTAATATTTCAATTGTAACTGCGTGTACTACAGGCTTACATAACATTGGTCATGCCGCCCGTATGATTGCCTACGGCGATGCCGACGCAATGGTAGCCGGTGGAGCAGAAAAAGCCTGTACACCTATTGGCATGGGTGGCTTTAACGCAGCACGCGCATTATCAACTCGTAACGACGACCCACAAGCTGCATCACGCCCGTGGGATAAAGACCGTGACGGTTTTGTACTTTCTGACGGTGCAGGTGTTGTTGTGGTTGAAGAATACGAACACGCAAAAGCACGTGGCGCAAACATTTATGCCGAGCTAGTTGGTTTTGGTATGAGTGGCGATGCATTCCACATGACATCCCCTCCAGAAGACGGTGCCGGTGCAGCCCTTGCAATGGAAAACGCATTAAAAGATGCGCAAGTAAATGCAGAGCAAGTAGGTTACATAAACGCCCACGGTACATCGACCAACGCAGGCGACAAAGCCGAAACAGCCGCCGTTAAGTCTATTTTTGGTAATGCAGCAAAAGACGTAATGGTGGGCTCGTCTAAATCGATGATGGGTCATTTACTAGGTGCAGCCGGCTCGGTTGAATCAATTGTGTCGATATTGTCGTTAAAAGATCAAAAAGTGTCGCCTACTATTAACCTTGATAACCCAGATGAAGGCTGTGACCTAGATTACATTGCGCATACAGCACGCGATGCAAAACTAGATTACTCACTGTGTAACTCATTTGGCTTTGGTGGTACTAATGGCTCGTTGCTATTTAAAAAGGTATAATCTTTTTTAACAACGAACCACTTTATAAGAGCTCAGTTGTTTAACTGGGCTTTTTTTATATGCAAAAAATAATAAATAATACGCAAACAATCATCAACGCCAGTAAATCAAACGCCGTTAGTACAAGCGACAGAGGCTTAAACTATGGCGATGGCTTTTTTACAACGGCAAAAATAGCTAATGGCCAAGTTGAATATTGGCACCACCATAAAGCACGCTTAGCTGAATGCGCAAAGCGCTTAGCCTTTCCTGAGCTCGACTTTAATTCACTAGAACAACACCTACATAACCAAGTAAACCAAAAACAAACAGGTGTATTAAAAATACTCGTAACACGCGGTGAAGGCGGGCGAGGGTATAGCCTACCAAGTGAGTGTAATTTAACTATTATAGTAAGCGTACTTGAATACCCTGCACATTATCACTTGCTTGCAGAGCACGGCATTAGCCTTGAAATAAGCCCAATAAAATTAGCGGCTCAGCCATTGCTCGCAGGGCTAAAAACCCTAAACAGGCTAGAACAAGTACTCATTAAAAACGCCATGCAAATGCAAAATTGCGACGACGTACTAGTGCTCGACTACAACAACCATGTTATTGAAGCGTCAGCAGCCAATATAGTTGCCATTAAAAACGGTAAAGTATTTACGCCAAAGCTGAGTGAATGCGGTATAAAGGGCGTTTATCTGCAAGCGTTATGTGATAAATTAACGGTTGAGTTTAAACACATTACCGTAAACGATTTAACAGAAGCCGATGCGGTATTTATATGTAATAGTTTAATGCATGCCGTACCTGTTAAACGTATACAGCAGCAAAGTTTTAATGTAGCGCATAGCAATACATTATTAACCCAATTAATAGCCAAGGAGGCTGAGTGTTAAAAGTTATTTTATCAGTTGTACTTTTAGCGGTTATTAGCACGGCTATTGGCTATCAGCAATTGCAGGCAACTTTGCAAAGCCCACTAAAAGTAAGCGAAAACACCCAATTTGAGGTTAAAAAAGGCACGGGCTTTAATAAACTATGCCAACAGTGGCAAGCAAATAACTGGCTTGAAAGCTGCTGGCGTTACCAAGTTATAGCAAAGCTTGATCCCACGCTAACCGATTTAAAAGCAGGGCTTTACGCGCTTTCAAATACCAGCGTTATTGACAACATAAAAAAAATAAACCAAGGCCAACAAATCAGCTTTAGCTTTACCATTATTGAAGGCCAAGCACTACGCGATGTTATTGCTAACATTAAAAATGCGCCTAACTTAAAAAACGATTTAAAATTAGATGCGTTAAGCCAACAAATTTTGGGCAACAACACATTTTTAGAAGGGTGGTTGTTTCCAGATACCTATCACTACCAACATAACGATACCGCAAGCAGTGTATTAAAACGTGCAGCACATACTATGCAACAAACATTAAACGAAGCATGGCAGCAACGCGCTGACGATTTACCGTACAACACCGCTTACGAGGCACTCATAATGGCTTCAATTATTGAAAAAGAAACCGCCTTAGCCAGCGAGCGCCCGTTAATAGCGTCTGCTTTTGTAAATAGATTAAACACAAAAATGCGCCTACAAACCGATCCAACCGTAATATACGGCCTAGGAGAAAGCTTTGACGGCGATATTAAATACAAAGATTTACGAAACCACACGCCTTACAATACCTACCGTATTGATGGATTACCGCCAACACCCATAGCCATGCCATCTAAAGACGCTATTTTAGCAGCGGTAAACCCGCCACAAAGTGACTATGTTTACTTTGTAGCAAAAGGCGATGGCAGCCACCAATTTTCAACCACGTTAAAACAACATAACGCGGCGGTTAAAACCTATATTTTAAATAAAAAGAATTAACTTGTTTATGAAACCAAAATTTATAGTAGTAGAAGGCCTAGAAGGCGCAGGTAAATCAACCGCTATTTCGCTTTGCCAAGACTTTTTAAACAAAAAGCAAATTGAGTACATTAACGTACGCGAACCAGGCGGCACGCCATTGGCAGAGTCGTTACGCACCTTGGTAAAAGCCGAGCACGAAGAAGAAATAGCCTTCGAAACCGAACTGCTAATTATGTACGCTGCACGATCGCAGTTAATGCATAACGTAATAAACCCAGCGCTTGAGCAGGGAAAATGGATTTTAGCCGATCGTCACGATTTATCGTCGCAGGCATACCAAGGCGGCGGGCGCGGCATTAGCTCAAATACACTGGCGTCGTTATCGTCTATGGTATTAAAAGGCCTAAAGCCCGATTTAACTATTTACCTCGACATAGACCCAGTAATAGGCCTAGAGCGCGCTAAAGGGCGTGGCGAGCTTGATCGAATAGAGCAAGAAGCCATTGAGTTTTTTCAGCGCACACGCATGCGCTACTTAGAGCTTGCAAGCGACGACAACTCAATTAAAACCGTAGATGCCAATCAAGAAATTGATAAAGTACATCGCGATATCACAAACGTATTACGCACTTTTTTTGAAGAGCTAAAATAACATGTCTTTGCCATGGCTATATGAAACACAGCAACACTTAGCACAAAGCTTTCGTGGTCAGCGTTTTCATCATGCCCAGCTGTTTTGTGGGCCAGTGGGGGTAGGTAAGTTTGCCTTAAGTGACGAGCTAGCCAATGCCTTGTTATGCCAAAATATTACACAGCAAACAGCCGCACCAAACAGTATTTTAGCGCCATGTGGGCAATGTAAAAGTTGCTCACTTAACCTTGCTGGCACACACCCCGACAAGCGCATAACTCAGGTAGAAGGCCAAAGTATTGGCGTAGACGACATACGCGCCATAAGCGACTTTATGAACCACTCTGCGGCGCAAAATGGCAACAAAGTAGTGGTAATCGAAAACTGCGAAAAAATGACCATGGCAGCGGCTAACGCCTTATTAAAAACATTAGAAGAACCAAGCAATAGCCGTTTTTTAATATTAACCACAAGCCAACCAGCACAACTACCGGCCACTATTTTGAGCCGATGTGCTAAAACCGACGTAAAAGTAACCAGTACGCAATTAGCGCAGCAATGGCTTGAGTCGTTACAAATACTAAATTACACGTGGCTACCGCTTTTTTACAGCCAGCCATTGCAAGTAAAACAATGGCAAGAGCAAAACCAGCTACAAAATATAGATACCCTCTATAAGTTTGCAACTGAGTTTAAACAAAGCCATAATTTCAAAGCGTTAGTAGATATAATAAATAAACAACCGGAGCTGGTTCGTATATTTACTTTGTTTTTAAGCGAGCAATTAAAACAGCAATTATTACAAGGTATGAGTTTTGAAGCGTATCAAGAAGCGCAACAAGCACTTAGCGAATTTTTGCAAAATAACACAAAAATTCTTGGCCTTAATTTACCGCTCGCCGTATCGCGATTAGCGTACATTTTACGTAATAAATAAAAGGATTAACCATGCAAGAGCTATTAGTAGATATAGGCGACCTGGACGAATTATATCGCTGTTACATGCCTTACTTAAAAAAAGGCGGCTTATTTGTTCGCACTAACATGCGTTACGAAGTAGGGCACTCGCTGGCGTTACGTGTAACCCTTCCCGACGCACTCGAAGACGACATAGTAACCGGCAAAGTGGCGTGGATCACCCCTCAAGGTGCGCAAAGCTCAAATCCTCCAGGTATAGGTATTAGCTTTTTAGACGACAAAACAAACCTAAATTCCAAGATCGAAAAACTACTGGGGACTATGTTAAACTCCGGTAATCCAACTTACACCATGTAGTAAAAAACAGGCCCAATTTTGATTGTAGATTCGCATTGCCATTTAGACCGTCTTGATTTTGATAAACTCGATTTAAACCTAGACCAAGTGCTAGACCAAGCACGCGCCAAACAGGTTGAACATTTTTTGTGCGTAAGCGTAACGCTTGACCAGTTTCCTAGTATGCTAGATAAAATTAAGCACTACGACGATGTATCGGCCTCGTGTGGCGTACATCCGCTCGATCAAAAAGACGCGCTTAACAAACAGCAATTAATTGATTTAGCATCACACAAAAAAGTAGTCGCCATAGGCGAAACGGGGCTTGATTACTACTACGCAAAAGACACCCATGCCGTGCAGCAAGCCAGTTTTGTAGGCCATATTGACGTGGCTAACGAGCTACAAAAGCCGCTAATTATTCATACTCGCGATGCCCGCGCCGACACCATAAACCTAATGCGCGAGCACAAAGCCGAAAACTGCGGCGGCGTACTGCACTGTTTTACAGAAGACTGGGACATGGCTAAAAAAGCCATCGATATGGGCTTTTATATTTCTATTTCAGGCATTGTAACGTTTAAAAATGCGGTAGAGCTTAAAGACGTGGTAAAACAAATTCCACTCGACCGACTACTAATAGAAACCGATTCGCCGTATTTAGCACCGGTGCCACACCGTGGGCAAACTAACCAACCCGCTTATGTGCAAGATGTAGCCTATTACATTAGCGAACTTAAAGGCATTAGTTTTAACGAGCTGGCAAAAGCCACCACCAATAACTTTTACTCGCTATTTAAATTAGCAGCTAAAGGCTAACCTTATGAGCACTCACGCGGCGCAACTTCCTATTTTACTTATGGGGCCAATGGTGCGCCGTGCTGAGCAAACAGGCGTGTGCATAGTGTTTGCAACGTCAAAACCCGCACAGTGCCAAATAAACATACTTAACACCCAAAGTGTGAGCGAACAACAAACTATTGCATTGGGCGAGCGCTTGTTTTTGCAGTATGTGGTAATTAAACCTACCAACGCGCCTTTTGTGCTCGACACCTTACTGGCGTATCAATTACTAATTGATGGCAAAGAGATTGATTTATCAGCATGGGCTTACAACAATCAATCAACCCCTGCATTTGTAATACCTGATACGTTAAACAGCATACTACATGGCTCGTGCCGTAACGCGCATCACCCGGCAAAAGACAGCCTAGTCACCGCAAGCCAATGGCAAAACACTCAGCGCAGCCAAAATACGCCCGGTGCCCAACTACTGCTTTTAAGCGGCGACCAAGTTTACGCCGACGATGTAGCAGGGCCCATGTTATTGGTGATTCATCAGCTTATTGAAAAGTTAGGTATTTATAAAGAACAACCCATGGCGCTGCCGCTACCAGAGCAGTTAAACGAGCAACTTTATAATCGGCATCATTTTTTACCTAAAACGCCGTGGCAAAAACGTTCAAAGCTCGGTGTGGGTTATTGGCTTAAAAAAGACGAGCCGCATTTTTCAAGCGTTAAAGCCTTTAACCACCTTATTCATTTTGAAGAATACGTTGCTTTATACCTGCTTAATTTAAGTGCGGCTGCGTGGCACTGTGTTGACTTACAAAACGCACAATACACAGGGCAAAACCAAGAGCACCAACGTATTTTTAATGCCGAAAAGTCAGCGCTGCTTGGTTATTCAAAAGGGCTGGATGAAGTAGAAAAATTATTTGCTAATGTGTCGACGTTAATGATTTTTGACGATCACGACGTTACCGACGATTGGAACCTCACCGCAGGGTGGGAGCAAGCCATAAACCAAAACCCAAGCAGTAAACGCATCGTTAATAACGGGCTTATAAGTTATTGGCTGTTTCAAGGTATGGGTAATGACGCGCTGGCAAAAACAGGCGCGCTTATAACGCCATTTAAACAAAGCTTAAGTGCTAATAACGTATGGCAATTTAAAGCGTTTGATAAACCCTTAAACGAATTTAACCATTGGCATTACGAGCTAACCACAATACCCAAAGTTGTGGTGCTCGACACACGCACACATCGCTGGCGTAACGAAAGCAATTTTAACGAGCCCTCAGGCCTGCTTGATTGGGAGCGCCTTACCGAGCTTGAAGAAAGCCTACTAAGCCACGATAAAGTTATTATTGTGTCGCCAGCGCCGGTATTTGGAGTTAAATCAATAGAAGCCATTCAAGCGGCTTTTAATATATGCGGCCAACCACTTATGGTTGATGTAGAAAACTGGATGGCACACGAAGGCTCGGCTAAAAAACTACTCGACACATTTAGGCGCACCGACACACCAAACGAAACCCTTATTTTATCGGGCGATGTGCATTATTCGTTTTGTTTTTCGGTGCAAAAGCGTTTTGGCGATCACCCAAACCGTATATGGCAACTCACCGCAAGCGGGATTAAAAACGAATTCCCTCGTAAGCTAATAAATGTATTAGATAAACTCGACTCTATTTTATACGGTCCCAAAAGCCCGCTTAACTTTTTCACCAAACGCTGGCACATGGAAGTAGACAAACACCAAACCGTAGGCGAAGGCCAAAAGTATTTAGTAAGCGACTCAGCAATAAGCTTAATCACCTTACAGCAAGGAGATTTATCACAATACCAACTCATCCACGGCGACGGCCACACCACCGAATTTGACCTAGAACATAAATAAAGCCCGTCATTGCCCTTAGTGTAGACGTAGAACTTGCTCACGTTAGAAGCGGCAGCTTTTTGATTTTTAGTAATAAATATCACCACAGAGCACACCGAGGCGCTTCGCGCTACACAGAGTTAAAAAGATTGGTTTTGTTGCTTCTCCTGGTCTTCTCATTCACTGCTCGGTGGTGAAAAAATTACTTAGCAATGTACGGTATAAATTTACTGTAGGCGCCTTGCTTGCTGGCGCTTTAATTATGAATATGTAAAAGCGTTGCTTTCATACGCCAGCAAGCTGCGCGTCTACGGTGTAAAGTTTGAGTTGGTTTTGTAGACGTTGAGCTTGCTCACGTTAGGAACGTAGCTTCTTGTTACTTATAAAAAATATGACCACCGAGCACACCGAGGCGCTGCGCGCTACACAGAGATAAACAAAGTTAAACCCAAAAAATATTTACCAGCCCTTAAATCACTTTTCCTTGGCTTCTTCTTCACTGCTCGTGGTGAAAAAATTACTTAGCAATGTACGGTGTAAAGTTTGACTTTATTTTGTAGACGTTGAGCTTGCTCACGTTAGAAGCGCAGCTTCTTGTTATTTATAAATATGACCACCGAGAACACAGAGTCGCTGGCGCTACACAGAGATAAACAAAGTTAAACCCAAAAATTATTTACCAGCATTAAATCACTTAGCAATGTACGGTGTAAAGTTTGACTTTATTTTGTAGACGAAGAGCTTGCTCACGTTAGAAGCGTAGCTTCTTGTTGCTTATAAAAAATATGACCACCGAGAACACAGAGTCGCTGGTGCTACACAGAGATAAACACAAGTAATTTGGTAGTCACTTCTCCTTGTCTTCTCCTTTACTTCTCGGTGGTGAATAAATTACTTAGCAATGTAAGGTATAGATTTACTGTAGGCGCCTTGTTTGCTGGCGCTTTAATTAGAAATATGTAAAAGCGTTGCTTTTATACGCCAGCAAGCTGCGCGTCTGCGGTGTAAAGTTTGAGTTGGTTTTGTAGACGTAGAGCTTGCTCACGTTAGAAGCGCAGCTTCTTGTTATTTATAAATATGACCACCGAGGCGCTGGCGCTACACAGAAAAAGCATTAGTAATGGTTAGTCACTTCTCTTTGACTTCTCCTTTACTTCTCGGTGGTGACATAATCACTTAGCAATGCAGGGTGTTTATTTAATTGCGAAGATATGGCTACTTACCAGAACAAAATATTTTGAAAACTAAAAACTACCTATTTAAAACTACGTACACGTTTAACAACTATTTTATTACTCAAAATCGCCAAACATAAAATAACCATAAACAGCATAGAGTTTGCACCAGCTTGGAGCGAATAATCTACCGACGAATGCAATAACATATCAATAATCGCAATAGCACAACCAAAAGCTACACCCTGAAACAACGCCGTTTTGCGCTTACGCATAGTAGCCACACACAACCACAAACAATACAAAATAAGCGCACCCAAAGTAGCCGTAGCAGGTATACCCAGCTCTACAGCAAATTGAATATAATCGTTATGGGCATTATCGTAATAACCTGAATACGGCTCCGACTGATACGCAGGAAACGCCGTATAAAACGTACCGCCGCCCGAGCCCAATAAAGGCTTATCTAAAATAAGCGGAATAGAATCGCGAACCACCTCATCGCGCGTTTCAGACGCAATACTGGTTTCGCTAATACGCTGCTTAACTTTTTCAACATCAAAAATAGCGCCAATAATGATTAAATCAATAATAAAAAAGCTCACTATTAATAACTTAAACGCCTTAGGCTTATTGTTATAAACAAACAGCGCCAAAAAGCTCACCACCATTAATGCAATAAAAAAGGCCGAGTTACCCATACGGCTGCGGGTTAAAATAAGCGCCACAATAATTATAATAAGCGAAATTCGTAACACAATTTTAGAGCTTAAAAGTATTTCGGCCCAAGCACGCAAAGTTTGCTTAAGCGTTTGTTTATGCCTACCGCTGGTGCGCTTTAACTCGCTTACCAACACACCAATACCCAAACATAAACACAGCGCTAAAAAGTTAGCCAAAAAGTTAGAATACGTAAATGTACCAATAGCGCGGTCGGTATGTTTATAACCAAAAATAGGGCTTATTACATCGGGCGATAAATTTAAGTAACTTGCATACAAGGCCTGAAAAACCCCAGCAAAAATAATGGCATAAATAAGCTGTTTAATACGCTGTGCCGTATTGCAGTAAATAAAAATGAGCCAGCAAAATATAATTATAAAAATGGTTTTTAACAGCATGTGTTTTGTTTGAAAAGGGTCAACGCTTACCGTAAACATTTGCACAGCACATACAGCCGCAACAACGCCTAAAGAAGCAAACACAGGCCAAGAATATAAAGGAGGGTACAACGGGTGTTTAGTATTTACAGCACTATAAACTAAATGCGTTAAAAACGTGGCGCTAATTAACACCCCCATTGCTAATATAGCCCAAGGGCGGTAACTGCCTAACGGCAAAGGGAGCAAAAATAAAATGCCGCACAACAAAGCAAAAATAAAACGATTCACTTATATCCCTATAAATAGTTAATACTAAATTTTAAACTGAATTTTAAACGTCTGTTTTCTTAAATCTGTTTATACACTGACTTCTAAAATCTATTTCTTTAAACTGACTTCTGAAAACTAATATCTAATCACTTTTACTTAAACATTATTACACAATGCCCAAACACTTACACATAAAAAAACGCAGCCAATTGGCTGCGTTTTTAAACTAAATAGGTGGTATTAGTTACCAACTTCAGAAATGCCGTCGTCGCCGCCATTACCGCCAGCACCCGGAGGTGTTGGTAAGCTAACAAATGCTGGTACGCGTGAACGTGCATTAGGGTTAGCATTGCTGTTTGGAGCAGCGTTATTACCAGGGTTTTGGCCTGGTGCATTTGGATTACCAGCAGCCGTTGCTTCAGAAGCAGTCGTCGCATCAACACCAGCAGTAACAGCAGCAAGTGTTAGCGTATCGCTATCAATACCAGCAGCGCTCATTGCACCTAATACATCAGCAATTAACGGGTTATCTGCGCCTACTGCAGCAATAGCATCGTTAATTAGTGCGTCTACGTCTTCAGCAGAACAGTCGCTACATGCAGCTTGAATAGCAGCAAGTAAATCAGCTTGAAGTTGCTCCGGCGTAGCATCTGCCGACGCGTTATTTAATACGCTTACAAGTCCTGAGCTATCTGCTTGTGCATTTGCAGGTAATGTTACTACCGCACTTGCACTAGCAATTAAGCCAGCTAAAAGTAGTTTTTTCATATCTCGTCCCATGGTTGAGTGTCTAATTACAAAATTTTAGCGTATTAGGGCAAAAAGTAAACTCTTTATTTACGCCATTATTATTAGTTTTTACTATTTGCGAGGGTGCCATTATTAAATTACCTTGCACGCCATCGCACCCTAGTTTTTCAAGTACTTTTAAAGTCTCAGGTTTTTCTATTAAACAGGCTAATACTTTAATACCAAAACCGTGGCAAATATTATTAACGGTTTGAATAAAAAATTGGCTTTGGGTGTTATCTAGCAGGTCTTGTATGTAGCTACCATCAATTTTTACAAACTCTATGTCTAACCCTTGTAAGTACCTAAACGACGTTAAACTCGTACCAAAGTGTTCTACACAAACATTAATACCAATATCTTTAATGGCATCTATATGCAAACTGGCCACATGCACATTATAAAGCAAGCTTATTTCGTGCAGTTCAAACAGTAAGTTATTTTTTAAAATAGGTTTAGTAGTGGCGTAAAGCGTAAGCCACTCTATAAAATCGGTAGAATATAACGACGCTTTACTTAAATTTAGCGCAAACACATCTTTTGGGTATTGCTCTTTAACGTTTACAAAGTTGCGTATTATTTTTTTGTCGAGCTCTTCGGTTAGGTTTAGTTTTTCGGCCATAGCAAATAAATGGCCGTTATTTACTTTTTCACCTTCGTGAATAAAGTGCGCAAACACCTCAAAGTAACACTGTGTATTTTCAGAGCGAGCCTGCTTAACCGCCTGCACCGAAAAGCTCACCTCGCCAGAATCAATAATCGACTTAATAAGCGTACGCCACTGTTTAACACTAAATAGGGTGTCTTTGTCTACTTTATTGTTTGCGGCTGTTTCGCCAATGGTGCAACCGGTATCGAGCGCCGAAAGCACACTCCCTAAGCTAGAGCCTTTTTCTACATTAACTAACGACAAGTTAGCAAAGCCGTTTACATGCAGGCTGTTTTTCTTTTGGCTAAAGGCATCGTTAATGTCTAACCGCGTTTTATTTAAAAAAGGCACATCAAACGGGGCAAGCGCTATAAAGGTACTGCCGTTTAATTTAAATAACTTGGTATTAGTTAGCTCACTTAAAATGTGTTGCAGCGTAGTGCTTACATCGTAAACGTGTTGGTCGCCATCTTGGTAGCTTACAGTTTGGTTAATGTTAGCAAGCGAAGGCAGGGTGATCATCATTGCGGTTATTGGCGCATCGGGGGTTATTGAGTCAACCACCGAGCTAAAATGGTTTTCAAACGAACGGCGGTTACCCAGCCCAGTAAGGGGATCTATGTATACTTCTTCGGTAAGGGTTTGTGTTTGTTTAGTTAACGAGTCAAACGTGCTTTGTAAGTTAACTACCATATTATTTATGGCTTTAGTTACCGTACGTAGCTCGCGGGCTACCGGTATTTGTTGGTTTAACGTAAAGCGTTTACGGGTAACTAATTGCGCTTGGTGTTCTACCGCTTTTAAGGGCTTAAACACCGTGCCTAAAATTAAAAACGCCACCGCAAGCGAGCCTGCTAATAATAAAAACGATCCGTAAAAGCTACGTTTTGTATGCTCCCAAAGCGTTAAGTACGACTGCCCCGCATGGCTGGTTACTTCTAGCGTGCCGGCCATTACCCAGCCATTATTAAGTTCGCTGCTCATGGTAGGGGCACTAAGCTGTACCGCGTTTATAAACCAATTGGGCACCGACTCAACCCGTTTAGGGTTAGTAAGCTCAAACACCACATTTTGTTGTGTATCGGTATATTTTATTTGCTTGTAATAGCCACTATCAAAAATAGCCGTGGCCATGGTTTGGGCAATCATTAAGCTTTCGTCGTCAAGGTAGGGCGAAACCGAAAGCCCTAAGCTTGTTGCCGTGTCTTGCGCGTGGCTACCCATTTGGGTTTGTAAGTATTGGCGGGTTGTTTGTACGTCGGTTGCTACGCGAACAAAAAACGAAATAACCGATATTAAAATTATAAGGCCATAAACTTGTGTTTTTAAGCTTAAACCATGTTTAAAAATTGGCGACATAACTAGTAGTTCCTTTATTGTTACGTGCGATGGGCGCAAGCTCACCGTGTTCTATTCGTTGTAGCATGGTGTTCCAGGCCGACACACCACGGCTATTTTTAACTTTATTACCTAACCCTTTTGCTTTAGCAAGCCATAAACCTTGGCCGTTAAAGCTATATATAGGTTTTAAATCGGGGCGCTTATTAGCCGGTAAAAGTTTAGTATTAAAATTACCTAACACAAGGGGTATTTGGTTGGGCTCTTCAATATAAATTAATACCATATGTGGCTGGTTTACTGTTTTTTGGCGCACATACATAAAGCGTATTTTATCCTCAGGTATGCCCAGTGCTATTAATGTAAAGTATTTGGCTATTACGTAGTCTTCGCAGTCGCCCATACCTACGCCTAAGCTTTCAAGCGGGGTTGCCCAGTAATCTGTTTGTTGCCACAGTTCATCGTCGTTTTTGTATTGTATGTGTTTATTAAAAAAGTCGTTAACTAGGTGTATTTTTTGCCACTCGCTTTTACCTTGGCTGCTATCAATAAAGCTAAGCCAGTTTTTTATGCGGGTGTAGCCCGCAGCGCCGTATTGCTGTTGTGCACGGGCAAGTATATCGCTGTTACGCAAATGCATAAGTGCATCTTGCGCATACACAAAAAACGACATAACAATTAAAATGCAAACACCTAAGCGCACATACGTTCCTTTAGTTAAAAATCCCTAATAAACAGCACGGCTAAGTATAGTATTATTACAACAAAAAAGGTAGATAAGTAAAAAGTGCTACAAAGCACTAAAATAGGGCGCTTGCTTGTTATTTTGGTGCAACAAAAAATTAACAAAAAAACAGTATTAAAGGATGTTTTTATAGTTGAGTACATTATTGTGTTGTGTATAATAATAACTTCACACGGTATGTGACGTACGTTAAAAGGATTTAAGCTTTTGCTTTGCCTTTTTGTGATTTTAAAAACAAAATAAAAAAAGGAATTAAAGTGAAAGTATTAAAAGCCGTACTCCCAGTTGCAGGTTTAGGCACGCGCATGCTGCCAGCCACTAAAGCAATACCAAAAGAAATGCTCCCCTTGGTCGACAAGCCTTTAATTCAATACGTAGTTAACGAAGCCGTAGCCGCAGGCATAAAAGAAATAGTATTAGTTACTCACGCCTCTAAAAACTCTATCGAAAACCATTTTGACACCAGCTTTGAGCTAGAAGCCACACTAGAGGCACGCGTAAAACGCAGCCTACTAGAAGAGGTTCGCTCAATAGTACCAAAAGACGTAACGGTAATTTCGGTTCGCCAATCGGCGCCATTAGGCCTAGGCCATGCAGTACTTGCTGCTAAACCTATAGTAGGCAACAACCCGTTTGCCGTTATGCTACCCGACGTAATAATAGACAAATATAAATCAAACCCAAAAACCGATAACTTAAGCCAAATGATCGCCCGGTTTGACCAAACAGGCCATAACCAAGTAATGGTAGAGCCCGTACCGCAAGCGCAAGTACACCAATATGGCGTGGTAGACCTAGCTGGTAAAAACATAAACGCAGGCGAAAACGCCACTATTAAAAACATGGTCGAAAAACCAAATAACGATGAAGCGCCAAGCAACCTAGCCATAACAGGCCGCTATGTTGTATCGCCCACCATTTGGGATTTGCTTGAGTACACACCACCGGGCGCAGGCGGCGAAATACAACTTACCGATGCATTACTACAATTACGCCACCTCGAAACGCTTGAAGCCTACCACCTAACAGGTAAATCGCACGATTGTGGCTCAAAATTAGGCTATATGCTGGCAAATGTGGAATATGCAATGCAATCAAGCCATATGGGTGAAGAGTTTACCAATCAACTTAAATATTTACTTAATTACTAAATAGTTCATTGTACTTTTCATGCCAATTATTGATGTCAGTATGAGTTTTTTTAACATTTTTATAAGTTTCTTATTTTGATCAAAGAAATTATTACAAAAAATATAGCTATATTAATACCTATTTCTTCATCCGGCTTAAGTTTTATATTAAATATATTTCTAAAAAGTAGGATGGATGAATCCTCTTATGGAAATTTTGCGGTAAATTTATTCATAATAAATATTACTTTTACACTTGGTTTATATGGCTATGACCAACTAGTAAATAGAACCTCGGCTGTATCACAGGCGAATGAGATTAAAATTAGTGGATATTGTTTTCGCTTAGGTATTTTATGGGTTTTATTGTGCCCCATTTTTTCATATATATTAATTGATTATTTTGTGAAATATGATTTTTTTAATATTTACTCTTTATTGTTGTTTTTTTTGATTCCAGTATTAATTATTTACTCAACTTTTTTTAAGTTAATTGGAAATATTGTAAAAGTTTATTTAGTTTTGAATCTTTGGAAATTAATATTCCCTATAATTGTTTTTATATTATGCTTGTTGGGTCTAGACTTTTTAGGGAATATATGGGTAATTTTTTTGGTAAGTGTGGTTTCAGTATTTGCATTTCCATTTATGAGAACACGTTTAGATTTTAAAGTAGAAGAAAAATCTAAAAATAAAACAGAAGAATTAAATTTACTCCTTGCGAGTTCTTTCTCGTTAGTAGGCTTTTTCTTATTTGATAATTTAGACAGAAATACGTTTATTGCACTTTATGATGTAGAAGTTTTCGGTGATTATTTTTTTATTTATATACTACTTATGACTCCAATCTCATTGATATCTAATTATTATTCATCACTAAAAATTTCGGGTTATAAAAAGCTGTTTAATATAAAAGAATTTCATATAGATCTTAGAAATTTATTATTTTTAAATGGCTTGGTGAGCTTGTTATCAGTTGTTTTTATTATTTTTCTTCTAGAATTTGATTTTATAGAAATTAGAAGTATGTCACTGGATTTCATGTTTTGTGTTATCTCTATGTGTATGGTTAAAGGCGTATACTCTTTAGCTTCAGTTGCATACAGTATAAATTGTAAAAGCACTACATTATATGTTTTAAGTTTTATATCTATTATTATAAGTGTTTTTATTTTTCACATTGTAACTGTTTATTTTTCTAATCTAAATTATTTTAATCTAGTTACTATATTTCTTTTACTATGGTTTTTTAGGCTTTGTATCTACATATATGCTATCAGAAAAGATCATCATAACTCCTTGGGCTAACTGGGTTCTAATATGGAAAGAAAAAATTTAGTAAGTATTTATATACCTACATATAATCGCTGTGCGTTATTAAAAAGGGCTATCGACTCAGTCCTGTCTCAAACTTACAAGCCTATTGAGTTAATTGTGGTTGATAATGGCTCTACTGACGACACGGTGGCATATCTTAAAAGCATGGAAATGGGAAAGGGGATAAAAGTAATATACTTAGCTGATAATTTTGGTGCATGTTATGCTAGAAATAAAGCAATTGAACTAGCAAGCGGTACATATATCACAGGGTTAGATGATGATGACTTCTTCGCAGAAAATAGGATAGAGCAGTTTTTTGAATCATACAAATATCATAATACTCCTATATTTTCTAACGATAGCTTACTGCTTAATAATGGAAAAAGTAAGTATATAAAAAAACGTAAAACGGTTTATTACCAAGACCTTCTAAAATTTAATTATATCGGTAATCAACTTTTCACTCTGCGCAAGGACTATTTAGATGCAGGTAAATTTGATGAATCTTTGGAATCAGGACAAGATTATGATATGTGGTTTAAGATCTTAAGATTAAGAGGTTTTGCTAAAAATACAAATACCATAACACAAATAATGGATGCTTCTTATGAAGGTACAAGGATATCAATGTCTCCCAAGAAAAAGAGAGGGTACTTTAAGTTATATAAAAAATATAAAAACGAAATGAAGGCTAGGCATAAAAAGCTTCATCTGCTACGGATAAAGTACCAAACCGGCGATGGCATTAGTTTAAAAATATTTTTAAAACTTTTTTATTTTGGAGATTTTAAGTATCTTACTATAATTTTTATTAGAAGTGTTTTACTTAAAAAAAGAATAAAGATGTAAAGCTTATGGACGTATTTATATCACTTTTACTCCTAACTATACTGTTATTATATGTTGTTAGAACGATATATATTGGTGGTTTGTACCATGGTTATTTCAGTTTTACTGTATTAATTCGGATAGTGTTCTTCTTTTTGTATGTTATTTCAGGTTTTTGCCATTTAATATTCATAGATATGCCATACAGAGGTTTTTTTGATACACATTATTATTCGAAGATTAATGATTTTTCGTTTATTAATATACAGGTATGTGCAACGCTTTTTTTACATTACTTGTCTTTGATTTATTTTCAGTCAAAACACTCAAGAAAATTAGAAAGCAATAATTCAAACCATATTGCAAATAACAAGAGATACGCAATAATTATTTTTCTTCTTGGCCTTACATTAGTATTTATCGCCATTATTGCGAGGTTAAAATTAAGTACGATGATAGATTTATCTGAAATCATCAGGGTTCGCGAAATGCCCGCTGGTTCTGCTAAGTTAATTTTTATGAATACTTGGTTTTCATTTGGAATGTTTTTCATTTTTTATAGTTTAAACATGTTTTACAATAAAATACCTCAGTATTTATTAATTGCCATTTTTATTGTTTTTTCAATAGCAATAGTAGGTAATATATCTTGGCGTGGTGGCCGTGTAGTTGCTTTATTATATTCTTTTCCGTTGTTATTTTTATTATTTCATATTAAACCAAAAATGAAGCTTCCTTTATCAATAATTAGTTCTGTTATGATGTTTTTTTATGTTTCAGCAATTACATTTATTCGAAAGCAAGGTTATGCAGTTGAGTCAACACCTTTAAGCCAAATACTTGACTGGGAAATTGGCCGTTTTTCTATGGTTGGTTATGGTATTGATTACGTTGACAGGTTTGATTTTTCATATGGATATACAATATATGATGCAATACTAAGAATTTTTGCTTCACCATTATACTTTACAGGTCTCGGTGCGGAGTTTGTTGGTGGTAAAGAAGGTACGCTAATAGGTATGGTTGGCTTAGACATATTTGGTAGCGATGAAGTTACGTATGTTGTTCCAGGTATATTGTCTGAGTTTTATATTAATTTTGGTATATTTGGTGTTGTTTTTTTATCATATTTAATATCAAAAATTTCAACATATTTAGACTGGAAGCTTGAAAATAAAATTAATAAACCTTTTGAGTATTTAATTTATGCATACATTGGAGCACTTCTACTTTTAAATTTCTATAATGCAACATTTTTATCATTTTTGAATTACTTGTTTTTTAATGGATTGCCTATATGGATTGGGCTGCTTTTACTTAAATTACACAGCATATATAAGAGAAAAATTTTTATATGAAAAAGATCTTAGTCGTTGGGCAGTTCCCACCTCCAATTACTGGAGAGTCTATTTGTAATGAGTTAATTATTGATAGTTTAAGTGATAAATTTAAAATAAAAAAGATTAACTCCTGTATCATAAATGATGTTAATAATGTTGGAGTTATAGGTTTTTATAAAGTATTTAAAGGTTTTAATGTTATCTTAAAAGCAATTATTAATTTACCGGGGGCTGATTTTTTGTACTGCACGCCTGGTCAAAGTTTGTTTGGTTTAATTAGGTTTTCACCAGTTGTATTATTGTCACTTGTTTTTAGGAAAAAAGTTTTCCTTCACTGGCATGGTTATGGTGTATATGATGTACTAAAAAGTAATCGCATATTAAAGAAACTGTATTTTAATAATCGAACTACCAATATATTGCTAACTTATGACTTTAAACTAAAGCTTGAAAGCCTTGGATTAAATTTAAAAAATACGTATATACTTCAAAATTTTTGTGAAGAATCACACGATAGTAAGTTTTATGAAATAAGCACAGATAAGATCAACATACTTTTTTTAGGTGGTTTAATGGAAGAAAAAGGTATTGATGAGTTTATTACTGTTGCTCAAAAATTGTTTGCAGTCGCAAATTTTCATGTGTGTGGCTCTGGCAATAGTATCATTATAAATAAACTTAAGCAGATGCAAAATAATGGGTACTTAACATTTCACGGCTCTGTAACTGGAAAGGTTAAGCGTTTGATATGGGAAAAAACGCAGGTATTCGTATTGCAGACTTATTATCCTACTGAAGGGGTACCATTAACTATTTTAGAGGCTATGGCTAACAAGTGTTCAGTGATAACAACTTATCATAATGGTATTCCTGAAACTGTGGATGATGCAGCAATATTCGTAGAAAAAAAATCAGCAGACAGTCTTCAAAAAGAAGTGATAAGGTTAATTTCAAATAAAGACTTACTTATTGAAATGCAAAAAAAAGCTTTTGAGCGTTCTAAGTTATTTTCGAAGTCAGAATTTAAGAAGAACATATTATCACTCTTTATGAAAACCTAATGGGATTACAATGAACCTTATACTCCAGAGCCTTAACTACTCACCTGAGCTTACAGGTATTGGTAAATACAATGGTGAAATGTGTCCAGAACTGGTTAAGCGTGATTTAAACGTAACAGCTGTTGTTGCACCACCTTACTACCCTGAATGGCAAGTGCATAACGGCTTTAATGCATTTACTTTTAGCAGCAGCGAAGTTGAAGGTGTAAATGTAATACGATGCCCACTTTATGTGCCTAAAAATGTAACTACCATAAAGCGGGTAATTCACTTAGGGTCGTTTGCTATTTCGTCATTTTTTGCCCTAATTAGCCAGTTATTTAAAAAGCCTGATGTAATTATGCTGGTACAACCTACCTTATTTTGTGCTCCTTTCACGCTACTGTACGCAAAACTTACTGGCGCTAAAACGGTAATGCATATACAAGACTATGAGGTAGACGCATTATTTGGCTTAGGCTTAATGACCGAAGGTAAAGTGTCGCGCTTTGTTAAACGCATTGAAAGTTGGCTAATGAAACGCTTTGATGCGGTATCGACCATATCGTACTCAATGATTGAAAACGCTAAACGTAAGGGCGTAGACGAGAGTAAAATTATTCACTTTCCAAATTGGTCCGATACCGACTTTGTAACCCCGCAAACATGTGGTGAAGCACTTAAAAAAGAGTGGGGTTTTAAACCTACCGATAAAATAGTGTTGTATGCAGGTAATATTGGTAATAAGCAAGGCCTTGAAGTTGTGCTTGACGCTGCTAAGCATTACCAAACACAACCTAATGTGAAATTTGTATTAGTAGGTGCTGGCGCGTATGTAGACACGCTAAAAGCGAATGCGAACCAACTCAACCTTAACAATGTTGTATTTTTGCCATTACAACCATGGGAAAAAGTACCGCAAATGCTGGCATTGGCCGATGTACATTTAGTCGTACAAAAAAAGGGTGCTGCCGATGCCGTATTGCCATCAAAGTTAACTAACATTTTATCGGCCGGTGGGCATGCATTAATTACCGCAGAGCCACATACTGAGCTTGGCCAAATAGCTAATAAGCATACCGGCATTTATGACTGTGTAGAGCCCGAAAACACAGCTGCTTTTATTGAAGGGCTTGAGCTAATTTTAAGCCGAGATTTAACTACGCATAATTTAGTTGCTCGCCAATTTGCAGAAACTTATTTAGCAAAAAATAAAATACTTGATCAGTTTGTTACAGACCTAAACAAACTAACAAATAACAATTTATAACATTTAACAGCTTAGAAAATTTAAAAGGAAATGACATGTCAAAAAAAGTTGCGTTAATAACCGGTGTTACAGGCCAAGATGGCTCTTACTTAGCTGAGTTGTTACTTGAAAAAGGTTACGAAGTACATGGTATTAAACGCCGTGCATCGAGCTTTAATACAGAGCGAGTTGATCATATTTACCAAGATCGCCATGAAACTAACCCACAGTTTTTTCTGCATTACGGCGATTTAACCGATACGTCTAACCTTACGCGTATTTTAAAAGAAGTTCAGCCAGACGAAGTATATAACCTGGGCGCACAAAGCCATGTAGCGGTTAGTTTTGAGGCACCAGAATACACAGCCGATGTAGATGCAATGGGAACACTGCGTTTACTTGAGGCCATTCGCTTTTTAGGGCTTGAGAAAAAAACTAAGTTTTACCAAGCGTCTACCTCTGAGCTATACGGTGAAGTACAAGAAATACCACAAAAAGAAACAACCCCGTTTCACCCGCGCTCACCGTACGCAGTTGCAAAAATGTACGCTTACTGGATTGTAGTAAACTACCGTGAGTCATACGGTATGTATGCCTGTAATGGTATTTTGTTTAACCATGAGTCGCCACGCCGTGGTGAAACCTTTGTTACCCGTAAAATTACCCGTGCTTTAGCTAATATTTCACAAGGGTTAGAAAAATGCCTGTACCTAGGTAACATGGATGCATTACGTGACTGGGGCCACGCTAAAGATTACGTACGCATGCAATGGATGATGTTACAACAAGATGTTGCTGAAGACTTTGTTATTGCTACAGGTAAACAAATTTCGGTACGCGACTTTGTGCGCTTGTCAGCTAGAGAACTAGGTGTAACACTTGAGTTTAGTGGCGAAGGCGTAAACGAAATTGCAACGGTAGCCGCAATTGAGGGCGATAACGCGGCGGCACTTAAAGTAGGCGATGTAATAGTAAAAGTTGACCCGCGTTACTTCCGCCCAGCTGAAGTTGAAACACTACTAGGCGACCCTTCTAAAGCAAAGGCTAAACTAGGTTGGCAGCCAGAAATTACCGTAGAAGAAATGTGTGCCGAAATGGTGCAAAACGATTTAGGCAAAGCCAAACAACACGCTATTTTAAAAACGCATGGTTACAACATTAGCGTAAGTGTTGAGTAACATTTAAGTATTAATGCTGCACTTAAGTGTGCAGTACACTTTACATGGATTTATTATGAAAACTATTTTTGTAGCGGGCCATAAAGGCATGGTGGGCTCGGCTATTGTTCGCCAGTTAGCGCTAAACCCCAACATAAATGTAATTACTCAAGACCGTAGCGAATTAAATTTACTTGATCAAACAGCGGTTAAACATTTTTTTGAAACCCATAAAATTGACCAAGTATATTTAGCGGCGGCTAAAGTAGGCGGTATTGTTGCTAACAATACCTACCCAGCCGAATTTATTTACCAAAACCTAACTATACAAAACAATATAATACACAGCGCACATTTAGCCGGCGTTAACGACTTATTGTTTTTAGGTTCGTCGTGCATTTACCCTAAACTTGCCACTCAGCCCATGACCGAACAGGCTTTATTAACAGGTACGTTAGAGCCAACCAACGAGCCTTATGCTATTGCTAAAATTGCCGGTATTAAAATGTGCGAGTCGTACAATAGGCAATATGGCCGTAATTACCGTTCGGTAATGCCAACTAATTTATATGGTGAAAACGATAATTTTCACCCTGAAAACTCTCATGTTATACCTGCATTGTTACGCCGTTTTCACGAAGCAAAGCTTAATGGCGACAGCAAAGTAGTTGCGTGGGGCTCGGGTAAGCCTATGCGTGAGTTTTTACACGTAGACGACATGGCAGCAGCCTCTATTTACGTTATGAACCTAAATAACGAAACCTACCAAGCCAACACGCAAGACATGCTAAGCCATATAAACGTGGGTACAGGCGTAGATTGCACTATACGTGAATTAGTTGAAACCGTGGCACAAGTAGTGGGCTTTACAGGCACTATTGAGTTTGATGCAACCAAGCCCGATGGCGCACCGCGTAAGTTAATGAATGTATCACGCTTGAAAGACTTAGGTTGGCAATACAGTATTGACCTAAAACAAGGCCTTACTAGTACTTACGATTGGTTTTTAGCTAACCAAAATAACTTTAGAAAGTAGATATTATGAATAGTAAAAAAGAATATCTACATTCTCTCAATTGGTTTCGAGGTTTAGCAATATTATTTGTTGTTATGACTCATACACCATTAAATGGGCTACTAGAATATAGAGCTGGGGTTTATTTAGCTGCATACTTTCAAAATGGCACTGCTTTTTTTGTATTTATAGCTGGGTATTTATTTTGGCATCAAATACACAAATACAACTATTTTACTTTTATAAAAAATAAAATTAACAACGTGGTCTCGCCTTATCTTCTTATTTTAACAATTACGCTATTAAGTGTTTATATATTGTCAAAATTTGGAGTTAATTCGATTGACTATTCAAGATTTGACTACCAAGTAAGTTTTGAAAATCTGCTATCAAATAATGGCTTTATTTGGCACTACTTAAAAGGTGGGGCTATTAACTATCCACTTTGGTTTATACCAATGATAACTATATTTTTTATAACATCGCCATTAACTGTATTTATTTCTAGAACACGATATTTCGGCTTTGTTTTAGTGATTACCTTAATTTATACCAGTTTGAGTGAAAGGGGGGATTGGGCTACCTCTCAGTATGCTCATTATTTGGGGGTGTTTCTTTTAGGTATATTTTGTAAGAAAAATCAGAAAGTAATCTTTGATAAAGCGTTATTATTTTTATTTATTTCTTTACCATTATCGCTATTGTTTCTTTATTGGAAGGTTAACTATGACGAGAGCATGTTCAACTATTCAGCTTTAGAAAAGTTAGCGAGTGTTTTATTTTATATCTCATTATTTATGTTTTTAGAAAAAATGGGTTATAAATTTAAGGCCCTTGATGTTCTTGCGAAATATTCATTTGGGATATTTTTTATCCATTATTATTTTTTGATTCTTTTCACATTATTATTTTCTAAACTTGGATTAGAGGACTCCTTGCATGAATTTGTATTCACATTCACATTAAGTGTGCTTTTAGCAACGGTAGCTTCTTATCTAGTTAAGTTAGCCTCCGGTAAGTATTCAAAAAATGTATTAGGGGTATGAAATTCTGATGTTGGAGAAAAAGTTATTCAAGTCTGTAATCCAAAACACGCCTTTAGTTTCTATCGATTTAGTTGTATTTAATACTGACGGGCAAGCCTTGTTAGGAGAGCGACTTAACCGCCCCGCAAAAGGGTTTTGGTTTGTGCCTGGCGGGCGAATTTTAAAAAACGAAAGCTTAGCTAATGCATTTAAACGCCTAACGCTTGACGAGCTAGGTACTGAGTTTGCTATTGAACAAGCAACGTTGCAGGGCCCGTATGACCATTTTTACGACGACAATGTATTTGGAAACGAGTTTACTACCCATTACGTGGCTATTTCGTTTGTTATAAAACTGACACAACCCCTTAGTAACCTACCAATGGATGTACAGCATAATGGTTACAAATGGTTTGAAATTAACGATTTACTTAACGACACCGCAGTACATAAACATACTAAATGGTATTTTGAGTCATTAAGCAACAATAGCAGTGATTGCAAACTGTAAAATATACAAAGGAATAATTATGATTTTACCTGTTATTATGGCCGGTGGTTCTGGTACACGTTTATGGCCGCTTTCGCGTGGTAATTACCCAAAACAGTTTTTAGCGCTTGATGGCTCTAACCACACTATGCTGCAACAAACCATTAGCCGTTTAAGCGGTATTGACCATGCACCCGCCATGCTTATTTGTAACGAAGAACACCGCTTTATAGCCGCCGAGCAAGTTAGGCAATTAAATGTTGAGCATTCGGGTATTTTTTTAGAGCCAGTAGGGCGCAATACCGCACCGGCTATTGCATTAGCTGCCTTTAAAGCCGTTGAAAACAAGCAAGACCCGCTATTACTTGTGCTAGCTGCCGACCATGTTATTGAAAACACAGCGGCATTTCAGCAAAGCGTAAGCCAAGCAGCCGCACTAGCTGAGCAGGGTAAATTAGTTACTTTTGGTATTGTGGGCAACAAGCCCGAAACAGGTTATGGCTACATTAAACGTGGCGAACAATACCAAGCAGGTTTTGTGGTCGACCGTTTTGTTGAAAAGCCCGATTTAGCGACCGCGAATACCTATATTGAAAGTGGCGACTACTACTGGAACAGCGGTATGTTTTTATTTAAAGCAAGCCGTTATTTACAAGAGCTAAAAGCATTCAGGCCCGATATTTACACTGCGTGCGAACAAGCCATGCAAGTACAAAACGACGACATGGACTTTGTACGAGTAGACAAAGCCGCATTTGAGCAATGCCCCGACGAGTCGATTGATTACGCAGTAATGGAACACACAAAAGATGCTGTTGTAGTGCCTATGGACGCCGGTTGGAACGACGTAGGCGGTTTTGAAGCATTATGGGAAGTATCTCAACAAGACGAAAACGGCAATGCGTTTAAAGGCGATGTAAAAGCGGTTGATACCAAAAATACCCTCGTATTTGGTGAAGACAAACTGGTTGCCACCGTAGGTGTTGAAAACCTAGTCATTGTAAACACTAAAGACGCCGTTTTAGTTGCCCATAAAAACGAATCGCAAAAAGTAAAAACCATTGTACAACAACTTAAAAATGAGCAACGCCCAGAGGTTAAGTTTCATCGTGAAGTATACCGCCCTTGGGGTAAGTATGACTCGGTTGATTGCGGTGAGCGTTTTCAGGTTAAGCGCATTACGGTTAAACCCGGTGCTAAATTGTCGGTGCAAATGCATCACCACCGTGCTGAACACTGGATTGTGGTTTCGGGTACTGCCAAAGTACATTTAGATGGGCAAGAGCAATATTTAACCGAGAACGAATCGGTTTATATACCTATTACTGCAGTTCATGCGCTCGAAAACCCAGGCAAAGTAGATCTTGAGCTAATAGAGGTTCAGTCGGGCTCTTACTTAGGTGAAGACGACATTGTTCGTTTTGAAGATCGTTACGGTCGATCTTAATAAATTTGTATATTAGAGGGTACTATGGATAGTTCGGTTATTATTGAACAAAGTGGGATAGAATTTGGTACATCGGGCGCACGTGGCTTAGTTACCAATTTTACAGACGAGGTATGTTTTGCGTTCACGTTGGCATTTTTAAGTACGCAAAACAATGTAAAGCGCATTGCGATTGCGATTGATAATAGGCCGAGCAGCCCAGCTATGGCGCAAGCGTGTATTAGTGCGGCTACACAAGCCGGTATTGAGGTTGACTACTTTGGTGTTATACCCACGCCGGCACTTGCATATACTGCGCAAATTGCACAGGTACCCGCCATTATGGTTACCGGTAGCCATATACCGTTTGACCGTAATGGGCTAAAGTTTTACACAAACACCGGTGAAATAACCAAGCAAGACGAAACAGCCATTATTAGTGCCAGCGTACCAGTTGAAAATAGTGACCTTTTACCTTTGCCTAATGCCGATACCCGCGCATTCGATTTATACATAAAGCGTTACCTAGATGTTTACGCTAGTGATTTATTAAAAAATAAAAAAATTGGTATTTATCAGCATTCAAGCGCTGGCCGAGATTTATACCCCGTTTTATTTAAAGCACTTGGCGCCGACGTTGTATGCTTAGGTTATAGCGATGAATTTGTACCCATAGACACCGAAGCCGTAGCCGAAACCGACCGCGCACAGGCCCGCAAGTGGGCAAGTGAGCATAAGTTAGATGCGCTTTTTTCGACCGATGGCGACGGCGACAGGCCCTTATTAGCCGACGAAAACGGCGACTACTTTACAGGCGATGCTTTATGTTTATTGGCAGCTAAAAGCTTAAATATTGAGGCGTTAGCTATTCCGGTTAGTTGTACTAGCTCGGTTGAATTAACTGGCTACTTTAATACTGTAAAACGCACAAAAATAGGTTCGCCTTATGTAATAGCGGCCTTTGCCGATTTAATGAATAACTATTCTGCTGTTGCGGGTTTTGAAGCCAATGGCGGATTTTTGTTGGCGGCTAATATTTTAATTAATAATAAGCCATTAATTAGCTTACCAACACGCGATGCGGTATTACCTGTTTTGGCAACGTTAACATTAGCTAACGGGGCTAATTTATCTGATTTAAATAGCTTATTGCCGCAGCGTTTTAATTACAGTGATCGTTTAAAAAATATTACCAAAGCACAATCGGCCCCATTAATTGAGTTAGGTAAAAACAACCCAGCTGAGCTAATGGTTACATTATGCTTAAACGAATACAGCGTAAGTAAAGTAGATACTACCGATGGGGTAAGGTTAACTTTAACCAGTGGCGACATAGTACATTTACGTCCTTCGGGTAATGCGCCCGAGCTACGTTGTTACACCGAAAGCAGTAATGCAAGCAATGCAAAAGCACTGGCTTTAAATGTACTTAACAAAGTACAAAGCTACGTAGAGCATACGATTAGCTGAGTTAAGCTGTTTTATAATGTTATTTTTATGCTAAATGAGGATAAAAATTCATTTTTTATAAATATAAATTTATTTTTTACTTTTGTTAATTAATTTAATAAGTTAAAAGCACCTTTGTTTTTTAATACTAATTAGCTAGGTGTTTTGGCTTATTTTTATTGTATATAACTGATTAATGCTTTATATTAACGATAGCTTAATGTTTACAAATTTATACAAAACTAGAGGGACTTTAGTGTGGTTACTTCAAGGACGTTTAAGCCTTCGGGCTCTTCTGATGCCAATTTTTATCGATTGTTTGACTTACTTTGCCTTTTTTTAGCGTTTCAGCTTTCATCCCTTATTTATTCATTTACCTTTAATACTGCCTACTTGGTTGCAGTGCTTTTTGTTGCTGTGGCTTACATGTATTGCGCCGAATTGTTTTCGGCTTATCGTTCGTGGCGAGCGGGTAAGTTTAGAAGCATGGTGTTGTGTGCATGGGGCTCGTTAACTATTGCGTTTTTATGCCTTTTTGTAATTTCGTTTATGTTTAAATTTACCGAAACCTATTCGCGCATTGGTTTAGGTGTTTGGTTTTTATGTAGCACGCTGTTTTTATATGCATGGCGCTTAACGGTGTTTTTATACAAGCGTAACCGCCGTAAATTAGGCATGAACTTACGTAATGTTGCCATTGTAGGGGCTACCGAAAGCGGTGCGTACTTATTTACCGAAATAGATAACAACGACGAGCTCGGCTTTAAATTTAAAGGCTTTTTTGACGACCGTAAGCCAGAGCGCCTAAGCGATAAACTGGCTATTGATAGTGTTGAAGGTAGTATACAAACAGCTGTTAATGCCGCAAAAGCCGGCGAGATAGACATACTATATATTGCACTGCCATTAAAAGCCGAAAAACGTATTGCCGACATTTTAAAACAATTGGGCGACACCACGGTAGATGTACACATAATCCCCGATTTTTTGCTCTCGAACCTTATACATGCGCGCATAGAACATGTTGGCGAGGTAGACACATTAAGTGTATTTGAGTCGCCTTTTATTGGCGCGCACGAATTTATTAAACGCACCGAAGACATAATAGTAGCCAGCCTTATTTTATTACTTATTTCGCCATTGTTAGTGGTTATTGCTGCCGCTGTAAAAATAACGTCAAAAGGGCCTGTTATATTTAAGCAAGACCGCTACGGGCTTGATGGCAAAAAAATTAAAGTATGGAAGTTCCGCTCTATGAGTGTGACCGAAAATAGCCATGTTGTTACGCAAGCCACTAAAAACGATGCACGTGTAACACCCTTAGGTGGTTTTTTGCGCCGCACTAGCTTAGATGAGCTGCCCCAGTTTATAAATGTACTAAAAGGCGATATGTCGATTGTTGGGCCACGCCCGCATGCAGTAGCCCATAACGAGGAATACCGTAAAAAGGTCGACTTTTATATGTTTAGGCATAAAGCAAAGCCGGGAATTACGGGCTGGGCACAAATTAATGGGTGGCGGGGCGAAACCGACACCTTAAACAAAATGACCAAACGTGTAGAGTACGATTTACATTACATTAAACATTGGTCGCTGTGGTTTGACATAAAAATTATTTTTTTAACAATATTTAAGGGATTTAAAAATGCAAACGCTTACTAACCCCGTTAAAGGTTTACTATTAGTTGCAAGTATGGGTATAGCAACGCCTGCAATGGCTGAGCTAACCCCGGGCAGTGTTATGACCAAAGATGGCGCACAAATAACACCTACTTTAACCACGGGTATTAGCAGTAACGATAACTTTTTTAGTACCCCAACCGACGAAGAGTCGCGTTTAATTTGGACTATAGCGCCAAATGTTGATGCACTAATAGAAGACGGTGTTAACTACTATAACTTTAACGTTGCAACCAGCACTAGCATACACAATAAAGACAGCGCCGATAATTTTACCCAAGTTAATTTAAGTGCTGCAACCCATAACGAATTTACCAGTAAGCACAGGCTTGACTTTAACGCTACAGCCGATTGGTTGTTTGAGCCACGTGGTAGCGGTTTAACCGAAGGCCTAGGCGATGCCGTAAATGAGTTGGTTGAATACCAACAACAAAGCTTAAATGGCCGCTACGAATTTGGCGCCGAAAGTTCAAAAGCGCAAATAGCATTATTGGGTGGGGTTTTTAATAAAAAATACCAAAACTTTAGAGCTATTTCGCAATTTCGTGACTACGACAGAACTACCCTAGGTATTGTTGGTTACTACAATACACAAGCCGCTACACGTACCTTTTTAGAGCTAAAACAAGAAGACTACCGCTACGATGTAATAGACGCTAATGGTATAAGCCGTGACTCAGACGACGTAAGAGTATTGTTTGGTATGGAGTGGGATGCAACGGCACTTACATCGGGCTCGGTTAAATTAGGTTACCAAAAAAAGGATTTTGCTGCCGAACAGCGTGAAAACTTTAGCGGTATTAGCTGGGAGGCGGGCGTTACTTGGCAACCACTTAGTTACTCGTTTGTTGACTTTAGTACTAGCCGCGCCGCAAAAGACCCATTAGTTGAAGGCGATTACATTCGTGAAAGTGTATACCGTGCAACATGGACACACGATTGGAACGACCAACTAAGCACAAGTGCTGGCCTGTCGTACACCGACGAAAAATACGTAGGTGAAATTGGCCGTAAAGACAAAACCAGCAATGCTAACTTTGCAGTAAGCTATACCACAAACAGCTTTGGTATGGTTTCGACTTATGTTGACTTTATTGATAAAGACTCAACCCAAGACGCACTAAAGTTTGACCGCATGGTTGTAGGCATTAACTTTACATTTGCACTAAAGGCTAATTAATGAAATTTGGTATTTTTATTACTGGTTTATTTATAAATTTAGTAATGGGTAATCTTGCGCATGCTGCGCAAGATTACGTTTTAGGCGCGGGCGACAAGGTTGAAATAAAAGTATTTGGCCAGCCCGACCTAGAAGTAACCGCGTTATTGGGTAACAGCGGAGAAGTAAGTTACCCGTTTTTAGGTAAAATTAAATTGGCCGGTTTAAGTACAACGCAAGTTGAAAACTTAATTACCCAAGGTTTAAAGCCCGACTACCTTGTAAACCCAAACGTATATGTACAAGTTACTGAATATCGCCCATTTTATATACATGGCGAAGTTAAAAGCCCCGGAGCATACCCATACCAACCCGCGATGACAGTAAACCAAGCCGTAGCACTAGCCGGTGGTTTAACCGAGCGCGCATCGCTTGATAAAATATATATATTTAAAGAGCAAACAAAGCAGCAGCAACAAAAAGGTAATTTAAATAGCCAAATTGCAGCGGGCGATACAATAAAAATAGAACAGCGCTTGTTTTAAGCAATTGTTAGGGCAGTAATAAATGAACCAAATAAACGAAAACCCACAAAGCGAAGAAGTCATAGATTTAAGTGCTTATTTAACTGTTATAAAGCGCAACAAATGGCGTATTTTAAGCTTTGCGCTAGTAGTTACCTTGTTAACTATTATGGTAACGTTAACGCTAATACCGCGTTATACCGCAACCGCTACATTGTTAATTGAGGCCGAACAAAGCAAAGCAGTAAGCTTTGATGAAGTTTACGGGCTCGACTCATCTAAAAAAGAATACTACCTTACCCAGTTTGAAGTTATTAAGTCGGACAGTATTGCCCGCGAGGTAATTACTAAGCTTGATTTAAAAGCCCATGCTGATTTTATCCCTAAGTCTTCTTTTATTGGTGAGGCCACTGGTTTTGTAAAAGGGTTGTTTCCTTTTTTAAATAAAGCTGATCAGCAACAACTTACTGAGCAAGAACAACAAGATCTACAAATGCTTGGCTTGCTTGAGGTATTTAAAGAAAGGTTAACCGTTTCGCCTGTACGTAAAACCCAACTAGTTAAAGTGAGTTTTGAGTCGAGCGACCCAAAGCTTGCCGCTTTAGTGGCTAATACCGTGGGCGAAGTGTACATAGAAAGCCAAATGCGCGCTAAAATGGGCATTACTCAGCAAGCGTCTAGCTGGTTAAATACGCGTTTGTTTCAGTTGCGTGTGCAACTTGACGACTCTGAAGAAAAACTTCAAGCCTACCGTGAAGCGCAAAAACTGGTAGATATTGAAGGTATTGCGGGTTTAGTAACCCAAGAGCTTGAGCAAACGTCTGAGCAATTAGTAACTGCCCGCACCGAAAAAAATAACCTACAAAGTATTAACCGTGTAATAAGTGAATACGGTAATAACAATTTAGATTTACTGGGCAGCATGCCCGAAATTACATCGCACAAAGTGGTGCAAGATGTAAAACGCGAAGTTATTTTAGTAGAGCGTAAAGTAAGTGAACTTAGCGAAGTTTACGGCCCTAAGCACCCTAAAATAATATCGGCAAAGGCAGAGCTTGCTACGGTTAAAAGTAACTTAAATAAGCAAATTAAAGGCCTGATTACCGGCATAGAAAAAGAGCTAAACCGTATTACGCGCACCGTTAGCGCCCTTGAAGCCGACTTAGTTAAAATACGCGCCGAATACCAAGAAATAACGCGTAAAGAAACCGCCTACAATCAGCTTAAACGCGAAGTTGAAACTAACCGTAATATATTTAATACGTTTTTATCGCGCTCACGCGAAACCGAAGTAACTAGCGACTTTAGCTCGGCTGCGGCCCGTTTTACCGACCGCGCATACGCACCAAAAGATCCAAGCAAACCAAACAAAAAACTTATTGTAGTATTGGCGTTTGTAGCAAGCTTTGGTTTTGCTGTGGTAATGAGCTTTGTGTTTGACGCACTTAACGATACTGTTAAAAATAAAAACGACGTTGAAAACAAACTAGCGCAACGTATGTTAGGTATTTTACCGTTTGTTAAAGTGCCTAAAAATAGCGTATTTGGTATTCATGCCTACTTTGACGAACATTACAGGCGTTTTGCTGAGTCGGTGCGTACGTTTCGTACCAGTTTATTGTTAACCCAGCTTGACCGTGAGCACAAAGTTATTGCCGTTACCTCTAGCTCGCCGGGTGAAGGTAAAACAACTACCTCTACCAATTTAGCGATGTCGCTTGCGCAAATGGGTAAAGTATTATTAATTGATGGCGATTTACGTAAACCCAGTATTGCAAAACGCTTTGATATACCGGTATTTCACCCTGGTTTAAGTAACCTAATTGTGGGTACTGAACAATTAAGCGAATGTATACACATAGACGAGCAGTCGGGCGTGACTATTATGCCAAGTGGGCAAATACCGGGTAACCCGTTAGAGCTGCTTTCGAGCAATCAGTTTAATGAGTTATTGGTAAGCCTAAAACAAACCTACGACCATATAATTATTGATACACCACCAACCCAAGCGGTGAGTGACGCATTAGTAATAGCGCAAAATACCGATTCGGTTATTTATGTTGTTAAAGCCGATTTAACACGCATTAAACCGATTAAAGCAGGTATTGAACGTTTGTTTGAATCTAAGGCGCATATTGCTGGGGTTGTTGTTAACCAAGTAGATATAACTAAGTCGAAAGAAGAGCATAATTATGGCTACTACGACTATTACGATTACACTCAGCAATCTGAAAAGTCGTAATTAACGGTTACTATGATAGATATACATTCCCACATATTACCTGGGCTTGATGATGGCGCTAAAGACTTGAATGAGTCTTTAGCGCTTTTAACCATGGCACAAGCCGATGGTATAACCCATATGGTAGCTACCCCGCATATTCATTTAGGCCGCTTTAATAATGCGGCTTCGCACATTTACGACGACCTAGCTAATTTAAAACACGCCGCCAGTGATGCAAATATTAATGTACAACTAGCAGTAGCCGCAGAGGTTAGGCTAGATGTAGAGCTAATGACTTTAGTTATGAGCAAAAAGCTGCCGTTTATTGGTAATGTAAATGGTGCTAATTACGTGCTGCTTGAGTTACCGCATTCGCATGTACCACAAGGGTTTGACAAGTTTATTAGTTGGTTGGCTAAGCAAAATATTAAAACCATTATTCCGCACCCAGAGCGTAACCGCGATATACAAGCTAAGCCTTTTTACATAGAGCGCTTAAAGCAATTGGGCTGCGAATTTCAGTTAACGGCTTCAAGCATTGAAGGCGAGTGGGGCGAACAGGCGCAAATTATTAGCCTCGATATGCTTAAAAATGGGTTAGTGACTTACGTTGCAAGTGATGCGCATTCGGTTAAACGTAGGCCGCCTATTTTAAGTAAGGCAAAAAGGATTGTTAGCGATTTAATAGGGGCCGAGCAAGCACAGGCGTTGTTTTATACAAACCCACTGCGTTTAACCCAAAGTTTATTTAACGGTGCGGTTAATGAGTAATAGCGCGGCCAAGCCAAATAAAGCGATTAAAATAGTGCAGGTAATTTTACTTGCACTAATTACTGTGGGTGTATGTTTAAGCAGTATTAATAGTATGCGCGCGAATGCGTGGTTTTTTAATGCTAAAAATACGCTGCAGGGGCTAAAAAGCCAAGTTGATAACACGGTAAATATTGAGCTTGCACAAACCGCTATTAGCCTTGCGAGTGAGCTTGACCCTTCACACCCTCATTACCATGAAGTTTTTGCCCATGTTAAGTTGCTGCAATTAAACCCGGCGAATACAGATGAGGCAATAGCGCATAATTTGCGTGTGTTAAAACAGGCTGAAGCTAGGCTGCTTGAGTCGGTTAAATATAGGCAAACCTGGGCCGAAACCTGGATTGCGTTGGCTAAGGTAGTGAGTTACCAAGAAGGGCCAACCGATCGTGTATTTGAGTATATTGAGCAGGCTAAACGCGTGGGCCCTTATAAAATAGATGTTCATTTAGGTGTAATAGAAATAGCCCTAATGAACTGGCAACAACTCCCTCCAAAATATAAAGCGTTATATGTTAACGAGCTTAAGTTAGCAGCTAAGCATGGCCATAAGTTTTCACGCGCTTTTGACATAGCTAAGCAGGTAGATGCTTTACCTATTTTATGTTTGTCGCTTAAATTTGGCGCTCATTTTGATCCCGTCAGAAACAGTTGGATGTTCAAAAAACAGTGTAAATAGGTTTTTTAGGGAAAAGGTTTTAGATGTTAGATTTCAGATATTAGATTTCAGATATTAGATTTCAGATATTAGATTTCAGATATTAGATTTCAGATATTAGATCTAAAACCATACCCACGAGATTAGAGCGAAATTGCTTGTATTTATTTGTAGACGTTTTGCTTGCTCACTTTAGAAGCGCAGCTTCTTGTTATTTATAACAATATGACCACCGAGAACACTGCGGCGCTGCGCGCTACACAGAGAAAACAAAGTTATAAACCCAAAAAATATTTACTAGCCTTAAATCACTTCTCCTTGTTTTCTCCTTCACTTCTCGGTGGTGACAAAATCACTTAGCAATGTACGGTGTTGTTGTATTGTAGGCGCCTTGCTTGCTGGCGCTTTATTTATAGATATGTAAAAGCGTTGCTTTTAAACGCCAGCAAGCTGCGCGTCTACGCTGTAAAGTTTAAGTTAGTTTTGTAGACGTTGAGCTTGCTCACGTTAGAAGCGCAGCTTCTTTTTCGGGGTTTTGAAAGACCATTTGCACAAAGAGAACAAAATGAGAAGACACTAGCCAAGCTGTTTAATAACTTTATTCGTCATTTCTTTAAAGCGCAGGGTACAAATAAAATACTACCACCGAGAACACTAAGGCGCTGCGCGCTACACAGAGGAAACACAAGTAATTTGGTAGTCACTTCTCCTTGTATTCTCCTTCACTGCTCGGTGGTGACAACATCACTTAGCAATGTACGGTGTTGATTTACTGTAGGCGTCTTGCTCGCTGGCACTTTATTTATAGATATGTAAAAGCGTTGCTTTTAAACGCCAGCAAGCTGCGCGTCTACGCTTTAAAGTTTGACTTTGCTTTGTAGACGTAGAGCTTGCTCACGTTGAAGCGCAGCTTCTTGTTATTTATAATTAAAATATAACCACAGAGAACACAGAGGCGCTGCGCGCTACACAGAGAAAAATATATTTAAATCCAAATTATTTACCTGCCCTTAAATTACTACTCCTTGTATTCTGCTTCACTTCTCGGTGGTGACAACATCACTTAGCAATGTACGGTGTTGATTTACTGTAGGCGTCTTGCTCGCTGGCACTTTATTTATAGATATGTAAAAGCGTTGCTTTTAAACGCCAGCAAGCTGCGCGTCTACGCTGTAAAGTTTGACTTTGCTTTGTAGACGTAGAGCTTGCTCACGTTAGAAGCGTAGCTTCTTGTTACTTATAAATAAAATATGACCACCGAGCACACTAAGGCGCTGCGCGCTACACAGAGAAAAATATATTTAAATCCAAATTATTTACCTGCCCTTAAATTACTTCTCCTTGTATTCTCCTTTACTGCTCGGTGGTGACAAACTCACTTAGCAATGTACGGTGTAAAATTGACTTTGCTTTGTAGACGTAGAGCTTGCTCACGTTAGAAGCGCAGCTTCTTGTTATTTATAAGAATATGACCACCGAGAACACAGAGGCGCTGCGCGCTACACAGAGAAAAATATATTTAAATCCAAATTATTTACCTGCCCTTAAATTACTTCTCCTTGTATTCTCCTTTACTGCTCGGTGGTGATTAAATTACTTGATTACTAATTAATCACAGAGCGACCCTTTGTGAATTTTATTTCACTGGTGTATTTAAGCAGGCAAAAAAATGCCCAGAGTGATTTAGGGAAACTCTGGGCTATAACGGGCTCTTTTGAGCCTTGCGTTAACAAAAAACTTTCTAATTCATAGGGAGAAGTTGAAAGTATTTTAAGTATAGCCAAAGCTCTTAAAATTACATATTTTTTGGTTGTTTTTTATACTGCAGCAAATACAGTTACTTAACTATGTTGTACACATTTTATACGCAATTTATGCGTATTTACTCCCACGTTATTAACTGTGTATTTTGAACCAGATCGCGTGGAAGTGAGTTTTTGATCTTATTTTTTTGCCATTTTCCTAGCCCAATGGGGCAGCCGCATAATGTTAATACCACTTCGCCTAGCTCTTTTGTGGGCTCGGCTAAGCGTACATCTTTACCATTAAAATAGTCGTTTGCTTGTTCGCTATTAAGCGCGTACGTGTTGGTTTTGCACGCGTTACCTAACACGGTGGCAAATTCGTGAGTGAGCCTTACGCCATTTTTATGAATAATGCCTATTTGAATACCTAAGCGGGCATATTTAATTTTGTTTTGAATGGCATCAAACCCCTGTGGGAATAGCCACAGTTCTTTGTCGCGCTGCATTAATGTGCCGGGTAGGCCTGTTAAACCAAAGTGCTTTTTAAGCTCGCTCATAAACGCGGTTGTTGGTTTTTTATCAAACTCAGTAAACGGAAACGCGCCTTTTTTGACTGTCTGATTTGGGTTGTTACAACTTGCATGCTTTTTAAATTTAGCAATAAAAAAGCCTTCGCTGTCGTATGTTTGCGGCCATACGTGCAAATAGCCCTCGGCCGTTGTTGCTTTGTCGGCTCCGGGAAATAAATCGCTGAGTGACTCGGGCGCTATAAACTCGCCAAATTCTTCAAGTAAAAATTCGCATACCTGTTGGTTTTCAAGCGGGGTGAGCGTACAGGTAGAATACACCAGCGTGCCGCCGGGTTTTAACGCGTAAAATGCGCTTTTTATTAAATCTTTTTGTACTTGAGCTATTTGAATATTTGATTCGATTGACCAATTTTTTAGTGCATCGGCGTCTTTACGTACCGTGCCTTCGCCAGAGCAGGGGGCGTCTAGCAATATGCTATCGAAACATTCAAACATGTAATTGCCAAATATAATGCCATCAAAGTGTGAAAGCGCACAGTTACCCACGCCCATGCGTTTTAAGGTGGCACTGAGTACTTTTAAACGCGACGACGAAAGCTCGTTTGCTACTAGCACCCCTTGGTTGTTCATTAGTGCTGCTAGCTGCGATGTTTTAGAACCCGGCGCCGACGCCATATCGAGCACGGTGTTACTTGTTTGTATACTTTGTTTAAGCGCGATTGGCGGTAGCATTGAGCTTGCCTCTTGCACGTACATTGCGCCGCTTAGGTGCAGGTCGGTATTGCCTAGGGCTAGGTTTTGCTCTTCGCTAATTGGGCGCTCTAGCCAAAAGCCTTCGCTACACCAAGGAATTGGCGTAAGTTGCCAATTTTTTTGTTCTGCTTTTTTAATAAAGTCTTCAACGGTTATTTTTAATGTATTTACGCGGATAGATTTTCTGAGCGGGCGACGACACGCATTTATAAAGTCATCTAACTTTAGGTGATTTGGTAGGTAGGTTTTTACGTCGTTTATAAAGTGCTCAGGAATAAAAGTATTGGCGTTCACGCGCTAGCTCGTACATTAAAAATAAAGCGCGATATTAGCATTTAAATAACTAAATTTCAGTGATAAAAACACCTCCAGTAATTATATGGTGCTGTCGACACTTTGTGGTTTTTAGGTATTTATAAACTATTTTATACATACTTTAGAATAATAGTGTCGACAATGAAGGTGTTTTTTAGTCTTTTTGTACAGTTTTAGGGTTGACATGTTTTTTTAATGCGCCCATTATGGCGATACAAATTGTCGACAATCTAAAAAATTAACTTATGACAGACTCATTTTTAAACGAAGCGCCTATTACCACAGCATCCGACCAGGTATTTGTAAACATGCGCCGTGAGATTGTTGAAGGCACTATTGCACAAGGTAGTAAAATTTCGGAGCCTGAGCTTGCAAAGCGTTACGGTGTAAGCCGCGCAACCCTGCGTGAGGCGCTAAACCGCCTAGAAAGCTGTTATTTAGTAGAGCGTAAAGCCAATGTAGGCTGCCGTGTAGTCGCCCTTACCGCTGAGCGTTTAATTGAAGTTTACCAAGTACGTAGCTCGCTTGAAGGGCTTGCTTGCCGTTTAGCTGCCGACAATATGGAGCCTGATGAAATTAAAGGCTTAAAACAATTACTGAATCAGCATTTACAAACGCAGCGTGTTAAAGAAGGCGAGTCGTACTACCAAGAGGCGGGCGATTTAGATTTTCATTACCGCATTATTAAAGGCAGTAAAAACGCACATTTGATTCATTTGCTTTGTAACGACCTGTACCAATTAATTCGCATGTACCGTGTGCAAATGGGTATGGCGGGGCCGCGGGTATCAAAAGCGTTTGACGAACATTTAGCTATTATTAACGCGATTGAAAACCACGACGGCGAACTGGCCGAAATGCTAATGAAGCGCCACATAAGCGCGTCGCAAGCCAATATTCAAACAAAATTTGATTTATACCAATCTGAATAACTGTTTACCCATACAGATTGGCAAAGCCGCTAAAAGCTAAAAGTTAAGCAAAATAGTTAAAGCGTCATATACAAAGATTAAAAATATAAGTTACTCCACGTAGCAACCGTTCAAAGAGAGGAAATGACATGTCAGCAGGATATAAATTTAAACAAGCTATTGCTAATAACCGTCCGTTACAAGTGGTGGGTACTATTAATGCCTACACAGCAATGATGGCTGAAAAAATGGGCCACCAGGCTATTTACCTTTCGGGTGCGGGTGTTGCTAATGCCTCTTACGGTATGCCCGATTTAGGTATGACCAGCCTTGATAACGTGCTGGAAGATATTCGCCGTATTACGGGTGCCAGCGATTTACCTTTACTTGTTGACGCCGATACCGGTTGGGGCGGGGCATTTAACATTGCACGTACCGTTAAAGAAATGACTAAAGCGGGTGCGGCGGGTTTTCATATAGAAGATCAAGTAGCGCAAAAACGTTGTGGTCATCGCCCTAACAAAGAAATTGTTAGCCAAGGCGAAATGGTTGACCGTATTAAAGCGGCGGTAGATGCAAAAACCGATAGCGATTTTTACATTATGGCGCGTACCGATGCGTTTCAAAAAGAAGGCTTAAATGCTGCTATTGACCGTGCAGCAGCCTGTGTTGAAGCCGGCGCTGATGCTATTTTTGCAGAAGCCGTGCACGACCTTGCCGATTACCAAGCGTTTGCCAATGCGCTAAACGTGCCTATTTTGGCCAACATCACTGAGTTTGGCCAAACGCCAATTTATACCAAAGAGCAGTTGAGTGATGTAGGCGTTGAAATGGTGCTTTACCCACTCAGTGCGTTTAGAGCAATGAACAAAGCGGCGCTTAACGTGTACTCGGCAATTTTAAATGAAGGCTCGCAGCAAAGCGAAATTGAGAACATGCAAACCCGTGCTGAACTTTACGACTTTTTAGATTACCACACGTACGAAAACACACTTGATAACCTTTTTTCATCAAAATCTGACAAATAATAACTATTAAATTAGATAACACACACAAATTTAAGATAGGAGAAGATCATGGTAGATAAAGCATTAGGCGGCGCAGGTTTACGCGGCCAAGTAGCGGGTCAAACAGCATTGTGTACAGTAGGCCAAAGTGGCTCGGGTTTAACGTATTGTGGTTACGATATTAGCGAACTGGCTGAAAAAGCGCAGTTTGAAGAAGTGTCGTTTTTACTTTCACGCGGTGAGTTACCAACTACTAGCGAACTAGCTGAGTACAAAGCCAAATTAAAAAGCTTACGTGGCCTACCAGATGCACTTAAAACCGTGCTTGAAAATATTCCTAAAGACGCGCACCCAATGGATGTAATGCGTACAGGTTGCTCTATGTTGGGTAACCTTGAAATGGAACTTGATTTTAGCCAAGCAAACGATGCAATTGACCGTATGGTTGCGGTGTTCCCAAGCATTATTTGTTACTGGTACCGTTTTACACACGATGGCGTTCGTATTGAAACACAAACAGAGGACGATTCAGTAGGCGCACACTTTTTAACACTATTACACGACAAAGCGCCAAGCGAGTTATTTGCACAGGTAATGAATGTGTCGCTTATTTTATACGCAGAGCACGAATTTAATGCCTCTACATTTACGGGGCGCGTGTGTGCATCTACTTTGTCTGATATTCATTCGTGTGTAACCGGTGCTATTGGTACGTTACGTGGCCCATTACATGGCGGTGCAAACGAAGCCGCAATGGACATGATTGAAGGTTTTACTAGTGCAGAACACGCTGAGCAAGAAGTTATGGGCATGCTTGAGCGCAAAGATAAAATTATGGGCTTTGGCCATGCTATTTACCGCGAGTCGGACCCACGTAATGTAATTATTAAAAAGTGGTCTGAAAAATTAGCTGCAGAGGTGGGCGATGATGTGCTTTACCCGGTGTCTGTTCGTTGTGAAGAAGTAATGTGGCGTGAGAAAAAGTTATTTTGTAATGCTGATTTTTTCCATGCATCGGCTTATCACTTTATGGATATTCCGACTAAGTTATTTACGCCAATATTTGTAATGAGCCGCGTAACTGGTTGGACAGCACATGTTAAAGAGCAACGTGCTAATAACCGTATTATTCGCCCTAGTGCTGATTACACAGGACCAGATGCACGCAGCTACACGCCAATTGAATCAAGGGGCTAATTAGTCAGTATGTAAGGTGAGCAACACGCTCACCTTTTTGCCTTTTATTTCCCGTCACTTATTAGCGAGTTTTTATTATGACCATAATTAACAATACTCAGTACCGCAAACCGCTTGCGGGCTCAAACGTAGATTACTACGATACTCATGCCGCTGTTGATGCTATTAAACCCGGTGCTTATGCTACTCTTCCTTACAGCTCGCGTGTATTTGCCGAAAACTTAGTACGCCGCTGCGACCCTGCTATGTTAACCGATGCACTTAGCCAAATAATTGAGCGCAAACAAGATTTAGATTTTCCGTGGTATCCGGCACGTGTGGTGTGCCACGATATTTTAGGCCAAACAGCCCTTGTTGATTTAGCAGGCTTGCGCGATGCTATTGCAGCAAAAGGGGGCGATCCGTCTAAGGTTAACCCTGTGGTACCAACGCAGTTAATTGTTGACCATTCGTTAGCGGTTGAACATGCGGGTTTTGATCCTGACGCATTTGAAAAAAACCGTGCAATAGAAGACCGCCGCAACGACGACCGTTTTCACTTCATTAATTGGACTAAAACGGCCTTTAAAAATATTGATGTGATCCCGCCTGGTAACGGCATTATGCATCAAATTAACCTTGAAAAAATGTCGCCCGTTATTCAAAACCGCGATGGTATTGCATTCCCCGATACTTTGGTAGGTACCGACAGCCACACCCCGCATGTTGATGCGTTAGGTGTTATTGCTGTAGGTGTAGGCGGGCTTGAAGCTGAAAGCGTTATGCTTGGCCGTGCATCGTATATTCGTTTACCTGATATTGTGGGTGTAGAGCTAACGGGTACTCGCCAGCCGGGGATCACCGCTACCGATATTGTGTTAGCGATTACTGAGTTTTTACGCGAGCAGCGTGTGGTATCTACCTATTTAGAGTTTTATGGCGAAGGCGCTGATGCGCTAACGCTTGGCGACAGAGCGACCATTTCGAACATGACACCCGAATTTGGTGCAACTGCGGCCATGTTTTATATCGACGATAAAACAATAGACTATTTACGTTTAACAGGGCGCGATGAAGAGCAAATAGCCCTTGTTGAAAACTACGCTAAAACAGCAGGCCTTTGGAGCGATAGCTTAAAAACAGCAAAATACGAGCGTGTTTTGACTTTTGATTTATCGAGTGTTGGTCGCAATATTGCGGGGCCTTCTAACCCACATCGTCGTGTTTCAACTAGCGATTTAGCGAAAGAAGGTATTTCGGGTGTTGTTGAAAACGAAGAAGGCCTAATGCCAGACGGCGCGTGTATTATTGCGGCAATTACCAGTTGTACCAATACCAGTAACCCGCGCAATGTAATTGCGGCAGGTTTGTTAGCGCGCAACGCAAATGCCAAAGGCTTAATGCGCAAACCGTGGGTTAAAACGTCGTTAGCGCCGGGCTCTAAAGCCGTGCAATCGTACCTCGAAGATGCAAACCTATTACCAGAGCTTGAACAACTTGGTTTTGGTATTGTTGGCTTTGCGTGTACGACTTGTAATGGCATGAGTGGGGCACTTGACCCTGTTATTCAAAAAGAAGTAATAGATCGCGATTTATACACAACGGCTGTGCTTTCGGGTAACCGTAACTTTGACGGGCGTATTCATCCTTATGCAAAACAAGCCTTTTTAGCATCACCGCCTTTGGTTGTGGCTTACGCTATTGCGGGCACGATTCGTTTTGATATTGAAAAAGATATTTTAGGGCAAGACCAACACGGTAATGATGTAACCCTTAAAGATTTATGGCCAACCGATGAAGAAATTGATGCGGTTATTCAGCAAAGCGTTAAACCCGAGCAATTTAAAAAAGTGTACGAGCCGATGTTTGACTTAACCGTAGATTACGGTGAAGACAACGACCCACTTTATGATTGGCGAGCGCAAAGTACCTATATTCGCCGCCCACCTTATTGGGAAGGCGCACTTGCAGGTGAGCGCACCATGAGTGGTATGCGTGCATTAGCGGTATTGGGTGACAATATTACAACCGATCATTTATCGCCTTCTAACGCGATTATGGCAAGCAGTGCTGCAGGTGAATACCTGACTAAAATGAATGTGCCAGAGGAAGATTTTAACTCATACGCAACGCACCGCGGCGACCATTTAACGGCGCAGCGTGCCACGTTTGCAAACCCTAAATTACTTAACGAAATGGTACTTGATGAAAACGGCGAGGTTAAGCAAGGCTCGTTCGCACGCATAGAGCCTGAGGGTAAAAACACGCGCATGTGGGAAGCAATTGAAACCTACATGGAGCGCAAGCAACCGCTTATTATTGTGGCCGGTGCCGATTACGGGCAAGGCTCGTCGCGCGATTGGGCTGCAAAAGGCGTTAGGCTTGCAGGTGTTGAAGTGATAGCTGCTGAAGGTTTTGAACGTATTCACCGCACTAATTTAATTGGAATGGGTGTTTTACCGCTCGAATTTGCACCAGGCACTACGCGTAAAACATTAAACCTAGATGGTAGTGAAAGTTACGATGTAAAAGGTACTCCAGCACCGGGCGCAACTTTAGAGCTGGTGATCACTCGTAAAAATGGTGAGGTGGTTACTACAGTAATGAAATGCCGATTAGATACGCAAGAAGAGCTTTCTATTTATGCTGCTGGTGGTGTATTACAGCGTTTTGCTCAAGACTTTTTAGAAGCGACAAACGCGTAATAAGGATTTTTTAAAATGTTTAAACCACAAATAAAAGTGCCGGCAACCTATATGCGTGGCGGTACGAGTAAAGGTGTGTTTTTTAATTTAACCGATTTGCCAAAGCCTGCCCAAGTGGCAGGTGAGGCGCGGGATAACTTATTACTTCGTGTTATTGGTAGCCCCGACCCTTACGGAAAACAAACCGATGGCATGGGTGGTGCTACATCAAGCACCAGTAAAACGGTCATTTTAAGTAAAAGTGAGCAAGCCAATCACGATGTAGATTACTTGTTTGGGCAAGTCGCTATTGATAAAGCCTTTGTTGATTGGAGCGGTAACTGCGGTAACTTAACTTCGGCAGTGGGTGCGTTTGCTATTAGTAATGGCTTAGTTGATAAAAACCGCTTGCCCGAAAATGGCATTGCTATTGTGCGTGTGTGGCAGGCTAATATTAAAAAAAGCATTTTAGTGCATGTACCAATGACTAATGGCGAAGTGCAAGAAACAGGGGACTTTGAGCTTGACGGTGTTACGTTCCCAGCGGCTGAGGTAAAGCTTGAGTTTGTAGACCCTGCTGATGGGGATGGGGCTTTATTTCCTACAGGTAATGTTGTTGACGATTTAGAGGTACCAGATGTTGGCACACTAAAGGCGACGATGATTAATGCGGGTATTCCAACTATTTTTATTAATGCTGAAGATATTGGTTATACCGGCACTGAGCTTCAAGACGACATTAACAATGATGACGCTGCGCTTAAAAAGCTTGAAACAATACGTGCTTATGGCGCTGTTAAAATGGGCTTAATTACTAATATAAATGAGGCACAAGCACGCCAGCACACTCCTAAAGTGGCGTTTGTTGCCAAGCCCGTTGCGTATATTGCATCAAGCGGTAAACACATAGATGCGGGCAGTATTAATTTATTAGTACGTGCTATGTCGATGGGTAAATTACACCATGCCATGATGGGAACAGCCGCTGTTGCTATTGGCACCGCAGCGGCTATAGAAGGTACGTTAGTTAATTTAGCTGCAGGTGGCGGCGCATTGAGTGAGGTGAACTTTGGTCATCCTTCGGGCACGTTAAAAGTAGGCGCCGAGGCTAAAAACAGTAATGGCGACTGGCAAGTTACCAAAGCGAGTATGAGCCGAAGCGCCAGAGTATTAATGGAAGGGCTTGTAAGGGTTCCTTTTTAATCATTTTTTGCTGCATTATTCACTTTTAAAAATCAACTGACCCTTATAGTCAGTTAGGGTTAATTTAACAGTATTAATAATGCAGTAACAATTAAGCAGGATTTTAAAATAAATAATAAACAAGGGATTAGCTTGGTTAGTTCTAAAGGGTTGCTTTTTCATTAAAGCTAAATGCTTTAGGGTTGATTTCCTTCCAGTCTACATTTATTTTTAATGTTCTGTCGCAAATACTTGAAGAAAAAATTTAACAAACTAAATTTAATGTAATAATCAATCAACAAACACGATATATTATAAACCAACATGTTGGTTTTTTGTGGCTCTAACCTAGGTTATTGAATTTAATTAAGGCCTATAAAAATTAAAACATGGCGTTAAACTAAAATTACATCATTTTATATGTATAAATATGTAGCAACAACTCATAGCTTAATGGTACTTTTAAAGTTCTAGTAACAAAGGTTAGATTATTGTGCTTGTTTACATTTTTTGTAAACGGTGAATAAGCTTACCCAAGTTTAACCAAACTTTTTCAGATACTTATTTCATAGCTATCAAGGAGAAATAAATGGCGAAGCGTATGATCAAATTTACACCAATAGCGGCATCAGTTGCACTTACACTCGGCTTAACTGCGTGTGGTTCTGACAACGATGGCAATAACTATGTTGCACCACCACCACCGGCGGAGTCTTTTAGTTCAGAAGACACGGCTTTATTTAACGTAGAAGTTACAGGTAAAGCGGTTAAAGGTGCGATGATGAACGCGGTGGTTAGCGTTTCAACATTAGATGCAACAGGTGAAATGGTAGCAGTACCATTTCGTTTAGCAGCCTCAGCTGAAGCTGAAACATTCTCTGCTGAAGAGTCAACTCAAGAAGCTGCAGATGCAGCAGTTGCTGCAAGCATTTTAGCAGCAAACCCAGAAGCCGTTTTAACAAACGAAAGTGGTCGTTACAGCGTTTACTTAGAAAATGACTTTTCAGGTCCTGTATACATCACAGTTAAAACATCAGCTGAAGGTGACGATAGCTACCTACGTTGTGATGCTTACCTAGGTTGTGGTACTTACGACGAAGCACCAGCAGCAGAAGACGATGTTAACGATGGCGATACAGCGATTGAGTTTGGCGAGTGGTACAAAACAGACCTAGAGCTTTCTGTTGTTAAATTTATTCCAGCGGTAGAAGCTGATGCATCTGGCGCAAGTGGTGCTTTAGGCGACGCAAACGTAGCGCGTTCACTTAGAGCAAATGCGACTTTCTTAACAACGCTTGTTTCACAACTTTTAATTGATGCAGGTGAAGGTGTTGATGCTGCTGGTATTGCTAATTCAAGTGTTGATGTGCTTGTTCAAGTTTTAGGCCCAGATACAGCACTTTTACTAGCTTCTTTGCTAGGTGATGTTTCTAACGGCGGTGCAGTTGATTTAACTGACGTTGACGGTGAAGAAATGCTAGACGATGGTATTTTATCGTTAACTCAAGTTGCTTCATCTATTCAGGGCCTTTCTGACATTAACGGCAACATGACAAAACTTATTGCTGGTATTAAAGCAGGTAAAGTAACAGGTAGTGACGATGCAGAGATAGCTGCACTAGCCACTGCATTACAACAAGCTGCTACAAATACAGCTAATATTTTCTTTGCAATTGCTACAGGTGAAGAAAGCGATATTGAAGCTGCACTAGCAGCTGCATTTGCTGTAAACAACCCAGATGCGACTGACGCTGAAAAAGCGGCGTTTGCTGCGCAATCTACAGGTATTGCTAAAAAGGCAAAAGCTGCTAAAGATAAAGCTGTTAAAAATGGTGCAGCGAGTGATGCCGGTTTAGCAAAGGCCGCTGAAAAATCTAAAAAAGCACTTGAGAAAATTGGTTGTACTGACGATTGTACAGTGGGCGATGGCTTTTACATGCAACTTGCAGCTAAAACAACTGCTGCCGTTACTGTTGCAGAAGCTGAGCTAGTGTCAATTCAGGCATCAGTTACTGCTGCGCAGGCTGATTTAGTTGCAGTACAAGCACTAGGTGGTGACACTGTAGTTGACGCAGACACAGCCGTTGCGTTTGCAAATGCGGTTGAGTTACTTACAAATGAAGCTGAAGTGGCTGATTTAGCCGGTGAATCAGATGCATTATTTGTACAGTCTCAAGGTTTAGTGTCTGTAGCTACTTTACTTGTGGCTAATAACACTGATTACCAACAGATTTTAGATGATGCAGACGCGTTAGTTGTCGGTTCTTCTGCTGAAATTGAAAAAGTTGCTACATTTAATACAGAACTTGAAGTACTTGTAGCTGCTGCAGCGCAAGCACTTGTTGATTTTGATGCAGAAGTTGCAGCAGCAGCTGCTCTTGCTACAGAAACAAATGAATTAGCGCTAGCGGTTGAAACAGCTGCAATGACTGCTGAAACAGCGTCAACAACAGCACTATCTTCTGCTGAAGATGCAATGGTAGACAACGCTGAAAATGCAGCTGAGGCGCTAGTACTTGCAGACGCTGCAATTGTTGCGGCTTCTGACTTTGCTGCAAGTGTTGACGCATTAGAAGTTGCTATTGCACAAGCATTAGCTGCTGCAGAAGCTTACTTAGCTTTAGATGCTGACAGCGCAGATGCACAAGACTTAATTGACGCTGCAGAGGCTATGGCTGTTACAGCGGCTGCTAAAGCAGAGCTTGCATCAGAGCAGTTTGCTACAGCGTATGCTTTACAATTAACAGCGCAAGATGCAGTTGCTAAGTTTGAAGTACTTGTATCTGTTAAAGCAACATCAGAGTCACTAAGTACAATGACTGTACTTACAAGCACTGGTGGTGAAGCGGTTCTTGATGCAGCAGATGTATTAGCTGACGTAATTAACGAACTTGCTGATATGGGCAACTCTGGTGAGGGTACGTCTACTCGTCAACCCAACTGGACTTATGCTTACAGCTTAGACGACCTAACGCTTATGCTTAACAATGCAACCACAGGTGAAATGATCAGCGCTGCTGCATCTTACCAAGGTGAGCAGTTAGTTGTTGCTTGGGGCGCTACGCTAGTTGGTGGTGACGCTACGGTTGAGCTAATGACTGCAGACACGCAAACTAATGCACTTGCAGATTGTGTTGACTTTGCAGCTGGTAATATTGACGAGACTCAAATTGATTCTTGTTTAATATTTACATTTGACGGCGAAGTAGATGCTGACACAGTAGATGACGCTGAAATCGTTAATACTGAAACTTGGAACCACGTTACAATTATGGACGGTGATTCTGGGTTTACTGGTATGTTAAATGTAACTGCTGATGACGCGACTGACATGGGTACTGTTACTCTTGAAGGTATGTCGGGCGACCTAGACTTTAAAGTTATGGGTACGGTTGACGCAAGCGGCGATGAAGATCAAAGCATGTTAGATGTAATGGTTAAAGGTGACGCAGCAATGGGTTACACATTATCTCTTATGGGTGCTGAGTCTACAGGTTACACTGGCGACGTTAAAGCGATGTACGAAGGCATGATGATGTCGTTTGGTACTGCTACTAAAGTTACTAATGGGCTTTCAATCACTTACATTGATGGTGTAACAATGGATTACACTGATGTTGATTTAATTGACTCAAGCAAGTAATTTTTAAACTATTAAAGGGAAAAGCAGTGTGCTTTTCCCTTTTTTTATTGAAAGCGATTAAATTATGAAAAAAAAAATTCTTTTGCTAGGATTTTCATCAGCTCTACTTTCTCCACTTGCATCCGCTAATAATCAGTTTCAAGTTTTTACTCATTTTGACGCAGAAATTTATACCGAAGCGCAACCAGTTCAGGCATTTGTTGATGACTTTGATGCGCCGCTAACATCGGGTGACAGTGCATTTACGTACAATATATTTGAAGTAGGTGTAGGATACGGTAATTTTAAAGTTGGACTGCAAAGTCGCTTTGACTACGTATTAAACTTTGACCCTGATACGGCAAAATATACGCACACCGAAAAAAATGATCTTGCTTTTGAAGATAGATATTACACTTACTTTTTAGACGCCAAACAGGCAACGTCTAACGGTGTTTTTGTGTCTTACGATTTTAAATTTTTAGACAAAAATGCATTAACCATTACCCCAAAATTGTCTGTGTTTGCGAGTACGCATTTTCAAGATGGGATAGTTGATGGACGTATTTACAGTGATGAAGTAGAAGGCGATATATCTGTTGATTATAACTATTCAAAAGATATTTTATTTAAAAAGTTTACTCCCTCTGAAAACCCTGAAGGGCTAGGTTACAGCCTAGATATATTTGCTGATTGGCAAGTAAATGATGAATTACATGTAGGCTTTAGCGTTAAAGACTTACTTTATAAAACAGATTACGAAGACAGTGGTTTTGTAAACGGCCAAACCACTGAGATCCCATTTAGCCAAAACGACAATGGCGACATAATAACTCAGCCAACGGTATCGTTAAAAACGTCGTCATTTGGTAATACGCAATCTCACGATTTTGATATGAAAATGCGCATGCAAGCGTTTGCTGATTACAGAATTAATGATCGATTTTCTACTCAATTAACTCTTAAACGCTACGATCAAGATACATTTAGCCAGTTAAAAGGGCGAGTTCACTTTTGGGACCATTGGAAAGTACAGGCTGGCTACGAAACTAAAAGTAAAGCTTACTTAGTGGGGATTGAAAGCAAGTATTTTGGTCTTAATTTGCAAACCGATAGTTTAGATTTGGATAAAGCGTATTATGCAAATATAAATTGGTACATGAACATTAAGTTTTAAGGAATGAAGATGTTAAAACAAATTATACCTTTAGGGGTTGCAGTAGCATTAGCGGGTTGTGGTGGATCATCTTCGAGTACTGATAACAATGAAAACGTGGCTTTAACTCAAATTACAACTAATTCAACAGCACGTTTTTTTGTAGCTAATTGGCAGTCGCCACAGGGTACGCTTAATATTTTAAATAGTGAAGGTGTTATTCAAGAATCAATTGACGTTGATAATATTAATACCTTTAGTGTTACTGTGACACCACTCGCTTATAGCCGTTTTGAATTTATACCTGACAACACGTCGCTCCCATGTCCGCGATTTACCGGTTGTGGCAGAACCGTGCGTGACGACCCTAATGATTTAAACGGCAACCGCTTAGTTGATTTTCAAGAACCGACGGCTGTTACATTAAATTATAAGGCCGATGCGTTTATTGCCCCTGGTGTGAACGCGGTGTATTTTTCTCCATTAAGTACAGCTATCACTGATGCCGGCTTAAGTGCAGCAAAGGCTAGTTTATCGGCCACGCCGTTTTATCATTTAACGCACAGTAACCTTACAGCAAGTGTTGAAGCTGAAATGGTCACAAATGCATTTACGTATGCCGCTATTATTGCAGGCGTAGCTGATAGTACATTTAATGTAGATGCGGCATTTAATGCTTTTTCTAGTAATGATACTGAACAGCAAGCATGGCAAGATTACAGCCAATTAGCTGCTCAATACATTCCTGATAATCTGTTTAATGAACAGGGAAATGGCTTATTACCTAACGTTGCAGGCCAAGTAAACCAGACAATTGCGAGTGTTACTACTTATCAGCAGTGGGAGCCACGTGTAAGCGAAGCACAAAGCTTAGAGTCAAAAGAGCTGCTTGTTGATGTTAGAAACATTATTGGTGTGGCAAGGCTTCAAGAAAAAAGCTATTCAGAAGAAATCGATGCTAAGTTTGCTGAACTTGAGGGCGCGTTTGATGAAGATACCCAAGCAACACTGACTGCACTTATTAATGCGCTCAACGAGGTAATAACAAATTATTCTCCGCTGGCTGATGACTCAGTGCCTGCTGGGCAATATTCGCTTAGAGATTTAGACATTGATTACAGTAAATCGCCTTATACTTGGGCAATAACGGGTACCTACGATGACCTACCCATTAGCATAGACTTATCTATTCCTACTTTTAGAGTAAGTGGTGTGTTAGGTAATAAAATTGAGGGGGTAATGAGTGCTACGGTAACCAATGGTGCAACGATACTGAGTGTTGATGTTAGCGAGTTACTGATTCAGTTTGATGGTATTGAGGTGGTAAACGAAACAAACCCAGACGCTGATACAGGTATTGCTCAGCTTACTACAGATGTTGTTATTAATAAGGCTAATGGTAAGTTGGCTGGGGATTTGTCGTTAAATTTAAATCGTTTTGTAGACTCATTTGCAGAGGTGTCTAACACGTTATCGTCTTTTAATTTTCAAGGTGATTATGAAAGTGATATTCAAAATACCGCGTTTCATATTACTGCAATTGAATCGTCCCCCTTTATTGGTGAAGAAAATGATGATTTAGCATTTACCTTTGAATTAGATTTTCCGCTAAGTGCTGCCAACGATTTTAAATTTGCTTATGTGGGTGCTGTAGATAATTTAACAGAGCTAACATCAACAGATATATATGTGAGTGCTCAAGGGCAAGCGTTAGATCTTCGTATTCGCGATGTTAATGGCAATATTAGCTTAGTTGCTAAAGGTGAGTACGGTCGCTGGTTAGATGTAAAACAAGCGGGTCGTAATTACAGTGGCGGCTTATACTTTGGTGATACAAAAATTGCTGAGGTTACCGCTGTTCGTGGTATTCCGGGTGTTTTATTTCCAAATGGTGATTTTGAATCGTTGTTTTAAACCCCCTTTAGTTTTATAAACTAATATTAAAAAGCCCAACAAGGTGAACACCTAGTTGGGCTTTTTGTATTATTGCTCGCTGGTATTACAGCAGTTCTATTTCAACGGTTTCGCCTTGTGCAATGTTGCCACTTTGTGCAGGGACTACAATTAAGCAATTTGCTTTACTGAGTGACGACAGTACTCCTGAGCCTTGCTTTTCAACTGGTGTAACAACAAGGTTATTGTTTTCATCGTTACTTGCAATACCACGTTGAAAATCTGTGCGGCCAGGGCGCTTTTTAATTTGCTGAGTTGTGACTGCTTTTAAACGTAGCGTGGTTTTATGTTCATTGCCTGATAGTTTAGTCAATGCTGGTTTTACAAGTCGCTCAAGCGTCACAGCGGCAGAAACTGGATTGCCAGGTAAACCAAAAAAGTAGCTGTTAGGCAATTTACCAAAGGCAAAGGGTTTGCCTGGTTTCATGGCTATTTTCCAAAAGTGAATATCGCCAATGTCGTTTAATACCTCTTTTGTGAAGTCGGCTTCACCAACCGATACACCGCCTGAGCTAATAACGGCATCGGCTAGCTCGTTCGCTTTTAAAAAGGTATTTTGAATCAAGGTTTTGTCATCAGCAATAATACCAAAATCAATAACTTCTATATTGGGATTATTAAGTTCGCTAATAATAACAGCCCGGTTACTTTCAAAAATAGCGCCTGCAGGTAAGGTATTACCCGGCTCTATTAGTTCGTCACCAGTTGAGAACACGGCTACTTTGAGTGTTTCGTAAACGTTTACTTTATTTATGCCAATAGAGGCTAGTAACCCTACATCTACACCTTTGAGCTTTCTGCCTGCTTTTAATACGACACTGTTTACTGCTATATCTTCACCAGCAAAACGGACATTGTTATTGAGCTCAATAGTGCCTGAGAAAGTAATTTCATCGTCATTAACTGTGGCGTTTTCTTGCATAACAACGGCGTTAGCACCTGTTGGCAGTGCTGCACCGGTCATAATTCTTACGCATTGGCCAGGATTAAGCGTTTTGTCGAAAGTTTGCCCAGCAAATACACTGCCTACTTGTTTGTAGGTGGTAAGGCCGTCGCTGATACACAGTGCATAACCATCCATCGCCGAGTTATCATGTGCGGGCACATTAATTGTTGATTTAACATCTGTAGCTAAAATGCGGCCAACGCTACTCATTAAAGGTATTGTTTCGGTGAGTTTATTGAAGCTAATTGCGTCCAACATATTACTGATTGCGGTTTCTATAGGTAATAAACCGGGTGCATTGCAAACATCGTTCATATATATTGCTTACTTAAATCATTTTTTAAAACAATACTTACAATGTCAAAGCTTTACAATACATGGCTGGGTTATTTTTTGTTGGGTGTTTGCGTGTTTTCAAGTACGTTAAACGCAAAAGAAACAATACATGTTGCGGTGGCAAGTAATTTTAAAACTGTGCTACAAACCTTGCTACAAGACTCCCCAATACCAGGTATACAAGTAAAAATATCAGCAGCATCGAGTGGGGTTTTATATTCTCAAATTGTGCATGGTGCGCCGTTTGATGTGTTTTTATCGGCTGACAATGTGCGCCCTCAAGCATTAATCAAAGAGGGATTTGCTAGTGAAAGTACATTAGTTACTTATGCGCTCGGTGAACTTGCTGTATGGCAGCCCAATGCTAATAAACTAAACGAAAAAGTAGCTATAGCTAACCCGCGTTTTTCACCTTATGGGCAAGCGTCTGAGTTTTACGCTAATGCCAATTTTAAAAAGCCAATAAGTTATGTATATGGGAATAACATTACGCAAGCCTTTCAGTTTGTTCAAAGTGGTAATGCATCTGTAGGGATAGTGGCTGTTTCTACATTAAAAATGGCGTTTAATACCAGTCAAGATCCTCAATATTTGTCGTATAAGTTAATACCGCCTAGCGAGTATCCCGAAATTATTCAACAGGGGGTGATTATTAAAACGAGTAAAAAAATAGTGAGCGCTCAAAAGCTTATGGATTTTTTAATGACCAGCAACACACAGAAAAAGCTTGTTGAATTAGGGTATAGAACAAAGGATAGCAATGCTTCAAAGTGATTTAACTGCACTGTGGTTAACAATTAAACTAGCCTTTATAACCGCTATATTATTACTCGCTTTTTGTATTCCTGTTGCATACAAACTAGCGGGATACAAAGGTAAATTTAAACCGTTTTTAGAAGCGCTTATTGCAATGCCGTTAGTGTTGCCACCGACCTTGCTTGGTTTTTACTTACTTGTTTTATTTTCACCTACGCATGCAGTTGGGCAATTTTGGTTTTGGCTAACAGGCACGCAGCTGGCGTTTAGTTTTCAGGGGGTGGTTATTGGTTCGCTTTTTTATTCTCTTCCTTTTGTAATGCAGCCCTTAGTTGCAGGGTTTAAGCAAATTAATCAAACCTATAATGAAGCTGCAATAGCACTGGGGTTAAGCCACTTTAAACGCTTTGTTTATTTAATTTTGCCGTTATTAAAACCCAGTATAGGTAGTGCGTTTGCATTGGGTTTTGCGCATACATTGGGTGAGTTTGGCTTAGTACTTATGATTGGTGGCAACATACAAGGAGAAACTCAAGTGGTTTCTATTGCTTTGTACGACCATGTGGAATCGTTAAACTATGCAGCTGCGCATCAGCTTTCGCTTATTTTACTCGCTATTTCGTTTGCCTGTTTAGTGCTGTTATTTAAATTTAATAAAAGCATAGTGGGGGTTAAACAATAATATGATTAAATTAACCCTATTTAAAGCACTTAATAATTTTGATTTAGATATAAAGCTTCACCTTGAATCGTTTTCTATAGCTGGGGTTTTTGGCCCATCAGGTTCAGGAAAGTCGACATTGCTGCGCTGTATTAGTGGGCTTGAGGACGAGCAGAGTGTTTATATAAATCATCAGCAAGTGGATCACTTACCGACTGAGCTACGCGGGGTAACACTACAGGTTCAGTCTTGCCCATTATTTCCGCATTTAGATGTGGCAGGTAATTTAGCGTTTACACAAAAACATTGTACTAATAGGCAAACTGATTTAACCGAGCAAAAAGTAATAGAGGCGCTTGAATTACAACCGTTATTAAAGCGCGATGTACACAGTTTGTCGGGCGGGGAGCGCCAACGTGTTGTGTTTGCACGCACATTATTAGCAGGGCAAAAATTTATTATTTTAGATGAACCATTTAGCGCTCTTGACTGGCCACTGCGCTTTAAAACACTCTCAACAATTAGTGAGCTTGCTGCAGAATATAATATTAAATTTATACTCGTGAGCCACTCTTTAAAGGAGCTGTTGTTTTGTTGCGATACCCTTGTGCAACTTAATAATGGTAAGGTAATTAATCACGGCCCAAGTGCGCTGGTGGCTAAAGCTATTTACGCTAATAATAAACAAACACCACTGAGCCTAATTAACTTTCAAATAATTAAATTTGACGAAAAATACGGCGTGTATCAGCTTAAACTGCACAAAAGCGAACAGCAGCTATTTGCATTACCCAGCGCTGTGGAGCAAGGAAGTAAACTGATATTAGAGTGTGAGCAAATATCTGTCAGTGCCGATAGGCCAGTAAATGTAAATAACAGTAATGTTTTAGTGGGGGTGCTTGTTAATGCAGAACTTATTAACGGCTCTTGGCAACTTGCGTTAAATATTGATGGGCAAACCTTGTATTGTTTGCACTCTAAAAGGCTATGGGAGCAAAGTAGCTACAAATTAGGCGATACACTTTACGCCGCTATTCATAACTTGGAGTAAAATAATCAAAACCCGAGTTATAGACTACATGTGGGGCACTGGCTATTTTTAGGGATTTTAAAGCGGTTAAACTCCATGCTGAGCCCATCCACCAGTAATAAGTGTTCACTCAAGCCGCTTGGTAAACCCGCAAGCATTTTTAGTGCCTCTGTGGCTTGAATACTGCCAATTAATCCTACAATGGGTGATAGCACGCCTGACTCTGAGCAGCTTTGTGTTTGATCAGACATAAACTGCGATAAGCACGCGTAACAATGGCTATTTTCCTGCATGGTAAAACAGGCAACTTGGCCTTCCATTCTAATTGCAGAGCCTGAAACTAGCGGTGTTTTTGTTTTATAACAGGCGTTATTGAGTAAATTACGTGTAAGCAAGTTATCAGAGCAATCGATTACTATATCAATATTACTTAATAACTCGTCAAGCGTTGACTGCTCATCTAAAAATACATCAATTGTATGTATATCTATTTCATCATTTAGACTCGCTAACTGTGCTTTGGCTGCGTGTGTTTTTAAGCACCCTACGTCTGTTTGTTTATAAAGTACCTGCCTTTGCAAGTTAGTCGCATCGACTACATCGTTATCTACAAGCGTTAAGGTTCCTACTCCTGATGCTGCTAAGTACTGTGCAACCGGGCAGCCTAAACCACCTAAGCCTACTATGAGCGCATGAGACTGCCATATTTTTTCTTGCCCATCTATATCTAATTTAGGCAGCATTATATGACGCGAGTAGCGCAGTTGTTGTTGATAAGTCAGGGCTGGTTTAGTCATTAGCGGCTTCTCATTATTTTTATACACAATAGCAATTTTTAGAATATGTGGGCAAGAACGGGGTTAAAAGTAATTGCACTGTTGGTGCTCACATTGATTACCTTAACAGTGCAAATGAAAATTATAACGAATTAGGGAAAACATAAGTCAATGATTTTTAATAAAATAAATTATTGGCTCACTAATTGCTCAGTATGGTTAACGTGAAATTAACAAATGCAGCAGTGTAATTAATAATAAAGTAGTAACTGCTATAAATAACTACAAACGTAACTAAGGAAAAATAACATGCAACCGAGTACTGGGTTTAATCTCATATCGTTTAGCGGAAAAATGAAAATACTGCATTTAAGCTGGATGGTGTTTTTTATCTCATTTTTTGTCTGGTTTAACCATGCGCCATTATTAGGCGCTATAGCGGGTTCGTTAGGTATTACTATGGCACAAGTAAAAACGCTGCTTATTTTAAATGTGGCACTAACCATTCCTGCGCGTGTTGTGGTGGGTATGCTTACCGATAAATTTGGGCCGCGTATTGTTTATGCGGCTTTACTCATTTTATGTAGTATTCCGTGTTTTATGTTTGCATTGGCCACTACGTTTGAGCAAGCCGCTATCGCGCGTTTTGCACTTGGCTTTATTGGTGCGGGTTTTGTTGTTGGTATTCGCATGGTGAGTGAGTGGTTCCCGGCAAATGAGTTGGGTACAGCCGAAGGTATTTACGGTGGCTGGGGTAACTTTGGTTCGGCAGCTGCTGCTATGGTATTGCCTGTATTAGCGCTTATGTTTGGCGGTGACGATGGCTGGCGTTATGCGATAGGCCTAACCGGTGTATTAAGCGTCATTTTTGGTGTTATATGGTACGTAAACGTAACTGACACGCCAAAAGGTGGCACGTACTTTAAGCCTAAAAAAGTAGGAGCAATGGAAGTAACGAGTAAAGGCGACTTTGTACTACTTCTTATAATGAAGCTACCTATGTACGGTGCTTTAGCACTACTTACTTGGAAATTATCGCCTACTGGCGCAAACTTACTTTCAGAAAATTTTGTTATTGGTACATATGTATTTTTGGTGCTGCTTTATCTTTACGAAGTTTATAAAACGTACGACATAAACGGCCATATTTTTAAGCAACCTGTTCCAGAATCACACCGTTACGAATTTAAACAAGTGGCAGTTTTAAATATTCTTTATTTTACAACATTTGGCTCAGAGCTTGCCGTTGTATCTATGTTGCCATTATTTTTTAGTGAGGTGTTTGGCCTTGATATGGTGTACGCAGGTTTACTTGCATCAGCCTATGCATTTATGAATTTAGCCTCTCGCCCTGGTGGTGGTTGGATTTCAGATAGAATGGGTCGTCGTAAAACACTGATTGTGCTAACCACGGGCTTAGCTGTAGGTTATTTTGTTATGGGTTTAGTTGATGCTAGCTGGCCGCTTTGGCTTGCAGTTGCAGCTGCCATGGCATGTTCGTTCTTTGTGCAAGCAGGGGAAGGGGCTGTATTTGCCGCTGTGCCACTAATTAAACGCCGTTTAACGGGTCAAATTGCAGGTATGACGGGTGCGTACGGTAATGTAGGGGCTGTTGTATATTTAACGGCGCTTTCATTAGTTGATTACCAAACCTTCTTTATGATTATCGCTGCAAGCGCATTGTTAGGTTTAGGTGCTTTGTTGTTTATGAAAGAACCCGATGGCCATATCACAGAAGTAAACGAAGATGGCACCGTTGAACTTATTTCTGTGACTTAAGGCATATTTATGTTTGATGAAACCCAAAAAGCCAGCGCACTTACAAACGAACTTAACGTTGAGTTTGGTGGGCACAGTAGCAAAGGTATAAAAACCGAAAACCAAGATGCGTTTGCTGCTCTTAATACTCAAGCGCAAGAAAAAGAGTCAAAAGGGGTTATTGCCTGCTTGGCCGATGGGTGTTCATCAGCAAAAAATGCTAAACAGGCGTCACAGTTATCGGTAACGCACTTTATAAATGAGTATTTAAATACACCGCCAAGTTGGGCCGTTAAAAAGTCGGTATCTAAGGTATTGGCCAGTTTAAATCAGTGGCTGTATTCGCAATCGGTTAACTATAATCACCTTGGCCAGCGCCAAGCAGATTGGATGACCACGTTTACAGCGCTTATTTTAAAATCGGCTACGGGTTATATTTTTCATTTAGGTGATACCCGAATTACGCGTTTACGTGCAAAAAGTATGGAGGCGATAACACGCGACCATAAAGTAAACGATACCCTAACGCGAGCTTTAGGTGCACAACTTCATCAAGAAATTGATGTATACGAAGTTGAACTTAAAGCTGATGATATTTATATACTTACCTGCGATGGTGTACACGATGTGTTGCCATACAGTGATATACAAAAGCTAATTGATGAGCATACTAATTTAGAGTACGCAGCAAAAGCAGTGACAGAGCTTGCCATAACAAGAGGCAGTGACGACAACGTAAGCTGCTTACTTGTAAAAGTGAATAGTATTGCAAAACAAAACTTAGACGAGTTATATCACTCTTTAACTAGGCGAAAAATTCCGCCACCGTTAAAGGTTGGCCAAAAAATTGATGACTTTACTGTTATCCGTGAATTACACGCTAGTAGCCGCTCGCACATTTATTTAGTGCAACAAACACCCGATACGCCGCCAGTAGTATTAAAAGCGCCTTCGGTAAATTTTGAAGACGATGTGCACTACCTTCAAGGCTTTATAAGAGAAGGCTGGGTAGGGCAACGTATTAATCACCCCAATGTAATGAAAGTTTTAAATACGCAATCGCAAAGCCGATTTTTATATCATATTTGCGAATACATGGACGGGCAAACACTGAGTGATTGGAAGCATGATGTGCCGCATCCAGAAATTACCCAAGTGCGCAGTATTATTGAACAAATAGTGCAAGCACTTAGAGCGTTTCAGCGTTTGGATATGGTGCATCGCGATTTAAAACTCGATAACGTGATGATAGACGCCCACGGCAAAGTAACATTAATCGATTACGGCACGGTAAGTGTTGCGGCAATGGATGAGTCGGTAAAGCAAATTGCTGATGATTGCCCGCAAGGGACGGTAGATTACACCGCACCAGAGACGCTTATTACTATGCACGCCGATTTTAAAAGCGATTTATTTTCGCTAGGCGTTGTTGCGTATGAATTATTATGTTCAAAATTGCCGTATCAGCCACTTGCGCATAATCATGTACCAAAAGATTACAGTCACTGGCAATACACAAGTATTCGTAAACACAGAGCAGATATCCCGTTTTGGTTAGATCAGGCTTTAATGAAAGCATTGGCTCCCAAACCCGAATTCAGATACCACGCATTTTCTGAATTTATAAGTGATATCAATAAACCTAATCCACATTTAAAAAGTACCGCCCCGAAAGACTCAATAATGAAACGCGATCCGCTTTTTGTCTGGAAAAGTATTTCGTTGTGTTTATTTATAGCCTTGGTGTGTGTACTCATAATTAAAAATTAAGAGATAAACATGTTAAATCATAAAAAAAACTTACCTATTATTTTTATACTGGGTAGCTTAACTGCGCCTTCAATAAGCCAAGCGGCGCAAACCGATCTTAACTTTAGACTGCGTTTTGAAAGCGCAGATCAAGATAACGCGTTAAAAGATGCAAGTAGCTTAACGCTACGTACACGCCTTACTCATAAAACAGATGAAGTGAATGGTTTTTCAGCACTTATTGAAGTTGAAGACAGCCGAAGCCTGTTAGGGGTAGACGATTACAACAATACATTGGGTAAAAATACTAATTACTCAGTAATAGCCGACCCAGAAACCACAGAAGTAGATCAGGGCTTTATAAAATACGCAAAAGATGCTTTATCAATTAAAGTGGGTAGGCAAGTAATAGCACTTGATGGGCAGCGTTTTGTAGGCCACGTTGGTTTTAGGCAAGATAGACAGACCTTTGATGCTGCAACAGTAAATTACACGTTTAACGACATTAACTTGCACTATAGCTACATAAGCAAGCGCAACCGTATATTTGCTGATAGCAAAGATATTGATTCATCAGATCACCTAATTAATGCAAGTTATAAAACAAGCGTAGGTAAGGTAGTTTTATACAGTTACCTATTAAGTAACGACGCAGTAGATGATGACAGCCTAGATACCTACGGTATTTCTTTTAATGGTAATAAAACGCTCAGCGACATTAAATTTTACTACAAAGCAGAGTACGCCACGCAATCTGCATCAACGAGCACGAGTGATTTTGACGCTGGTTATTATGCCTTTGAAGGCGGTATTGATTTAGACGGTTTAGGCATTGAAACCGTAACATTAAAAGCCGGTGTTGAATCACTGGGTTCTGATAATGGCGATTATGGTTTTGCTACGCCGCTTGCCACAATGCATAAGTTTAATGGTTGGGCAGATACGTTTTTAGCAACACCAACACAAGGGCTTGATGACACTTACGTTAGCTTACATGGTAAAGCCTTTGACGGTAAATGGTTAGTGGCTTATCACAACTTTGATGCAAGCGACAGCGTCAATGGGGTTGATGATTTAGGCTCAGAGCTCAATGTGCAATACGTTAAGCCTATTAATAAAACCTATGCCGTAGGCGCTAAATATGCCGATTATTCAGCAGGCGATAGCGCGGCAGGCAAAGTCGATACCCAAAAACTATGGGTGTGGGTAAGCGCTAAATTTTAAGTACTTAGACACAGGTATTTAGACACAGTTTAATCCTCGTAATTTAAAGCGTTACAAGTTGGTGCAATAGCGCCAACTTGTGGTGCTATCACTTCTTTTTCACTGCACCAAGTTGGATAACTTACTGAAATATAATGTTTATATATCTGGCTTGCATATTGCTATAACAACTACATAACAAATTATACGTTTAAAGTACTCGTTTATGCATTGAGTACTTTAAATCAAACAGGTGATTTTAATGCCAAGTAAGCAGCGTGTTGTCGTCGTAGGAAACGGAATGGTGGGGCATCATTTTGTACAGCAGCTAGTATCGAAACAAGGTGATAGCAAAAATGTTGATATTACAGTACTCAGTGGTGAAGACCGCCTCGCTTATGACCGCGTTCAGCTCTCGTCATTTTTTAAAGGCAAAACCGAAGACGATTTAGCACTTACCTGTAGTAAAACCTATCAAGATTGGCAAGTGAGTTTTCATACTCATTCTAAAGTGGTTGATATAAACCGTGATGCAAAAACGGTGACTACCTCAAAAGGCGAATCATTTGCGTACGACAAGCTAATACTGGCAACAGGCTCATTTGCATTTGTGCCACCCATTCCAGGTAAAGATCGTGAGCATTGCCTAGTTTACAGAACCATTAACGATTTACACGCTATAAATAAATCAGCACAAGGTAGTAAAGTCGGCGTGGTTATTGGTGGCGGTTTATTAGGGCTAGAAGCTGCCAACGCGTTAAAGCAGCTTGGTTTGCAAACCCATGTAATAGAATTTGCGCCACAACTTATGGGCGTACAAATAGATGGTGCTGGTGGGCGGTTACTAAAAAATAAAATTACCGAGCTCGGCGTTACAGTGCATACCTCTGTGGCTACAGAGCAAATTATTGAAGGTGAAAACAGCCGTTATAAAATGTGCTTTAAGGGGGGGCAAACCCTAGAAACCGACATGATTGTATTTTCAGCCGGTATTCGCCCATACGATAATTTAGCTCGCGAGTTTAATTTAGAATTAGGTGAGCGCGGCGGCATTGTAATAAACAACCATTGCCAAACGAGTGATAAAAACATATACGCAATAGGCGAATGCGCCCTTTGGAATAACTTTATTTTTGGCCTTGTAGCACCGGGCTACGCTATGGCAAAAGTAGCGGCAGAGCATGTTTTAAAGCACCTTTCTTCAAGTACAGCTTCAGACACACCTTTAAACAACAATTCAATCAATACTGATGAGTTTAGCGGCGCCGATATGAGCACCAAGCTTAAATTAATGGGTGTTGAAGTGGGTTCAATTGGTGATGCCCTTGCACGCAGTGAAGGGGCAATTAGTTATTACTTTGAAGATCAGCCAAACGGTATTTACAAAAAAGTAGTCACTAATGAGCAAGGCAACAAACTTATAGGTGCTGTACTTGTTGGCGATACCAGCGAATACGATAACTTATTGCAGTATCACTTAAATAGTATAGAGCTTAGTGTACCCGCAGAGTCTTTGATAATGCCGCTTGCAGGAGAAACCGGTGAGCTAAGCGCTGATGATTTACCAAGTGATGCCATTATTTGTGCGTGCCACAAGGTTACAAAACACACCATTGAACACGCTGTTATGCAAGGTTGTAGCGATTTAAGTGATGTGCAGCAAGTCACTAAAGCAAGTACTGGCTGTGGAGGCTGTGAAAAATTAGTGCAAAGCGTTATTAGTCGTGCACTTAATAATAAAATTGCCACCCTTATCCCTGTAGATGAACCTGTATCACAGAGCGCTTAACGCTAACAATATGAGAGCAGTATGGAAACTTTAAACACTTGTTCAAACACGCCTTTGCTTAAACAAACCACTTGCGCTTATTGTGGTGTAGGGTGCGGGGTTGATATTTCATTATTAAATAATACCCCAACAAAACTTGAAGGCACGCGCGAGCAACCCGCTAATTTTGGCCGTCTGTGTGTAAAAGGCACGCATTTGCTTGACACCACCGGCAGTGATAATCGCTTAACATCGCCCCTTATTGATAACGAACCTGCCAGCTGGGATGCTACAACAAAATATGTTGCTAATAGATTTAACGCCATTATTAAAGAGCATGGGCCGGAATCGGTTGCGTTTTATGTATCGGGGCAGTTACTCACCGAAGATTACTACGTTGCCAATAAATTAATGAAAGGCTATATAGGCTCAGGCAATATAGATACAAACTCAAGGCTGTGTATGTCATCTGCGGTGGCTGGTTATAAACGTGCGTTTGGTGAGGACGTAGTGCCATGCACCTACGAAGATTTAGAGCAAACTGAGCTACTTATTTTAATTGGCTCGAATGCAGCTTGGACTCATCCGGTACTATATCAGCGTATGGAGCGCGCAAAAAAGCTTAATCCAAACATGAAAGTAGTGGTTATCGACCCGCGAAAAACCGATACAGCTGAGCTTGCCGATACCTTTTTAAATATAAAACCAGGCAGCGACGGGGCACTTTATAACGGCCTACTAAATTATTTAAGTGAACATAACTATTTAGATACGCAATTTATTAACGAGCATACAAATGGCTTTGAAACAGCGCTTGCCCAGGCGAAAAAGTGGAGTGTAAAAGCGGTAAGTGACTTTTGTGATATCGACGAGCAGCTAGTCAGTGACTTTTACGCCTTATTTGCAAAAAGTCCAACCGCCATTAGTTTTTATTCAATGGGTATTAACCAATCAAGCTCAGGGGTTGATAAGTGTAATGCCATTATAAATGCACATTTAGCGTCGGGTAAATTGTTAAAACCTGGCTGTGGCCCGTTTTCAATAACTGGGCAACCTAATGCAATGGGGGGGCGTGAAGTAGGTGGCTTAGCAAATCAATTAGCAGCACATTTAGACATTGAAAACGAAGCGCATCAACAGTTAGTGCAGCGTTTTTGGCAATCACCAACAATAGCTAAAAAAGCAGGGTGTAATGCTATTGATATGTTTAATGAAATCGCCAAAGGAAAAATAAAAGCTATTTGGGTAATGGCAACCAACCCTATGGTGAGCCTACCTAATAACGCAGCAATACAAAATGCACTTGAGCGATGTGAGCTGGTGGTTGTGTCTGACTGTATTGCCAAAAGTGATACGCTAAAATTTGCTAATGTGGCGTTTCCATCAACCGGATGGGGAGAAAAAAACGGCACAGTGACTAACTCAGAACGCAGAATATCAAGGCAACGCCCACTAGTTGAGCCTTTCTCAGGAGCTAAAAACGATTGGCAAATAATGTGCTTAGTTGCCAAAAAAATGGGCTTTGAAGGATTTGATTTTACAGACCCAAGTGGCATTTTTGAAGAATGGGCGCAACTTACTGATTTTGAAAATAATGGTGATAGGCTATTAAATTTATCAGCTTTAGTAGGGCTTTCGCAGCAGCAATACGATAACTTAAAACCCGTTATGTGGCCGGTACTAAAAAATGAGCCATATAAAAACGGGCAGGTTTTTGCTAATAAACAATTTAGCACAGCAGATAAAAAAGCCCGCTTTATACCTATAACGCCCAAACTTCCTGTGCAGCAAACATCAAGCGATTACCCTTTTGTAATGAACTCAGGGCGAATACGCGACCAATGGCATACAATGAGCCGCACCGGAAAAAGTACAGCGCTTTCTACTCATATAACCCGCCCATATATTGAAATTAACCCCATTGACGCCAGCAGATTAAACATAAAGCCAAACGATTTAATAACGGCCAATGCTAAAACTGGGCAGGTTACAGCTCATGCAAAAGTAACGGATGCCGTGCGTAAAGGTGAGTGTTTTATGCCTATTCACTGGAACAAGCAATTTGCCTCATCCGCTACGGTAAGTGGGCTTTATCAATCGGTTGTTGACCCTATTTCGGGTCAAGCTGAATGCAAACATGGTGCCGTTGATTTAGTTAAAGCGCAGTTTGCTCAGTACATGCAAATTTTTAGCAAAACAGAGCTTAAAATAACCAGTGATTTTTGGCTTAAAGTTAACGCAAGTAATTGTGTTAACTACCAGTTAGCACTTAATGAAACACAAAATGACTTACTTTATTATTGCCAAACCCTTACAGGGTTACAAGGGCAGTGGTCGGCAATGGGCAGTGCAAAAGCAATGCATATTCAATGTATTCAAAACGAGCAGTTAGTGTTTGTTGCGGTAATTTCACCTGCTCAAAAAGACATATCACTTGAGTGGATAAATCATTTATTTGCAGAGCCTTTAATAACCTTTAGTCAATTACAGTCATTGCTGTACGCCATGCCCGATGAAGAGTTTACTCAAGGCGCACAAGTATGTAGTTGCTTTAAAGTACGTGAGCAGCCCATTATAAATGCCATTAAAAGTGGTGCAAATACAGTGGATCAATTGGGGTCTAAATTAAAATGCGGCACTAACTGTGGTTCGTGTAAAACGCAGTTAAGCCAATTAATAAAGCAACATGGTACAAAAAACGCTAACAGTATTGATGTTGCGGTTGTCATTTAAAGTGCTATTTAGAAAAATAATATAAACACCAAGGAAGCATATGCTTAATGATCAATTTGGTCGGCAGTTTAACTATTTGCGCCTCTCAATTACCGATGTGTGTAACTTTAGTTGCACCTATTGTTTACCAAACGGGTATCAGTGCGATACCCCGCGTAACTTTTTAAATAAAAGCGAAATAAACACCTTAGTCAATGCGTTTGCGCAACTTGGCACAAAAAAAGTGCGTATTACAGGTGGCGAACCGTGTTTACGCAGTGATTTAACCGACATTATAAAGCTATGTAAAAAAACACCAGGTATAGAAAAAGTAGCCATAACAACGAATGGTTTTAACTTATTTAATAAAATTGATGAGTTTTATAGTGCAGGCTTAGATGCGCTCAACATTAGTATTGATAGCTTAAACCCAAGCATGTTTAAATTAATTACAGGGCACGACAAGCTAACCCATATTCTAAAAGGTATAGACCGGGCAATTGAGCTGGGCATAAAAGATATAAAAATAAATGCAGTGCTTGCTAAGCAGTTTAATAAAAACCAATTGAAGGATTTTTTAGACTGGGTGAAGCATAAAAAAGTAACGGTACGCTTTATCGAATTAATGGAAACAGGCAATGGTGCCGCCTTTTTTGAGCAAAATCATTTAAGCGGGCTAAGTGTTAAAACGCAGCTTTTAGCACAAGGTTGGTTACAGGTAGTGAGAGGTAAATTAAACGGCCCTGCGGAGGAGTTTTGTCACCCTGATTTTGAGGGCCGAATTGGCTTAATTATGCCCTACAGTAAAGATTTTTGTAAAAGCTGTAACCGATTAAGAGTTTCGTCATTAGGCAAGCTACATTTATGTTTATTTGCTGAGCAGGGAATAGACTTACGCCCGCATTTAAATGCGCAAGATACACCAGCCACTGTAAACGCTATTCAAGCAGCAATGGGCAATAAAACCATTAGTCATGAGCTTGATAAGCGCTTAACGGGCGCCACAACCCATTTAGCTATGCTGGGCGGCTAAAATGAGCAATAAAATAGTGTTTACAGGGGTTGTACTCGCCGGAGGGCAATCATCCAGAATGGGTAGCGATAAAGCTAATCTCATTTTAAAAAATAAAACATTACTACAAAATGCATGTGAATTATTAAAAGCTGCAGGAGCTAGTAATGTACTTATAAGTCGTAATGTAAAAAGTGCTAATGGGCAATATATACCTGACATATACCCAGATTCTGGCCCGCTTGGCGGGATTTATTCAACCTTAATGGCAACAGAGCAGGATATACTTGTAACCGCTGTTGATATGCCATTGCTTACTTGCACGTTATTATCGCAAATTGCATCTGCAGGGAGCGATAATTCCCACTTTCAAACAAATCAACCACAAATACATGCGTGGCACTTTGAAAATGAACCGTTACCCCTGTATATTCGTAACACCCAAAGCGTTAAACGTCATTTAAAACAATTACTCATAAACGCAAATAGTCATAAATCAATTAAACAGTTTACCCGTAGTATTGGTGTGCAAACGCTAAAATGTAATAAAGCGCACGCACTTGTTAATACCAATACACCGGCGCAATTTAAAGCTGTTAACGAGCAATTTGACCAACACAAACCTAATTTATTGAGAAGAACCCTATGAGCCACACAACTGAGTCACAAATAGCATTAAACATTGCCGTAATGACAGTAAGCGATACACGCGATGAAATTACGGATACCTCAGGCCATTATTTAATTAAAGCCCTTAGCGAGGCTGGTCATCACTTAGCGGATAAAGACATAGTTAAAGATGATGTCTATCAAATGCGAGCAGTTGCATCGCAGTGGATTGCCGATGACACCATTCACGCTATTTTAGTAACCGGTGGTACGGGTTTTACCGAGCGCGACTCAACACCAGAGGCATTTGCACCGCTGTTTGATAAAAGCGTAGATGGATTTGGTGAGCTATTTAGACATATTTCGTACGGCGAAATAGGTAACTCAACTATTCAATCGCGTGCGTTGGCAGGCCTTGCCAATAACACAGTTATTTTTTGTATGCCTGGCTCAACGGGTGCATGTAAAACAGCCTGGACAGGTATTATAAAAGATCAGTTAGACTCAATGCACAAGCCATGTAACTTTGCCCCGCATATTACTATTGGTAAAAAATGCGAATCGCGAGAGCAATAATATGCTGAGCCACGTAGACGAAAACGGCCAAGCAAACATGGTTGATGTATCGCTAAAAGAGGTTACTCTGCGCGATGCATCTGCCGAGGCCTACATTAAAATGAGCAAACACGCTTTTGAGCAAGTGTTGCTTAATCAAAATAAAAAAGGTGACGTGCTAGGCGTTGCCCGTATTGCGGGTATTCAGGGCGCTAAAAAGTGCGCCGATTTAATTCCGCTTTGTCATCCGCTTGCACTTAGTAAAGTAGCTGTTGATTTTGAACTTGATGAAGCAAATAGCCAAATTAAAGTCACTAGCTACTGTAAATTGGCGGGCAAAACGGGCGTTGAAATGGAAGCGCTCACCGCTGTATCTGTAGCGACCCTTACACTATTTGATATGTGTAAAGCCGCCGATCCGCTCATGGAAATACACGGTATGCGTGTAACACAAAAAGCAGGAGGAAAGCATGGCAGCTGGCAGCGAGATTAATTTGAATGATGCAGCTGCAGGGCATGTAAATGTACTCTTTTTTGGCCAACTTAAAGAACGCCTAAAGTGCGATAAGTTAACCGTTGATATAGCTCATACCCTTAGCATTGCAGCGTTTAAACACATGCTGGTTGAGCAAAACCCGCATTGGCAGGCATGGCTTGAAGAGCGTGATGTATTGTGTGCGCTTAATCAAACTATGTCATCAAGCGATGAGCTTGTAAAAGCAGGGGATGAACTTGCTTTTTTTCCACCTGTTACAGGTGGCTAATGAGTATAAGCATTAAAGTACAAACGATGGATTTTTCAGTAGGCGAGCAACATGGCGCACTTTGTAGTAATAACAAAAGTGATGGTGCAGTAGTTACTTTTACAGGGCTTGTGCGAGAATTTAGTAGCGACGATAACGTAATCGCGCTTGAGCTTGAACACTACCCAGGTATGACTGAGCAACTACTGCAATCGATAGCCGAGCAAGCGCAAACACGCTGGCAACTTGCTCGCATAAGCATTATTCATCGAGTAGGTTATTTAGCCCTTGGTGAGCAGATTGTATTTGTTGGCGTAACCAGCCGCCACCGCCAAGCCGCGTTTGAAGGCGCACAATTTATAATGGATTACTTAAAAAACCACGCTACGTTTTGGAAAAAAGAGCATTTTAAAGATTCATCTAACTGGGTTGAGTTTAAACAAAGCGACAAGCAAGCACTGAGTAAATGGCAAAGTATCGAACAGGATGCAATTAAATAAATGCATATAATTTCTACCAATGTCTCTAAAATAAAAACAGTTGTGCATAACGGCAAAGAGGTCAAAACCGGTATTTTTAAAACGCCAACCAATGAGCCTGTTTTCATTGAAAAGCTAAATATAATAGGTGATGAACAAGCCGATTTAGTCAATCACGGCGGTATTGATAAGGCGGTTTATGCGTTTTCGCACAATCATTATGCTTATTGGAAACACAGACTTGAGAATGATGATTTAGCAGTAGGTGCCTTTGGCGAAAACTTTACAATTTCAGATCTAGATGAAGCTAACATTCACATTGGCACTCGTATTCGCGTTGGCAGCGCACTGCTTGAAGTAAGCCAGCCCCGTGTGCCATGCTTTAAATTGGCTATTGCACTTAATAATAAACAAAGCCTAAAACTGTTTACTCAGTATTATCACACGGGTGTTTATTTTAGAGTGCTTGAGCAAGGTATTGCTAAAACAGGGGATGCAGTTACTATTGAGCATAAAGCTGAGCATAATATTTCAGTAAAAACCTTGTTTCAGGCGTTTTTTGATAAACACTACCCAGATTATGAAAGCGTATTATTAGCCGCACTTGAAGTCCCTGAGCTTGCACTTGAGTGGCAAACTAAGATTAAAAAAAAGCTGTCAACTTAGGTTTAAGGCAGTTTTAATGTTCATGGCTGTGGTTAATCGCTAGCCACTCCCATTTATTTCTATAACCCGTCTTTAATTAGCATTATTAAGTTCAATTATTTTGTTCGCGACCGCATAAATTGAACTATGTGAATCCATAGCTTGTTTTTGAAGTTGCTTATGAGCATGCTCCTCACTTATTTTTAGTTGCTCTATTAATATATATTTTGCTTGGTGAATCACTTTTTGCTCGGTGATCACTCGTTTTGCATCAACCAGTGCTTGGTTAATTTGTTTAATATGTTGGCTTTGCTCTAAAATTAAGTCGTACATGGTTTTATTACTATTGAGCTTACTTGCCGCTTTATTAGTAGGTTCATTGTTTTTAAGCGCTAGCTGCCCGTCGGTTGCAGGCATATATTGTTGCTCTAAGGTATTGAGTATTTGTTTGTTGGAATTTAATTTTCGTTGTGCACATGCGATTTGCATTGCAGCAGAGTCGATTAAATGATCGCTAATGTTTTGCTCTATTTTATGCATAATATCAATACGCGTTGTGGTTACTTCGTACCACACTTCGCTAAGCTGCGATAAAGGCTGTGCATTTTCGTCATCAAGTTTTTGTAGCAAACTTCTTAGCTGATCTACTTGTTTATTTACAGGGTGCTCTATCAATGGGGTATAGCATTTAAGTAAATGATCGTCTGCGTACTCATTAAAAAACGAAAAACTATGGCTTTGCTCTTGAACAAAATGAGCGAGTTGCGTTTTTTGATCTTCTGTAAATTTACTCGCAGCAAACGCTTGTGCTCCGCAGGCGCGCTCTTGGCCAGCGTATTCTTTACCTTGCATAAAATTAAAATAAGCAACTAATAGGCGAGTAACATGTGGATCGCTTGCACCATCAGCAGCTTCTAAAATAATATTTAATAAGCTAGCTATAAGTTGCGTAAATGATTGAGTTGCATGTACAGGCGTTACGTTTTGTCTGCCTATTTGGTGGCGCAAAGCGGGTAGCACGTCTAGTGCCTGTAAGCTGTAAGTAATTAAATTATATAACCTTGAATGACCCGGGTCGGCATTATCAGATATATAGGTCGTTTTAAGAGAATGATAAAACGTATCTTGAGCGCTTTGTGTAATGGGTATTTGCTGTGTGAGCTCATTGCTAAAACGTAAGCTTTTTGAGGCCAAAAAGATGTTGCTCATAGCACGTTCTTTTTGTAACTGGTGCACAAAATCACCTAGCTTAGTGAGCGAGGCACAGCTATTTTGCAGTTGCTTTAAAGCGTGAATTTCTTGGTACTTTGCCGCTAGTAAAAACTGTTTTGTGAGAGGATTGCTTGTCTGCATAGGTTTTGTTCCGCACTTTTTTGTTTTTAAAGTGCAACCCTTGTTCCAATCATGAAAAAAATTAACTATTGAATTTAAAATCAATCTAAAACAGCCGCTTGTGGTTATATTTTTATTTAAAAAGTATTAATCACTTTATTTTGAGCACACAAATTTACCCTTTTTGGTGCATAAAAAGGGAATATTGCACTGCTAACATTGTATATAAAAAAGCACGCTTACCCCTGGGGAGGAAATAAGCGCGAAAAGTGCATTATGTATTAAATCTGCATTAAGTATTGACCGTTTGAACTAAAAGCTCAGGGGTAATAGCCATTTTATGGTTTATTACTTCTCCAACAATTATAAGAGTAGGGCCTTGCAGGTTATGACTAAGGTGATCATTTACTATATTTTCTAATGTACTAGTAATTGCTTTTTGCTCACTCGTTGTGGCGTTTTCGATAAGTGAGATTGGTGTGGTACTTGGCCAATTTACCGATTGAAGGCCGCTACTTAGCTCTTTTAATCGTCCTAAGCCCATATAAACCACTAAAGTTGGATTATTCTTACCTTGCAAAAAGGCGTAATTGCTCCAGTTTGGTAGTTTTTTAGGATCTGCAAATTGGGCAGTTAAAAACGTGACGCTTCGCGCTACATCACGTGCTGTAAGCGGAATGCCTGTATAGGCAGAGGTCGCACATGCAGTGGTAACACCAGGTACAATCGCAAAGTTAATATTATGCTTTGTAAGCGCATCAGCCTCTTCGTTTATGCGAGCAAATATACTCGGATCGCCCCCTTTTAAACGTACTACGTTTAACCCTTGTTGAGCATATTTAACGAGTAGGGCGCAAATATTGGCCTGTGTCATTGAATGCATACCGGCTCGTTTGCCTACAAATACACGCTGCGCTGTTTTAGGTAATGTTTTTAGTAAATCTTCGCTTACAAGCCAGTCATATAAAACGACGTCGGCTGATTGTATTAAACGCTGCGCTTTTACGGTAATTAGCTCAGCATCGCCCGGGCCAGCACCAATAATATAAACATGGCCGTTTTTGCCCCCTTTGCGAGTATGCTTAACGCCATTGGTAAGTTTATTTACAAATTTGTTTAGCCAACCATTTTCAATACCCGAAAAATAAGAAAGCACGCTCATAATAATCTCCTTAGGCAACCGCTTTAATTACTTTCGGCTCGGCGCTTATAAGTACGTTACCGTCTTCAATTTTTGCATCAAAAACCGGTAAATGTATTGCTTCGGCCTCTAGGCACTCGCCGGTTGCTAAACAAAAATGCTGTTTATATAACGGCGAAGCCACAACCAGTTTTCCCTCTATAGAGCCAATAATACCGCGCGATAATACATTCGCTTTTCCAATTGGGTCGTAGTTACTAATGGCAAACACGCTTTGTGTGTTTTGTGGTACATAAAAAATGGCCACTTGCTGATTATTAACTAATGCGCATACACCACTGTTAGCAACTAGGTCGTCGATTGTTCCAATATTATGCCAAGACATCAGCTTGCTCCTCTTCAAGTTCCATTACTGGAATACGGTTTTGAGTAATTAGTTGTTCGCGTTTTTCAGCATCTGTAGCTGGGCGAATTTGATTACGCTCTTGTACAAATAAAATATTGTCATCGGGATTAGGGCTATTAACAAACTGGCGAAAACGCTTAGAAGCTTCAGGGCTTTCTACTGCTTTTTTCCACTCACAGGCGTATGTTTGAGTAATAAGTTCTATTTGTTCTTCAAGCTCTTGGCAAATACCTAAGCTGTCATCTATTACTACACTTTTAAGGTAGTCTAGGCCGCCTTCAAGATTTTCCATCCATACAGACGTACGCTGTAATTTGTCGGCGGTTTTTATGTAAAACATTAAAACGCGGTCTATGTATTTAATAAGTGTGGCTGTATCTAAATCGGTAGCAAATAAATCGGCGTGACGAGGGCGCATTCCGCCATTACCACACACATATAGGTTCCAACCGTTTTCGGTGGCAATAATACCTATATCTTTACTTTGTGCTTCGGCGCATTCACGGGTACAACCCGACACGGCCATTTTAAATTTATGTGGTGAGCGTAACCCTTTATAGCGGTTTTCAATTTCTATTGCGTGGCCAACACTGTCTTGTACACCATAACGACACCACGTGCTTCCCACACAGGATTTAACCGTTCTAAGAGACTTACCATAAGCGTGGCCTGTCTCAAAGCCAGCTTCAATGAGTCTTCCCCAAATAACGGGTAGCTCTTCTAAACGTGCGCCAAATAAATCGATTCGCTGTCCACCAGTCACTTTACAATAAAGGTTAAAGTCTTTTGCTACTTGGCCAATGACAATGAGTTTGTCGGGTGTTATTTCGCCGCCTGCAATGCGCGGTACTACAGAGTACGAACCGTCTTTTTGCATATTAGCAAGGTAAGTGTCGTTAGTATCTTGTAGGCCAACATGGGCAGGTTCTAAAATAAAGTCATTCCATGTTGAGGCTAAAATAGAAGCGATTGCAGGCTTACAAATTTCACAACCATGATGCCCACTACCGTGTTTAGCTAATAAATCATCAAAGGTTTTAATGCTTTCTACTTTAACCATATGCAGTAGCTCTTGGCGCGAATACGCGAAGTGCTCGCACACATGGTTGTTTACTTCAACACCACGACTCGCTAACTCATCATCTACTACCGATTTAAGTAAAGCGGCACAGCCACCACAACCACTGGCTGCTTTTGTGCACGATTTAACAGCGGCTAAATCGCATGAGCCACCATCAATAGTACCCACAATGTCGCCTTTACTCACGTTATGACACGAGCAAATGGTGGCGGTATCGGGTAGGGCGCTGCCCGCTAATGAAGGTGCGCCAGCGCTGTCCGGTAAAATTAAACACTCAGGATGTTCTGGTAAGTCCATGTCGTTTAACATGTACTGAAGTAGCGTATCGTAATCACTAGTATCGCCAACAAGTACTGCACCAAGCAGCTTATCGCCGGTTTCATTTAGAATGATTTTTTTATAGCAGTCTCTAATTGGATCTTGGTAAATAAGCTCTTTGCAGTTAGGTGTTTTTGCATGAGCATCGCCAATAGAGCCTACTTCAACACCGAGTAGCTTTAATTTAGTGCTCATATCGGCACCTGAAAATTCAAGTGCGCCGCCACTTAGCTGGCTTGCTGCAACGCGGGCCATGTTGTAGCCAGGTGCCACTAAACCAAATAGCTTTTTGTCCCACAAGGCACACTCGCCAATAGCTAAAATATCAGGGTCTGAGGTTTGGCACTGGTTATTAATAATAATACCGCCACGCTCGCCAAGTTCTAGTTCAGCCACTTTGCCCAGTTGATCATAAGGGCGAATACCGGCAGAGAACAAAATTAAGTCGGTTTCTAAAAACGTACCGTCTGAAAAGTTTAATCTAAAGCGGCTAGTTTCACCTTTAACTATTTCGCTGGTTGCTTTAGAGGTATGAACGGTAACGCCTAGTTTTTCTATTTTATTTTTTAATAGCGTGCCGCCTTGCCCGTCGAGCTGTACAGCCATAAGTTGCGGTGCAAACTCAACAACATGCGTATCAAGCCCTAATTGTTTAATGGCGTTTGCGGCTTCAAGTCCTAATAAACCACCACCAATTACTACACCACTTTTACTGGCTGCGGCACTGGCTTTTATTTGCTCTAAATCCTCTATGGTGCGATAAACCAGGCAATGGGGTTGATCGTTCCCCTTAATTGGCGGTACAAACGGGAAAGAGCCCGTAGCAAGTACAAGCTTATCGTACGGGTATTGATCGCCAGTTTGAGTGGTTACTACTTTGTTTTTTCTATCAATGCCTTCAACCCACTGTTTAGTATGCACATTAATATTAAGTTGTTGATAGTTATCTAAAGTTGTTAGTGCTAAATCGGCGGCTGTTTTGCCATCAAACACGCTTGATAAATAAACGCGGTCGTATGCAAGATTTGCTTCTCCACAAAGTACTGTAATATTTGCTTTGTAATCGCTTTGGCGCATTTGCTCAACAAAATGATGTCCGACCATACCATTGCCGATAATGAGTATTTTTTGCGAGGTTTGCATTAGGCATTCCTTAATGTGACGGTTTAAATGTTAAAAACAAAAAAGCCCGCCTCAGATACAAATTCATGTAACTGCGAGCGGGCTTCTTTGCCTGTGGTCATAACAACCTAAATGTATGCCGTTAAAATAACGGACTTGTATTTTATTAAAGCAATAACCTAGCCATAAAAATAAGTTACTGATTAATAGGGTTATTAATGTTTTTTGTAAATAGTAGAATCAAATATAGTGCTTTTTTGGTGCAAGGTTTGTATTAATTAGTGCAGTTTAAATGTATCTGGGACTAATAATGCACAAGTTACTTAATAGAGGACCGTATAGGTGGGAGTTTGAAGGTTAAGCTAAAACTACGTTGCATACAGCGCACATTACATGAGTGATAAGAACCCAAGTTAGGGCTAGTGATTACAGATTTTATCACTAAGTTATTGATTATTTATACAGACGAAAAGAGTAATCAAAGCTAAATGAAAACTAACGCCCAGAATAATAATTGATATGACTTTATTTGACTTACCTTTTTTAAAGCTAGCAAAATCCTTAAATTGCATTTTATAACTACCGAAAGTGACTCCCTTTAGCACGAGGCAGCCGGTTGAATAAAATAAAAAACCAAAGGCCGTATCAATTATTAGCCATAAAAACATATCGAACATAATGCTCATATTAATCCCTTATATCACGTTGAGTTTTAGATTAAATCGCACAGACTAACACCTCAGTTAGTTGTTTTAGTCTTAAAAATAGTTGTCACTGCTTTCAATATAATCATTTTATTAAAGCATATTCATTAAACAAAGCCAGAGCATGAAGTATAAGTAAACATAAAAACCTCTCTTCTACACGCGCTTGTGTATTTTGCAAAATGCAACTTAATCTATTGCAAGATGCATGAATCTTAAGTTGTTTATATTTTACATATTGATTTTCAATAGCTTAAGTTTTGGAACGGACCCTGCAATGGTTTAAACACTAAATTCATTAGGGGCTAAATTATGAAACTAAACAAATTTGCAACCGCGTGCTTACTTGCATTTCCGTGCGCTGTGCTTAGTCAACCATTCGAATCGTGTCCTAGCCAAGCACCGACAGAAGCGTTTGATACTTCACTATACAGCGTAACAAATGCAGACGATGCCAGTGTGCAAGGCAATGGTTTGTATTTTCTTAACGAAAATGGCTTGCCGTTTGCGTGTTTAGCGCCTCTAATAAAGGCATGGCAATAGAGTACTGGGCCGGTGTGCTAGTGAAAGTATTTATAATAGTATTTGCCATTAGCTGGTGGTTAATCCGATTTTCGCATTTTAGTTTAGTGCGAATGGGCATAATGATTTCGGGTATTTTGGTTGCTGTGGCTGCGTTAATTAACAAAATGAATGGCATTGGTTAGGTTGAGGGAACACGTGTCACTATTTCTCGTGAGTATCGCTCGCAATTAGGAGACCCTAACGATCTATCGTTAGTGTTGATGTTTCCAGTGTCCTTTTTGGCAGCAGAACTGTTTGATAAAGGTGCGAATAAATGTCGTCCTATATTTGCAGCCGTAGGTTTGTTGTTAGCTATTTCTGGCGTTATAGTCACACAGAGCCGAGGCGGCTTACTGGGTATTACCGCTATTTTAAGTTTCTTTTTATATCAAAGGTGGAATTATTCTTCAAGGTTGTCAAACGTCTGAGGAATTTGCACATTGTTTATGGAGAAACTCACAAGTTACCCTTTCTAAAGAAATTGATGACGCCTCATTAATTATAATTAACTGAATTTGCATTACGTGGGACTTTATAGCTATATTATAAGCATACATTCTATCTTATTGAATTAACAGCTACTCGCCAACTGAGACTTCTTTATGCTACCCACAGTTTTAATCGTTGAAGATACGCAGTCTTTAGCAATGATGTACCAATCTTATTTACTATCAACCGGTGTTAACACCCTTGTGGCAAGTGACGGCCAAACAGCCATAGACATCATAAATAAAGTTCACCCAGACCTTATAGTGCTGGATGTTATGCTACCAGATATGAATGGGCTTGATATTTTAGCGACGTTAGAACCCGATAATTCGCCTCAAGTTGTTGTATTAACTGGGAATGCAACAAAAGAAATAGCCATTCAGGCAATAAAACTAGGCGCGAGCGACTTTTTAGAAAAACCAATAGAAGCAGAGCGCTTTAGAATAACGGTTAACAACGCACTGAAAATTAAAAACTTAAAGCAAACCGTTACACAATATAAAAACAAATACGAAAACGGAAAATACTTTGATTTGATTGGCAGCTCAAAGCAAATGCAGACCGTTTATAAAATTATAAGCTCGGCGTCTGCCTGCAAGGCCACTATTTTCATAACAGGTGAAAGTGGTACGGGTAAAGAGTTGTGCGCACGAGCTGTTCACCAAGCGTCTAATCGAGCTAATCAACCCTTTGTCGCCTTAAATTGTGCCGCAATACCAAAGGATTTAATTGAAAGTGAAATTTTTGGACATCTAAAGGGAGCGTTTACTGGCGCTATTGCCAATAGAGTGGGTGCTGCAGGGCAGGCCAACGGGGGAACGCTGTTTTTAGATGAATTGTGTGAGATGGATATTAATTTGCAAAGTAAACTTCTGCGATTTATACAAACAGGGAGTTACCAGCAAGTTGGCAGTGAAAAAGAAGTAAAAGTTGACGTTAGATTTGTTTGTGCAACTAATAAAGATCCTCTTATTGAAGTAGAAAACGGCCGTTTTAGAGAAGATTTATATTACCGACTCCATGTTATTCCGATAGAGCTGCCACCACTTAGAGAGCGCGGAGCCGATATTATCGAAATTGCCGAAGCCTTGTTTGAAAAACTCGCATTGGAAGAAAATCATCCTTATAAAAGTATTTCGGAGGGGGTAAAGCAGCTGATTATGCAGTACAGTTGGCCAGGTAATGTAAGGCAGCTCGAAAATGTGATCCGTAATGTCTTAGTACTTCACCCTGAGCAATATATTGATACTGATATGATACCCGCATTACCGGTCAGCTCAAAAAGTCAGACGCAACAAACACCAATCACCAACACGCAATCGTCAAATATTGAAACAGCAGCGTTTGATATGGCAACGTCTCAAGGCGAAGTTAAGCCGCTATGGCTTGCAGAAAAAGAATACATTGAGCACGTTATAAAACTATGTATATCGAATGTGCCTAAAGCGGCATCACTGCTCGATGTGAGCCCTTCAACATTGTACAGAAAAATTAAAAGCTGGGATGAGCTCGAATAAACTTATGTACCAGTATTCGCTTGCCTGAGTAGTTTAAATTGCTGTTTACCAGAAAAACGTTCCTCTAGCGTCCTGTAAGCGTTATTGATAATAGTATTGGTGTGATCTTCGGATTGTGAGAGAGTTTTTCTACCTGTTGCTCAAAGTGTTGTGTATTTGTTTCTTGTATTAAAAACCCTGTAATTCCGTGTTTAATAATACAGGGGATAGCACCTACGGCGCTGCTAATTATAAATTTTTTCTGATATGGCTTCTAGTAGTGCCATTGGTAGTCCTTCTTCTCATGAGCGAATAAGTAATACATCAATTTTTTTCCATATGGTATTACGCTCAACTAGTCCGTGGTACTCAAGGTTATGTAAGTTTGGTAGTTCGTCTTTTATAGGGCGATCACCAAAAATGTGAAACTTAACGTTTAAATCTTGTTGCATATTTCCGGCTAACCTGCAAAACATATCAGGTTCTTTTTCAAATGATAACCGACCAACAAAAACAATGTTAACGCCTGTTTTAAATTTTTTACTATGACTTTGGGATTTATTAATAGCGATAAAATTTTCGAGTAACTGTGCATTTTTAATTGAATGCTTTATTTGTTTAGAGACGGCGAAGTTTATTGATAAAGGGGAAAGTAGTTTATCTAACATGTTGTAAAGTTTTAGTTTACCTGTATCAGCTTCACCAGCATAGTAGGTACTAATACAGCGATGCCTAGTTATTTTACATACTAAACGGCCTTATAACCATGAGTATGAATAACGGTGTTTGAATCTAAGCTTTTTAATTGTTTTAGTAGGCTACTTAGGTTTCCTTTTAAAAATTCATACCTTATATTTTCTTGGTTAAGCAAATCATAAAATTCTTGATTTTTGTGATCCTGGTAAAACATAATGTAGCTGCAAATGTGGTTGTTAGTGAGTAGCTTTGACAGTTCAACTAGGTGTGTTTCCATACCACCAAGCATCAAAGAGTCTACAAATAAAACAACGTTGAATTTTATAACTAACCCCAAAAGATATATATGATTAATTGCTCAATAATTGAACAGCTTAAAAGTGATGTTGGTAACGAACTAGCAGTAGAGCTGCTAAAAACGTTTATTAACGAGTCAAAAAAAACAGTTGAAATCTTGGTTAATACACAGGATGTCAGTGAGATAGAAATTAGCGCACATAGCCTTAAAAGCAGTGCCTATAGTTTTGGTGCTATCAGCTTGGGAGATACCTGTAACTCAATAGAGTCACTCGTAAAAGTTGAACATACTCCACAACAGCTCGATTTATTATTAAAAACAGCAGAACAACAAAGCACAGAAACCTTTAAAGAGCTAGAAGCTGTTATCCAAAACATTTAAAAATGATTACTTAATTGTATGGGCATTTTAAGCAACCCAGTAAACACATTGTTTAGCTCATCTATGTCGTGTAAATGGGCTCTGTTTTTTAGGATAGTTTTACTACCCTGTAATATTTCTTTAATTGCAGAAGACGGAATATTTAAATGGTATAATTTAAAACTTAGTTGTTCTGCAAGCCAATCAACACCCGGTGTTGAAGTGTTTTTCATGACGCTTTTTTCTGTTTTTGAGTTTTCGATAAAAATACGACACGCCGATGTTTTTTGAATAGCTGCCGCTATTTCTTCCACTAAAAACGCAGGTAAAATACTCGTAATAATGCTCCGTGGGCCAATAATGATTAAATCGGCTTCTAAAATGACCTTTACACAGCCCGGGCCTGCAGGGACATCTTCAGATAGTGATACACTTTTAGGCAAAGAGGTTAGTGAATCAATTTCACATTCGCCAATTACTTTTTCATTATTGTTTAGTTCAGCAACAAGGTCGGTGGGTACCTCTGTCATGGGTAAAACGGTTTCTGAATTACCGAGCATAATATTAAAATGCGCAATGGCTTTTGTTGCAGAGCCGGTTAGCTCCATTAAACCAAGCAGTGTTAAATTACCTAAACAATGTTCAGCAAGTTGCCCTTGTGTAAATCTGTGTTCGTAAATTGCGTTAAACGTAGATTTTTTACCAGCAAGCTGCAAACAGCAGCGACGTATATCTCCAAGCGCAATAGTTTCTTGTGAAGATCTAATTTTACCTGTGCTACCACCATTGTCTGTGGTTGCGACAATAGCGGTTATGTGACTACTCATCGGCTTAATAGCGCTTAAAACCTGTGCTAATCCGTGTCCGCCTCCAATACACACTATTTTCATTTTTGAGCCTTTGTGTTTTTGTTTATTTCACATGTGAACTGCATTTATTATTCCAAAAGTTTTATAACAATTAACATGATGATTTATATTGTTTTTTAATCTATATTTAATTGAGCAAGGCCAGTTTTAAAATTACTTTTTGCAAAACGCGATGCATATTGATGAGGAAAATGAGTGTGAAAAAAACAGAACATCTGTGTGTATCTGATTTACAAAAACATTTAATAGATTTAGCTAATTGTGAACACGGTGCCGATTTGTTGGATTTGCTTAGAGCGGTATTTGAGTCACGGCTTAAGTATACTGACTGTATTATTATCAATAGGTATAAATATAGATATTACGAGACGATAGCGACGACTAATGATCAATTTAGTGACAAAATGTGGTCCGAGTGTTCTTTGTTTACACAAACGGCTGAACAAGGTTACGCCATATGCCAATACCCTCAACAAATTGAAGAACTCGAATTTTCAATTTTATATTCAATTCAAACCTTAAAGCTAAAAAACTCTCTATTATTTAGTGTGAACACACACTTTGATAAAGGCATATTTATTTTTACAAATGTAGTTGCACAGCAATGTGAGCAATTTATTAGTTCAGACACAATTAAAATATTGTTACAGCAGGCGTTTTATACATTAATTAATCACGTTAAGTTAGCCAAACAAACTGACAAAGCTTTATCGCTTACACATAAATTTACGACACTCTCTAGCCTATTTAAAGAGTATGGGTCAGAGTGGTTTTGGCGATTAAACCCGCTAATGGTATTTGAAAGTATTAATAATATTGAAACTATTGGGAATGTTTACGATCAGCTTTTTATTGGTCATAAAATTGAACACATCATTACAGATAATGAAAAGCAAAATACAGAAAAATGGCAGCAATTTAACCAGCTAATTGAGGAGCACAACGATTTTCATAATTTTGAATTTGAGGTTGAAGCTGACAAAAATTTTTGGGTCATTTTAAGTGGTAAACCTCTTTATAATAAGTTAGGAAACTTTTTGGGTTACATGGGGCTTGCAAAAAATATTACCAATTCAAAACAGCGAGAGTTTGAACTACAGGCACAAACCTTAAAAGCAGAAGAAGCAAGTCAAACAAAGTCTAAATTTTTAAGTGTGATGTCTCATGAAATCAGAACGCCTATTCATGCCGTTATGGGTATGATTGAGTTACTACTTGATACAGAGCTCACCCCCGAGCAACAGCAACTTGTTAATTATGCTAACTCTAGCACCGAGATTTTATACGGTTTAATAACCGATGTGCTCGACTTTTCAAAAATTGAGTCTGGCACGGTTTCATGTCTAAAAAAACCATTTGATATAAAGCTGTTAACTGAAAATATAGTAGGGCAGTTAAATATTGTTGAAAAGTCAGATGACATTCTTTTTACCACTCACATCGATACGCAAATTCCCCAATATGTTGTTGGTGACGAATACAGGTTAGGCCAAGTATTATTTAATGTAATTAGTAACGCGTTTAAGTACACAGTAAATGGTCAAATAAATTTAAACGTAGTTTTACAAAATGAGCAGCTTGTTTTTGAGGTAAAAGACTCGGGTATTGGTATAGCTAAAAAGCATTTAGATTTAATCTTTAAGCCATTTAGCCAAGTGAATGACAGTATAAACCGTAAAAGTGAAGGGGTTGGATTAGGGTTAAGTATTTCAAAAAACTTATTAGGCATAATGGGAGGAGGCATAACAGTAGATACCCAACTAGGTTTAGGCAGTACGTTTACCATTTCAATACCATTTGAAGAGGCCCATGTTAGTGATATTGTTGATAATGTAATACATAAACAATCGGCGTTAACAATTTTGGTGGCCGAGGACAACAAAACGAATCAAGTACTGATCAAGGCGTATTTAGAAAAGCTGAATCATAAAGTCACTTTGGCTAATCATGGGCACGAGGCTATTGAGTTATTTTCGCGTAAAAAGTTTGATTTAGTATTAATGGATATCATGATGCCTGAAATGGATGGTTTAACTGCTGCAGAATATATAAGAGATGAATTAGTCAGCGATGTACCAATTTACGCATTAACCGCTAATGCAGAAAAAGACAATAAAGCGTCATGCTTTAAGGTGGGTATGAACAAAGTACTCACAAAGCCGATTAAATTTCAAGAACTCGAAGCCGCCTTGAAAGGGCTATTCCCACGATAAAATACAGCCCCAGTTATCTTATTAATTGATTTTAGGCTAATTGGTTAAGGGTTGGGAGAAATTTGCTTTTAAGTATTTATACTTTTTGGATTGGTACGACTGAGTGGATTCGAACCACCGACCCCTACCATGTCAAGGTAGTGCTCTAACCAACTGAGCTACAGTCGTACAATTTTTTTAGGGTTCTTAAATGTTGGTACGACTGAGTGGATTCGAGTTACTGACCCTTTGGCCAAGAGTAGGTAGTGCTCTTTCCTTCAATTATACGTTTCATTAATGTTGGTACGACTAAGGGATTCGAGTTACTGAGCCTTGAGCCGGGTGGCCAAGAGTAAGTAGTGCTCTTTCCTTTAATTATACGTTTCATTAATATTGGTACGACTGAGTGGATTCGAACCACCGACCCCTACCATGTCAAGGTAGTGCTCTAACCAACTGAGCTACAGTCGTATTTTACATTTAATAAGCTTATGAAAATAATCACCAGCGGTCGCTAATATATAGCGTGGGGGAGGTCGAATCAAGCACGTTTCGTATTTTTAAGTTTATTTGCCGTTTTTTTATTCATATTGGGCTGATTTCACACGTTTTATAAAATTCTTGCCACCAAATAACATGCTGTTTAGCTGAGCTTTTTAACTGATTTAATAAATTTGTTTTAGAGTGGGGTGCAAGTAGCTCATTAATAGCATCTGTTGTTACTGGCTCTTTATACCAAACCTGGTTTAATAAAGGCTGAAGTACTTCAAGAAAACCAATAAGTTGTGCCTGATATGGCTGTATTTGCGACAAATAATATTTTTGAAAAATATTATTCATAATTTTCGCTTTATCTTTGTTTTTATTTTTAGGGCAAAGAGTATTTAGCTCTATATTTTCAACTAAATTAGTGGCAGATTGATTTAGTCGAACTTGTTGCCTTACAGATTTGATTAAGGACTGATTAAACCTGTATTTGTTAAGCGTTTCGAGTGCTTGATATATTGCATCTGCGTTTATTTCGTCAAATTGAGACTGTGCTAATTGAGCTTTAATAGCAGTCAGTTTTTGCATAGCCTCTATTGTATCGCTAAAGCCCGCGGGTTCTTTATTTAACTCGGAAGCGGTTAGCGACCATGTGCGGTTTAGCTCCGACTCTTCCAAAAGAGCTGCATTAAAGTAATAAAGTAAATTAGTTTGTTTTTGATTTTTTGCTTCACTAATTTTTTTATACGTTGCTGAGGATTCTTCGAGCGAGGCTAAGCAGCTATTGGCGTTTTGAATAAAGTCTATTTGATATTTTAAACGCCCTGCAGCGGTGGCTGTCTTACCCAGTTGATTGTTGTGCTCACTTATCACCACATTTAAGTTACAACTACTGATCCCCGCAAGCTCAACTATACCCAGTGTTTTTTTATTGTTTTTGAGTTTGGTTAACGGCTTTAACTTTAGTGAATTTAGCGATGGCAGGTCTTCAGATTTTTTATTGGTTACATTTTCAAGGCGTTCTATGTAAGTGTTGTTTATATTACTAGGAGCTTCTGTACAAGCTGTAAGCACAGTAGTGGCTAGTATCAGTAATATACATACTGATACTAACTGCTTTATATAATGTAAATTGAGTGTGTTAGCTAATAAATGGTTCATGTTTAAAGCGCTTACTAACGGTTAGCATTAAGAGTATGGCTGCGACGGTGAGCCCGACAATTATACCAATCCAAAACCCGTGCGGCCCCATTGCTGGTACTATTATGTCTGTTCTTGCTAATACGTAGCCTAAGCTAAAGCCGATTAACCAATATGAAATAAACGTGATGTAAGAAATAGGAGCCGTGTGTTTTAACCCTCTTAAAATGCCATTTGCTGCAACTTGTAGGGCATCGGGCAATTGGTAAATACAGGCTAAAACCATAATTGAAGTGGCAAGGGCAATAACAGCAGGGCTGTCTGTGTATAGCTCACTGATTACATCACGGCCTATAAACGTTATAAACGCCAAAAACAGTGCGATTAATACAGCCAGTAGATAACTTGTCGATACAGCTATTTTTAACTGTTCATACTTGTTTTGGCCGTACAAGTTCCCAATCCGAATACTAATGGCAATAGAAAGGCTCAGCGGCATCATAAACAGTAACGCGGTAACACTCGCTGCAATTTGATGCCCTGAAACAGCAACCGCGCCTAAATGAGCAATAAATAGTGGAATACACGCAAAGAGTGTGACTTCAAAAAAAGTAGCCAAAGAGATAGGAATACCTAATTTTGTAATAGTGGCGATAGTCGTTATATTTGGTTTTTCAAACGGTGTGAGCAGCCCTTTGGCATCTATTTTTTTACTCATTTGGCAATAAGTGACCTGTGCGAATGCCATTACCGTTAAAACAATGGCGGTTGCTATACCGCAGCCAGCTCCCCCATAGACAGGAAGGCCAAATAAACCATTTATGAAAATGTAGTTAGCAGGAATATTAACGGCTAACCCGAGTAAGCTAATATAAAAGGCCGGTTTTGTCATACCCATGCCTTCGGTCATATTTCTGTAGGTGGTAAAGAATAAAAATCCAAATACCCCCCATTTAACAAAATGAATATAGTCGTAGGCTAAGTTAGCAATAGCTGGGCTTGTATCTAGCTGTAATATAATAATGTTGGCCAAGTAGGCAATACTAAAGCCTGCAATGCACAGTAAAACGGTTAGGTATAAAGCTTGTTGAAAATAGTGGCTTATGCCTTTTTTGTTATTCGCGCCGGCAAACTGCGCAATAATGCCAGTAAGTGCTAATAAAATACCTTGCAGCGCTAAAAGTAGCGGGTTCCAAATACCTGTCGCAATAGACAGGGCTGCCAGATCGGTAGGGCTGACTTGACCTGCCATTATAGTGTCGACGACCGACATCAATATAAGGGTAACTTGCGCTAAAAAAACAGGTAACGCGAGAGAAAGTAAACGCTTCGCTTCCCAATTACAAAAGGTCATAAAAACAGCTATTTAATGAGTAAGACTTTAATTGTAATCTATTGTCTTTGAAATAAAAATCTCAGGAGTGAATGATTTTATAATTCGATACGTTAAACTATTACTTTGTCATAATTAAACGAGATTTTATGTTTACAGGTATAGTGCAAACTCAGGCTACTGTGGTGTCTAAAACCCATAATGAAGGAGTGTTACGTTTAGTGGTGTCGGTGAGCGATGATTACGTTAAGCACTTAGATTTAGGAGCCAGTATTGCTATTAATGGGTGTTGTTTAACGGTTGTAAAAGTTGAGCTAAGTAATCAAGATGTGGTGGCGCAAGTTCACTTTGATGTGATTGACGAAACACTTAAATTAACTAACCTAGGGCTTCTTGAACTAGGCAGTTTAGTAAATTACGAGCGCTCTGTTACTTTTGGTACTGAGCTGGGTGGGCACATTGTATCGGGACATATTCACTGTGCGGCTAAAATAAATCAAATAATCAATACCCAAAGTAACTGCAAAATTCAGATAAGCTTACCTGTAAAGTGGCAAAAATATGTCCTGTATAAAGGCTTTGTCGCCATTAATGGTGCCAGCTTAACAGTAGGCGAGATTGACGAGCAGGGCTTTTGGTTGCACCTAATCCCAGAAACACTCACCATTACAAATTTAGGTAAAGCGCAAGTGGGTGATGAGCTTAATATAGAGGTGGATCAGCAAACTTACACTATTGTTAACACCGTTGAAAACTACCTGCGTCATCAGGGTTAAAAAATTTGTTCGTCGTCACTGTCTACGTGTAGCTCTAACTTATTGTTTGCATAATCTATATGCATATTTAAATGAATTGGGTTACAACAGGCAGTGCAGTCTTCAATGTAGTCCTGATCGCCCATGCTTGCATCTAAATCTAAATGAATGTGGTGTCCGCAAAACGGGCAGCTGATACGTTGTGATAAAAAGTCTTTCATAATCACTCCAATTACAGATAACTTAAGCAGAGCTTGGAATGTTTCTATTCTAAACACGGCTTAACGACGTAAAACTCAACTCCTTAGAACCCTTTAAATATAGTCTGTTTGGCGTGTTATGACAGTTTATTTACACTTATTGTATAAGCTTATTTATATGTTGTTTAGCTTCAGTAAGATAGTGGCCAGCATATATATTTGCATGGTTTAAAATAGGATATAGCTGGTAAATGAGTTTACGTTTTTGGTAGCTTGGCAAAAGTGGATATTGCGTATTGTAGGCAACATAAAATGCGTCGGGTAGTGGGGCAAATAGCTCGCTCATGGCGATATCTACTTCTCGATCACCATAATAACAAGCTGGGTTAAACACCGTTGGCTGCTCTTTCAAAAAACCTAGGTTGCCTCGCCAAAAATCACCATGTAACAAAGATGGGCTCACAACATGACTATGCAGTTGCGCTTTAACTTCATGAATTATGTGCTCAGGATCAGCAAATTGAATGCCTTTTTCAGCTAATAGCTGTAATTGCCAGCCAATGCGTTCTTCGGCGTAAAATACATTCCATTTTTTATGCCAACGATTAGGTTGAACGGTTGTGGCTAAGTGATTATCTATATCAAAACCAAACATTGCTTGGTCATGCTTTTGATGCATTTGAGCAAGTTGGGTACCCATTTTTTGCCATTGATTATGGGGTTGCTTAACAAGGACTAACCACGAAAGTACAATAAATGAGTATTCAATGTTAGCACCTGTTGTAATGCAGCGAGGCACAGTAAAAAAGCTATTATTAGCGAGCAACTCTAAGCCTCTAGATTCACTCTCTAGCCGCTCAAACTCGCTTTTGAGTGCAATTTTAACAAAGTAGTTTTGCGTGCCATTGCCTATATGAAAATATTTATCGGTTGTTGTGCTTTGCAGTTGGCGCTTTTGTGTGTGTTTAAACTCAGTATTTGTTGCTTGGCTAATGTGCTCGTTAATTGCTTTCCACATAACAATTGCTCGTATTTTATACAGACACTTAAACTATGGCAAAAAGGGATTAATATAACAAACTAAACGTTGTAAAATTAACGAATGTGTCGCACAAAGTGATGCGGATTGTAATGGAGCAAAAATGAACAAAAGTTTTATAACCAATTTACTAGCAAGTATTTGTGTAGCTGCAGGGTTTATGTTTGATCAACCAGTGGTTTTGTCGGTGGGATTATTTGCGCTGTCTGGCGCAGTGACCAATTTACTGGCTATTCATATGTTATTTGAAAAGGTTCCGTTTTTATATGGCTCTGGCGTTATTGCGCTTAAGTTTGAGAGCTTTAAAGTTGCTATCCGGAACCTGATACTTACAGAGTTTTTCTCCGAGCAAAAAATTAATAATTTACTTAATAAGGCGCAGCCTAATATCGACTTTGAACCGATAATTAGCCATGTTGATCTAAACCCTGCGTTCGATAATTTACTCGAGGTAATAGAGCAATCGCAATTTGGTAGCATGCTGGGTATGTTTGGAGGCACCGCTGCAATAGAGCCAATGCGTGAAAAATTTATAGAAAAAATGCAACTTTCGTTGGCACAAATTTCTCAAACAGAGGACTTTAAAGCGTTAGTAACGCAAACGCTTTCACAAGGAAATAGTGCTAAAGGATTACACAGCACAGTACTTAAACTGGTTGATGAACGCCTTGATGAATTAACCCCTAAAATGGTGAAAGAAATCATTCAAACAATGATACGAGAGCACCTAGGTTGGCTGGTTGTATGGGGTGGAGTATTTGGCGGTTTATTTGGTTTACTAGCGGGTGTTCTTTGAGCGATTAGGTAAACAATAAAACTAAGCAGGTTACAGTAATGCCTGCTTAGCTATAAAGTTCAAGCATGCTACTGCGGAGATGAAATAACAACGACGTCCGGTAACGACACATTTGCCAAATCTTTAATTGAAGTGCGTGTATTGCTTTCAATATTTAAATAGTTAGCACTTTTATCTAAATTATAACGCGCTACAAAATCACCCATTGGCAGGTTGTTGCACGTTAGTTTATTGCTAATAATACTTTTTTTAACGTTCAGCGATTGCTGTGCTTTGCGAAGTACATACGCTTTGTTAGACGCTACAGCCATACAAATTTGCGTACCTGGCGTTGAGTCGGCTGCTACAAATTGTGCAGCTGATACAGGTGCTGCTAACGCTGCACTGCCAATAACAAGTGTTGTACATAATGCCTTTTTAACTGTGTTCATTTTACTTTCCTCATTGTTTGCGGTTGCATGCTAATTATTGACTAACTAATTAAAAAAGCTGTTAATCAAACGCAACAAGCTGTAAGCAAGTATGTGTAATGTACACACTTATATTTAGGCTCATGAAAACACATGTTTTTAAGTGTGTTTTTTGACACACTTTTATAAAAATAATTTTATTGATACTGACATATTCTTTAAGGCTGGTATTATCGCCTCATAAATAAACGTGAAGATTTTTAGGATAAACAGTGAGTAAAGCGTTAGCCAGTTATTACCAGCAAGCCTATGCATGCGAACAACAACATTTTAACCAGTGTTTTTATTGTGGCTGCGAAGCAACTGAGCGAGATCATTGTCCACCTCTTCACATGTTGCAAAGTATTATTGACTTAGGCGAGGATGCCGACTTTATTTCAATTCCTGCTTGTTATGAGTGCTATGCGTTGTTACATAACGAACGACTTATGTCTATTGATGAGCGCTTTACAAAAATTAAAAAAAAGTTGTCTAACAAATACGCTAAAGCACTGCGTGTTTACAACATGTGGGAAGAAAACGAATTAAGTGACATGAGTGATGAATTTGCTCACAGTATTCAGGCCGGAATGAAATTAGGAAAAGAAGCCGCTGAGCGATTAGCGTTTACAGGTTTTAGTTACGCCACTGAAGAGGCCAGTGTCACAGTACGCGAAAAAACCAAAGAGTTTGATGTAGAAGGAAAGGTGTTTTCCGATTTTAAAGACGCACTGAATTACTGCATTACTGTTTTAAATGTGCAAAAAAGTGACTTTTATAAAATTTTAGTTGAAGACTACAACGGCGATTTTAACAAAGCCCTTAGTCAGTACCGTCACCGCCACGACAAAGTAACCGCGGCTAAAGATGGGAATACCCTTATTAAAGATTTTTCTAAATTGCATAAGCAAAATTCAGATTTTGTAACCCGCACGGTTAAGCATTTTATCAGTAAAGATCCGTCACTCACCACGCAGGGCGCGCTAGAAAAGCTTTATAACAATTATATAAAAAAATAATCACGTAAATTCATCTTAATTTACCGCGTTTTCACCTGTTTTTTTAGCTTTATGCCCAAGCATTCGCTAAAGTATTAAAAAAACAGGAGAACCCAAAAACATGAATAAATTTGCTCCCTCTTTATTAGCCGTTGGCCTAGCCGCTGCACTTGTAGGCTGCCAAGAAAATGGCCCGCAAGATGATAAGATTACAATCAATAAAAATCCTTACCCAAGCACTTACACGCCAATTTCAACATCAAGTACACTCATTACAAACGCGACTGTTCTGACCGGGACTGGCGAACGTTTAGATGACGCTGATGTATTATTAGTTGATGGTAAAGTACTACAAGTGGGTAAAGACTTAGCTGCAAAAGCAGACACGACGATTGACGCACAAGGTAAATGGGTAACACCAGGTATTATTGATGTACATTCTCATTTAGGTGCGTATCCAAATCCATCGGTAGAATCACACCAAGATGGCAACGAAATGACTAGCCCAAATACAGCTGAAGTGTGGGTAGAGCATTCTGTTTGGCCACAAGACCCAGGATTTAACCGTGCACGTGAAGGCGGTATTACGTCACTTCAAATTTTACCGGGCTCTGCTAATTTATTTGGCGGACGTGGTGTAACACTTAAAAACGTGCCTGCGCATACAATGCAAGGAATGAAATTTCCTGATGCACCGTATGGACTAAAAATGGCATGTGGTGAAAACCCAAAACGCGTATACGGCCGTAAGGGCGTATTGCCTTCAACACGTATGGGTAATATGGCTGGTTACCGTTCGGCTTGGATTGGTGCTCAAGAATATAAACGAGCCTGGGATAAGTACGATGCAGAATACGCCGCAGGTAAAAATCCAGATGTACCTAATCGCGATATAAAGTACGACACATTACGTGGCGTGCTTGAAGGCGAAGTGATGATACACAATCACTGTTACAAAGCTGAAGAAATGGCAATGATGATTGACCTTTCAAAAGAATTTAACTATCACGCAGGTACTTTTCATCACGGTATTGAAGCATACAAAATTGCCGATTTATTAGCTGATAATGGTTCGTGTGCTGCATTGTGGCCAGACTGGTGGGGCTTTAAAATGGAAGCTTACGACATGGTTCAAGAAAACGTTGCCATTGTGGATGCGGTTAAAAACTCGTGTGCCGTAGTTCACTCAGATTCAGACACAACTATTCAACGCTTAAATCAAGAAGCGGCTAAAGTGATGTATCGCGCCAATGAAAATGGCTTTGATATTTCAGAAGAGCATGCAATTAAGTGGATCACCACTAACGCTGCGAAATCATTGGGTATTGACGATAAAACAGGCTCGCTTGAAGCAGGTAAACAAGGCGATGTGGTTATTTGGAACCAAAGCCCGTTTAGCGTTTACGCAAAAGCTGAGCAAGTGTTTGTTGATGGTGCAAAGGTTTACGATAGAAACGATAGCACTTATCAAGCAACCAGTGATTTCATGTTAGGTCAAAAATAAGGAGCACCCAGAATGAAAAATTTATCACGTTCGTTTTCGCTATCTCTGGTTGCTGCCGGATTATTCGCCTCTGGTGCTGTAAATGCTCAGTCACTGGCAATTATTAATGCAACTATTCATACATCAACAGAGCAAGGCGTATTAGAAGGCGCAAGCATTGTTATGGACAACGGTAAAATTACTGCTATTAACCCAGCACAAGTAAACGCCGATGAAATTATTGATGCGAATGGCAAAATTGTTACCCCTGGATTCATTGCAAGCAACAACCAACTAGGCTTAGTTGAAGTAGGTGCGGTTGCAGGCTCTCGCGATGCGGGTGACGACAAAGCCGGTATAGATTTTGATGTAAGCCTTGCTTACAACGCACATTCAAGCTTAATACCTTATGCACGTAAAGGTGGCGTTACAAGAGATGTAATTACCCCTTATGGCGGCGATAGTATTTTTGCTGGTTTGGCAAGTGTGGTTGATTTGAGTGGTAGCCTTGAAAGTAACATTCAAAAACAAGCGGCGTTAGTTGTACATTTAGGTGAGCGCAGAAAAGGCTCGCGAGCTTTTACACTGCAAACATTAATTAACAAGCTAGATGCGCATCAAACTAAATTGAGCAAAAAAGATAAAAAAGACGACGATAAACCAAGTACTGAAGATAAAGTAATGGCTAAATTACTTTCTGGCGATATGCCATTGGTAATAAGCGTATCGCGTGCTTCAGATATTGTCGAGCTTATTAAAGTAAAAGAACAATTTGGTGTTAACTTAGTACTCAGTGGAGCACAAGATGCCGTTGTTGTTAAAGAGCAAATTGCTAAAGCGAATATTCCCGTAATTATTAGCGCTATGGATAATTTGCCGGGTAGTTTTGATTCATTACATGCTAATTTAAACAATGCTGGTTTACTTGAAAAAGCCGGTGTTAAGGTACTTTTAACGGTTGGCGGAGACGCAAGCCACAACATTTATCAACTTCGCTTTGACGCAGGTAACGCTGTATCTTATGGCATGAGCCAGCAAGGTGCACTGAAAGCTGTTACATCAAATGTTGCTGATGTATTTGGTATTAATGCGGGCAGTATTGAAGTAGGTAAAGCTGCAGATGTAGTGATGTGGACTAATGATCCGTTTGAAATAAGCAGTAATGTAAGCCGTATGTTTATAAATGGCACTGAGGTGTCTACACAGTCTCGTCAAGATAAACTACGTGACCGTTATACTACTGATTCAAATATGCCAAGAGCATACACTAAGTAATGAGTGAACGTTAATTTAAATAGGCCGCATTGAGCGGCCTTTTTTATAGACGTAAAAAAACCGCTTACTTTTAAAAGTAAGCGGTTTTATTTTTACTTTTTATTACACTAATTTAGCAAGGATATCGTTAAATGTAGTGCTTGGACGCATTGCTTCAAAAGCGGCTGCATCGTTAGGCTGGAAGTAACCACCTAGTTCAACTGCAGGGCCTTGAGCATCGTTTAATTCGCTTACGATGGTATCTTTATTTGATTCTAAATCGCTCGCAATTTGCGTGAACTGCGCTTTAAGTTCGCTATCGTCATTTTGCTTAGCAAGCTCTTGAGCCCAAAATAAAGATAAGAAGAAATGAGAACCACGGTTATCAATTTCTTTAACTTTACGTGAAGGCGATTTGTTTTCAGCAAGGAAAGTGCCCGTCGCTTTATCAAGCGTATCAGCAAGCACTTGTGCCTTGTTATTACCTGTAGTTACGCTTAAATGTTCTAGTGAAGCTGCAAGTGCTAAAAACTCACCTAAAGAATCCCAACGTAAGTGGTTTTCTTTTTCAAACTGCTGAACGTGCTTAGGTGCAGAACCACCTGCGCCAGTTTCAAATAAGCCACCACCATTCATAAGTGGAACAATTGAAAGCATTTTAGCGCTTGTACCCAGCTCTAAAATTGGGAATAAATCTGTTAGGTAATCACGTAATACGTTACCTGTTACAGAAATAGTGTCTTTACCTTCTTTAATGCGAGCTAAAGAGAATAAAGTGGCTTCAAGCGGTGCTAAAATTTGAATATCTAGGCCAGCTGTATCGTGATCTGGTAGGTATTTATTTACTTTTTTGATTAGCTGAGCATCGTGTGCACGGTTTTCATCTAACCAAAAAATAGCAGGAACGCCTGTAGCACGTGCACGGTTAACTGCAAGTTTAACCCAATCTTGAATTGGTGCATCTTTAACTTGACACATACGCCAGATATCACCTTGCTCAACACTGTGCTCAAGTAATGTAACACCCGCTGTATCAACTACACGAATAGTACCGGCAGCTTTAGCTTCAAACGTTTTGTCGTGCGAACCGTATTCTTCTGCTTTTTGAGCCATAAGGCCAACGTTTGGAACGCTACCCATTGTCGTTGGATCGAACGCACCGTGTTCTTTACAAAAATCAATAGTTGCTTGATAAACACCAGAGTAACAACGATCAGGAATTACAAAACTTGTGTCTTGTAGTTTTCCATCGTTATTCCACATTTGACCGCTTGAGCGGATTGCAGCAGGCATAGACGCATCAATAATTACATCACTTGGCACGTGTAAGTTTGTAATGCCACGGTCTGAATCAACCATAGCAATAGCAGGGCGGTCAGCGTAAACAGCTTGAATATCTGCTTCAATTTCTTCGCGCTTAGCGTCATCTAATGTTTGAATCTTAGAGTATACGTCCCCTAAACCGTTGTTTACATCAACGCCAAGCTCTTCAAATAGCTCACCGTGTTTTGCAAATACATCTTTGTAGAAAACTTTAACTGCGTGACCAAAAATAATTGGGTCAGATACTTTCATCATTGTCGCTTTCATATGAAGCGAGAATAAAACACCTTTTTCTTTTGCAGCATCAATTTCAGCAGCTAAAAAAGCTTGTAGCTTAGCTGCACTAATGCGCGAAGCGTCAATTACTTCACCAGCAAATAGCGGTGTGCTTTGCTTAAGTACAGTTACATCACCGTTACCAGCAACATGTTCGATACGAACGTCTGTTGGTGTTTCGATAGTTGTTGATTGTTCTGAACCAAAGAAATCACCTTCGCTCATGCTTGCTACATAAGATTCTGAATCTTTGCTCCAAGCGCCCATTGAATGAGGGTTATTACGAGCATATTCTTTTACAGAACCTGGCGCACGACGGTCAGAGTTACCTTCACGTAATACTGGGTTTACCGCACTACCTTTAACTTTGTCGTATGCAGCTTGAATTGCTTTTTCTTCATCGTTTTTAGGTTCAACAGGGTAATCTGGAAGTGCATAGCCTTTTGTTTGAAGTTCCTTAATAACAGCGCGTAACTGTGGAACTGAAGCACTAATGTTTGGTAGCTTGATGATATTTGCTTCAGGTGTTTTTGCAAGCTCACCTAGTTCAGCAAGTGCATCACCAATGCGTTGTTCTTGCGTTAAATAATCAGGGAAGCTAGCAATTACACGACCTGCTAATGAGATATCGCGAGTTTCAACTTCAACACCTGCTGCATTTGTATATGCTTGGATGATCGGTAGCAACGAGTAAGTTGCTAGTGCCGGAGCTTCGTCCGTTTTTGTATAGATAATTTTTGATGTCATCATCATTCCTAGATAGTCGGCCAATAGGCCTTATTCAACAATGCAAAGAAATCATTAACGCTGAGTTAGCAAATATTATAGTGTTTTAATAAGTACGCTCAGATAATGAATAGTTTGTTAGGTGTTGGTACTCGTGTAGCTTTGTAATTAAAGCAGAATAGTCACACCTGACGAACTGTGGTCATATTTATAGCTAAAAAAACAATAAAAATAAATTAGCCTTTAGACTAGTAAATTTTATATGGGCGGCAAGTTGAGTTTTTTGCAGCATTTTACGTATATTTTTAGCACTAAGAGTGTAACAAGCTTGAATACAAAGGGCTAGAGTTTGAACATGCTAAGGGGCAGTTAAACAGCCAACTGTTAGAATATTGGGGTATATAAAATAAAAACAAGGATAAGGGTTGAAAATACAGAAAAAGAAGCAATTTATAACAATGAAGGGGTAGAAAAGTAGCTTAAGGAATTAAGCGAGGAGCCTAGAAGGTCGCTCGCTTTAGTCGAATAAAACAGTAATCACTCTAAAATGTCGCCATCTAAGGCAATATTTTTAGCGTGTAGGCCTTTAGGACCTTGTTCTAGTTCGAATGTTACATCTTGACCAGCTTTAAGCGTTTTATAACCGTCCATTACAATTGTAGAGTAATGGGCGAAAATATCATTCTCGCAGCCGTCTTCAACGATGAAACCAAAACCTTTAGCATTGTTAAACCATTTAACTTTACCACAAGCCATACTTCTACATCCTTCAATAAGTTGACTAATTTAGTTATTCTAAACCATATTATTTGCTAGACTGATTAAGGATTAATCAATCTATGTTTGACTGTAGTTTATTTAATCAATCAGTCAAGCTTTTTGGGCTATTTTTTAACATTTTATTTATTTTTTATTCAAGTTTGCTTGAGTTCCTAAGACAAGACTATATTTAATTATGAGTGGTATGAAAGATTCAGGTGTTATCGACACAGTTCGCGACAGCGAAAAGCAAAAGCTACAGCCGCCGCGAAAATACAAAGTTGTTTTAAATAATGACGATTACACGCCGATGGACTTTGTAATAGAAGTTTTAACGACGTTTTTTAATATGGATAGCGATAGAGCAACCGACGTGATGCTTCAAGTTCACGAAAAAGGTAAAGGTATCTGCGGCGTTTACAGCGCTGATGTAGCCTACACCAAAGTTGAACAAGTTAACCGCTACTCGCGTGATAACGAGCATCCGCTGCTTTGTAGTTGTGAGCAGGAATAAATACCAACTAGGGTGATCACACACCTGTTTGTTGTGGTATACATTATTATCTCAGTAAGGGGTTGCCAATGCTAAACAAAGACTTAGAACTAACCTTAAATGCCGCGTTTCGTGAAGCGCGCACTCGCCGTCATGAGTTTATGACCGTCGAGCACCTTTTGCTTGCGCTATTAGATAACCCTTCTGCCTCAGAAGCGCTAAATGCGTGTGGTGTAAATATTTCAGGCTTAAAATATGAATTGCTTGAGTTTATTGACGAAACAACACCGGTTATTCCCGATTTAGAAGAAGAGCGTGAAACGCAGCCTACACTTGGTTTTCAACGTGTTTTACAACGTGCAGTGTTTCATGTTCAATCATCAGGTAAAAACGAAGTAACCGGCGTAAATGTGTTGGTTGCTATTTTTTCTGAGCAAGAAAGTCAAGCTGTTTACCTACTTAAGAAAAACGATGTTTCGCGTTTGGATATTGTTAACTTTATCTCGCATGGTATTTCAAAAACTGATGACGATTTAGGTGATGACACCGACGACATAAATGAAGAAGTGCAAGAAGTTCAAAACGAAGAGGCTAGCAAGCTAGACAGTTTTACTACTAACTTAAATGCGCAAGCGCGCGAGGGTAACATTGACCCATTAATTGGTCGTGACAGTGAGGTAGAGCGTGCCGTACAAGTATTGTGTCGTCGCAAAAAGAACAACCCATTACTTGTTGGTGAAGCCGGTGTAGGTAAAACAGCGATTGCTGAAGGGTTAGCTTATCGTATTGTAAACGAGCAAGTTCCTGAAGTGATTGCAGATGCGGTTGTGTACTCTTTGGATATGGGTGCGCTGCTTGCCGGAACTAAGTATCGCGGTGATTTTGAAAAGCGTTTCAAAAGCTTACTAAAAGAGTTACAAGCAAAACCAGGCTCAATTTTATTTATAGATGAAATACATACCATCATTGGGGCTGGGGCTGCGTCAGGCGGGGTTATGGATGCGTCTAACTTGCTGAAGCCATTGCTTTCAAGCGGTAAGCTTCGTTGTATGGGGTCAACGACCTATAACGAATACAAAAACATATTTGAGAAAGACCGTGCATTAGTTCGTCGTTTTCAAAAAATAGATGTACTTGAGCCAAGTGTTGCCGATACCACTAAAATTTTGAATGGCCTGAAAGATCGCTATGAAGAACACCATGGTATTCGTTATACACAAAAAGCGCTAAAAGCCGCTGCTGAGCTAAGCGCTAAATACATTAACGAACGTCATTTGCCTGACAAAGCTATTGACGTGATTGATGAAGCAGGCGCTAACCAGCGCTTACAGCCTAGCTCGAAACGCAAAAAAACCATTGGTGTATCAGATATTGAAATGATCATATCTAAAATGGCGCGCATTCCACCGCAGAATGTATCGTCTTCGGATAAAGAAACACTTAAAAATATCGACCGTAATCTTAAAATGTTGGTGTTTGGGCAAGATCAGTCTATTGATGCACTCACATCGGCAATTCGTTTATCACGCTCAGGGCTAACCAGTGAAGAAAAACCAGTGGGGTCGTTCTTATTTGCAGGGCCTACCGGTGTTGGTAAAACAGAGGTCACTAAGCAGCTTGCTAAGTGCATGGGTGTTGAGTTTATTCGTTTTGATATGTCGGAATACGTTGAGCGTCATGCAATTAGCCGTTTAATTGGTGCGCCACCAGGCTATGTTGGTTTTGAGCAGGGTGGTTTATTAACTGAGGCTGTTATTAAAAACCCTCATGCGGTTGTTTTACTCGATGAGATAGAAAAAGCACATCCAGATATTTACAACATTTTATTGCAGGTAATGGATCACGGCACATTGACCGACAACAACGGCCGTAAGGCCGATTTTAGAAACGTTGTGTTAGTCATGACCACCAATGCCGGTGTACAAGAAACAACTCGCAAGTCAATTGGCTTTAGCGAGCAGGATCACACACACGATGCAATGGGTGAAATAAATAAAACATTTTCGCCAGAGTTTAGAAACCGCTTAGATAACATTATTTGGTTTAATCACCTTGAACGTGAAGTTATTCTATTGGTGGTTGATAAATTTATTGTTGAACTCCAAGCACAGCTTGATAAGAAATCAGTTAATTTTGAATTGACCTCTAAGGCACGTGAATGGTTAGCTGAAAAAGGCTACGACAAAGCGATGGGTGCACGTCCAATGGCACGTGTTATTCAAGAAGAGCTTAAAAAGCCACTCGCCAACGAAATATTGTTTGGTAAGTTGTCTGATGGCGGTACAGTTAAGGTATCGGTTAAAGACAAGAAAATCCGTTTTGATTACGAGAGCAATTTAACGCCGGCTTAAATGTGTTTAAAAATGCTAAATGGCCCGCTTGAGATAGTGGGCCATTTTTATTTTAGACAACAAAAAACCCAGCCTAAGCTGGGTTTTTTGTTTATTAAATGTAATTGCTAGTCAAAGTCCATCAATTACATTTAATAAACGCTTTAAGCTAGTTATACACTAGCCAAAAACTAAATCTCGTTTACGCACTTACTTAGCGAGCACGGAATACGATACGACCTTTCGATAAATCGTAAGGAGTCATTTCTACCGTTACTTTATCGCCGGTTAAAATACGGATATAGTTTTTGCGCATTTTACCTGAAATATGAGCCACAACTACGTGACCATTTTCTAGCTCAACTCGGAACATTGTATTTGGTAAAGTATCAAGGACAGTCCCTTGCATTTCGATTACGTCTTCTTTCGCCATGTTTAGCGTAACACCTCTTTAATAGTTAAACGCTGCAGATTTTGCCCAAAATACACCAATAAGTAAAGGCGCAGGGGCTATATTTGTAAATTAAATAGCCACCCACTCATCATTAAGCTGTTTTTGTGCCGGTAAAAACTGTGTTTTGTACTTCATTTTGTCGCACTCATCAATTTGGTAGCCTAAATACACAAATTGTTTATTTTGTGCTTTGGCAAATTTTATTTGTTCCAATATCATAATTGACCCCAAGCTGTAATGCTCAAAGTCAGGATCAAAAAAGGTATAAATAGCAGAAATAGCGTTGTCTATACAATCAGTTACGGCAACACCGACTAAAGTGTCTTGATGCCAAAGTTCAATAAACGTGATATCAAGCCAACTACACAACAAAAAGCTCTGAAATTGTTCAGGTTGAGGCGGATACATACTACCATCTTGGTGACGCAGGGTAATGTATTTACTGTATAACGGATAATAGTCTGCACGCTCACTACTAGAATAAGTAACAGTAAAGTGGGTTTTTGCTTTGTTTAGTTTACGTTTTTGTGATTTTGACGGGATAAATTCTTGCGCTAAAACACGTACAGAGTTGCAGGCACTGCAAACGGGGCAATGAGGGCGATAAATTTGGTTGCCACTGCGTCTAAAGCCCAAAGCTAATAATGACTCAAACTTGCTTGCACTGTAATAAGTAGGATCGAGTATTACTAATAGCTGCTCACGCCTATTTGGCAAATAACTACACGCAAATTCTTGGCTTAAACCCACCCGGGCTGTCAGGTTTTCATTCATAGATTGCATCCAGTTTTTGTGGCTTCCACATTGAAGGATTAACTTTATAGGTAAGTGCAGTGTTAAGTTTAGCTAAAAAATCAGAACGAGATATCACTTTTGCACCCAAACTCATTAAATATGGGTTTTCGAGTTGGCAATCAATAAAATGTGCATTATGTTTTTTTAACCAATTAACCAGCGCCCACATGGCTAATTTAGAGCAATTAGTTTGATGATGAAACATCGATTCACCACAAAATACACCATTTTGCATTATCCCATATAAGCCACCTGCAAGCTCTCCGTTGCGCCATACTTCTAAACTGTGTGCTATTCCTGCGTTGTGAGCATTGGTATACGCGCTGAGCATATCAGAGGTGATCCAAGTACCATCGGTATCAAGACGTTGATCGCGGCATGCTTCAATAACTTCAATAAAGGCGTTATTGATGGTTACTGTGACGGGATATTTTTTTAGGTGCTTGCGCAGGCTTTTACTAACATGAAAATCGCTTAACTCCACAATGCCACGCTCACTTGGTGACCACCACATAATGGGTTCGTTATCGCTAAACCAAGGGAATATACCGTTGCGATAAGCATTACATAGGCGAGGTAGGCTTAAGTCACCACCAACAGCAAGTAAGCCGTCGGGAGATACTAATGCGTACTCTGGATTAGGAAATGCTATATCGGTATCGCTTAATTGGTATAGCTGGTTTTTCATAAGGAATGTACTTTTTATTGTTTGTTTTAAAAGTGTAACTATATTTTAGATGTAAAAAAAGGGGCTGATTGCTCAGCCCCTTTTTTGAAAAATAAATGTTACAGGTTGTCTAAAAAGCGCTCTGCATCAAGGGCAGCCATACAGCCTGTACCCGCTGATGTAATTGCTTGGCGGTAAATATGATCAGACACATCACCTGCAGCAAAAACACCTGGTACGCTTGTTTGCGTTGCGTTACCGTTAAGACCAGACTCAACAACCAGGTAGCCGTCTTTCATTTCTAGCTGGCCTTCAAACATATCTGTGTTTGGTTTGTGGCCAATTGCAATAAACACACCTGCTAGGTCTAGATCTTCAGTAGCATCAGATGCAACATCTTTAATACGAATGCCTGTTACGCCCATTTGGTCGCCTAGAACTTCGTCAAGCGTACGGTTGTAGTGCATAACAACGTTACCGTTTGCAGCTTTTTCTGTAAGGCGGTCAGCAAGAATTTTTTCACTACGGAAGCTATCGCGACGGTGAATTACATGTACTTCGTCAGCAATGTTAGATAAGTAAAGTGCCTCTTCAACTGCAGTATTACCACCGCCCACAACCGCTACTTTTTGACCTTTATAGAAAAAACCATCACACGTTGCACATGCTGACACACCGCGACCTTGAAAGTTTGTTTCAGACTCTAAGCCTAAGTATTTAGCAGATGCGCCAGTGGCAATGATCAGCGCATCACATGTGTATGTACCTTGGTCGCCAGTTAGTGTGAAAGGGCGTTTAGAAACATCAACTTTATTAATGTGGTCAAACACAATTTCGGTTTCAAAGCGTTCAGCATGCTCTTTCATACGATCCATTAATGCAGGGCCTGTTAAACCGTGTGCATCACCCGGCCAGTTTTCAACTTCAGTAGTTGTGGTTAATTGACCACCTTGTTGCATACCTGTAATTAAAACAGGGTTTAAATTTGCACGGGCTGCGTATACTGCTGCTGTGTAACCAGCTGGGCCAGAGCCTAAAATTAGTAGCTTGCTATGTTTTGCTTCAGTCATGATATTTTCCTAAACGATTCTATACGGTCATTAATGCGCTCGATTCTAAGAAAAACAAGGCAGAAGTAAACAAAATCTGAGATTATTTTTTTTAGTAAATCGAAAAGCTGTTCATTTTTATGTACTAAACAATCATACTTTTACGCCTTACAAGGTAAACTAGCTCAATAAATAGACTAACAAGCAACAAAACGTCGTTAATTCATGACCACTTTGATTTTTTTTGTTATGTTTTACCTAATTTTGATTTGTCACTGATAGATTATGTGACCTAAATGAATAGGCAACTATGTTATTTTGGCAGGAAAAACCCGCATTTGGGTTGACTTCAAAAGACGTTAACGTCTTAACCAATGCGCAAGATTACCGCACACAATTACTTAATTTAATCGCTAATGCAAAAACGCGTATTTATATTACCGCGCTTTATTTGCAAGATGATGAAGCAGGCCGCGAAGTTTTAGAGGCATTACACAATGCATCTTTAGCTAACCCTGGACTTGAAGTAAAAGTACTGGTCGATTTTCATCGTGCCCAGCGTGGACTCATTGGTGCTGAGAAATCAGACGGGAACGCAAGTTTATACTGTGACTATCTAGAAAAATTTAAATCAAATGTACAAGTATTTGGTGTACCTGTAAAAGCGAAAGAGCTATTTGGCGTCTTGCATCTAAAAGGCTTTGTTATAGACGACACGTTACTTTACAGCGGTGCTAGCTTAAATAATGTGTATCTACAGCATAACGACCGCTACAGGCTTGACCGTTACTTTTTAATTACGCAAAAAGGTCTGTGTGACTCTGTAATAGACTTTATCGAATCAAAGCTGTTGAGTTCTGTGGCCGTGCCTCGTATAGACATGCGTCCGCTCAAGCGTTTAATTGACTTTAAACTTGAGCAAAAGCAATTAATGCGCGATTTAAAAGCAGCAAGTTACAAATCGGCTGAGCAAGCAAGTAATAATGCGTTAAATATTCGTTTGTTTTTAGGACTTGGGCGCCGGCATAACGAACTTAACCGTATGATCAAGGCGCTTTTTGATACAACAGAGCGCGAATTAGTACTTTACACGCCATACTTTAACTTCCCGGCGCCGCTTATGCGCTCATTACGCAGGCTTTTAAAGCAAGGCAAACATATTACAATTGTTGTGGGCGATAAAACCGCAAATGATTTTTATATGCCACCTAGTGAGCCGTTTAGCAAAATTGGTGCGTTGCCTTATTTATACGAAACTATTTTGCATAAATTCGTCAAAACGCAAAAACGCCATATAGATAACGGAAACTTGAACGTATACCTTTGGAAACACGGCAATAATTCTTTTCATTTAAAAGGAATATGTGCAGATAGATCAAAGCATTTATTAAGTGGACATAATTTAAATCCACGTGCATGGGGTTTAGACATAGAAAATGGGATATTAATTGAAGATCCCGAGCAAACTATTATGCAAGCGATTGATAACGAAAAGCATGAAATTCTTAAGCACTGCCGTCGTTTAACTGGTCCAGATGATTTAGAAACCATGGAAGATTACCCTCAGCCAGTTAAAAAGTTACTTGGCCAAGCAAAACGGGTAAAAGTAGATTTTATTATTAAACGGTTTATTTAAATTTAGTTTAAATTAGACATAAAAAAAGCAGCTCCATAGCTGCTTTTTTTGTAAGTACAAATGCTAAATTAAGCGTTTTCTACTGCTGTGCGTGGGTCAACGTAATCCATGTTAAATGCTTCAGCAACTTCTTTGTACGTTACTTGGCCTTTAATTACATTTAAGCCTTTTAAGAAGTTAGCGTCGTTTAGCAATGCCTTTTTGTAACCTTTGTTTGCAAGGTTAATAATAAACGGCAATGTTGCATTGTTAAGTGCAAATGTAGATGTACGTGGAACAGCACCTGGCATATTCGCAACGCAGTAGTGAACAACGTCGTCAACAATAAACGTTGGATCAGCGTGCGTAGTTGCTTTAGACGTTGCAATACAACCGCCTTGGTCAATAGCAACATCTACAATGGCAGAGCCTGGCTTCATTGCTTTAATGTGATCGGCTGTTACTAGCTTAGGAGCCGCTGCACCAGGGATTAATACACCACCAATAACTAAATCGGCTTCAAGTACATGTTTTTCTAGTGCGTCAGCAGTTGAGTAAATTGCTTTTACTTTATTGCCAAATTGCGCGTCTAGTGCACGTAGTACATCAATGTTACGGTCAAGCACAACAACATCTGCACCTAAGCCAACTGCCATTTGCGCAGCGCTACGGCCTACCATGCCACCACCAATAACAACAACTTTGGCTGGCTCAACACCTGGTACGCCACCTAGCAACATACCACGACCGTGGTTAGATTTTTCAAGTGCTTGTGCGCCGGCTTGAATAGACATACGGCCAGCTACTTCGCTCATAGGCGCTAGAAGTGGTAAACCACCGCGAGAGTCAGTCACTGTTTCGTAAGCAATACAAATTGCTTTGCTCTTAACAAGGTCTTCAGTTTGTGGAAGATCAGGTGCAAGGTGAAGGTAAGTAAATAGAATTTGGTCTTCACGAAGCATTGCACGTTCAACTGCTTGTGGTTCTTTTACTTTTACAATCATCTCTGCGTTTGCAAAAACGTCAGCTGCAGTTGCTAAAATGTCTGCACCTGCTTGGGTGTAATCTTCATCTGTAAAACCAATGCCCATACCTGCATTCGTTTCTACAATCACTTGGTGGCCGTGATTAACTAATTCACGAACACTAGCAGGAACCATACCTACGCGGTATTCATGGTTTTTGATTTCTTTAGGTACACCAATAATCATAACATTTGCCTTATTAAGAACGGATTGAAATTTTTCACTATTATATTCATGACAAGCCAGTGTGTCTCACCTTTTTTAAATGCTAAGCTAGTGTTATTATCTAAAATTATAAAAATTACAGAATAAAAAACTAGTAGGGCTTATGCATCAGTTGTTAGACAGAATAGACCGTAAAATTTTGATGGAATTACAACACGATGGGCGCCTCTCAAATGTTGAACTGGCCCGACGAGTTGGCCTGAGTGCCACGCCCTGCCTAGAGCGCGTAAAAAAGCTTGAGCGAGAAGGTTACATACTCGGATACAAAGCGGTGGTTGATCCGGCTAAGTTAGGGCAGGGGTTATCGGTGTATGTAGAAGTCACCATAACAAAAACCTCGCCAGACGTATTTGATGAGTTTAGTGCAGCGGTTAAAAAGCACGAAGAAATAATAGAGTGTCATTTAGTGTCGGGTAATTTTGATTTTTTACTTAAAACGCGTGTTAACGACATGTCAGAATACCGGGGAGTACTGGGTGATATATTGCTTAAATTACCTAACGTAAGTGAAAGCAGAACTTATGTAGTGATGGAAGAAGTAAAAGGGGAAGACGGCGTTATAATTCGCCCTTATATTGCTTAAATTATTAAGGGCATTGTAAATAACTATTTTATTACGCCTAATTTATAAAAACTTGTTCATAATCAGGCCATACAAACTAAGATAAAGTGCATCAAATTGCATTTCCTGCTAAGGTATTTGACTGCTGTTGAAGTGTAATAAATAGAATAATAAGAGGGATAGGAAGCTATGCGCCTGAACGGTGTGCAAAGACTATTAGAAACAGGGCTGATAATCAGTACCTTTGCTGCAATATTTATTTTATGTGCCTTAATCAGTTTTGATCCGGCTGACCCGTCGTGGTCGCAAACTGGCGAATTTAGAAACGTAAAAAATATTACAGGCACAGCCGGTGCATGGGTTGCCGATATACTGCTACTTACTTTTGGGTGGCTTGCTTATTTAGTTCCGGCGGCAATTCAATTATTTGGTTATTTATTATTTAAGCAACCCCACCGTATTTTACAGCTTGATTACACAACATTAGCCCTTCGTGTTATTGGCCTAGCCCTGTTTGTAACGTCTGCTACGGCAATCAGTAGTATCAACTTTGACGACATTTATAATTTTTCATCTGGCGGGGTAGTGGGAGATGTCATTGCAACAGCCATGATGCCGGCGTTTAATTTTACTGGCACATCAATTTTGCTATTGTGTTTCTTTTTTGCAGGATTAACCCTTTTAACGGGTGTGTCGTGGGTTGATTTTGTCGATTACTTAGGCGATTTAATGGTTAGGTTATATCGCTTTATTACCTCGTACATTAAAGGTTGGATAAACAGAGAACGCATTGCTGCAAATACAAGTAATGACAATGTAGATGCCCAGTTTAACGACGACCTCACAGAGCAGCTTGAAGCGCCAGTAGAGACGAAAAACGATGCGCCTCAAAAGGCCATTAATAAACCACAAACACCTTTTACAGAACCACAAATTAGTGACGACTACAGCCCATTTGATGAGCTTGACGATATACTCGATCAAGAAATTGGCTTTAGTGCCATAGACGATGAACCAATGGATACGGCAGCGGCATTAAACGCGCTTGATCAAAGCCAAGTTGTGGAACCTGAAAAGCCAGTTACAACGGTGGTATCGCCAGCTAGACCTATGCCTAAAGCAAAGCCTGCGTATCAGCCACCGCCAACAGCAAAAGAAAAATTTGAACAACTGCTTGATCAAGAAGCGCCACCAGGCCCATTGCCGTCGCTTGATTTACTCGACAGGCCCGATAAAGCTAAAAACCCAATTTCGCAAGAAGAGCTCGATGTTGTATCGCGCCTTGTAGAGACAAAATTACTCGACTTTAACGTACAAGCCACTGTCGTTGGTGTATATCCAGGCCCTGTTGTAACACGATTTGAGCTTGATTTAGCACCGGGTATTAAGGTGTCTAAAATTACCGGTTTATCAAAAGATTTAGCCCGCTCGCTTTCTGCTATTAGTGTACGTGTAGTTGAAGTTATTCCAGGTAAAACTTACATAGGCATAGAGCTACCTAACAAACACCGTGAAATAGTGCGTTTGTCGGAAGTAATAAATGCGCCTAAGTTTGAGCAAAACCCATCGCCGCTTACCATGGTGTTAGGTAAAGATATTGCAGGCCAGCCAGTGTGTGCTGATCTTGGTAAAATGCCGCATTTATTAGTAGCTGGTACAACGGGGTCGGGTAAGTCAGTGGGCGTTAATGTAATGATATTAAGCTTACTGTACAAATCGGGCCCAGATGATGTTCGTATGATCATGATTGACCCTAAAATGCTTGAGCTTTCGGTTTACGAGGGTATACCGCATTTATTGTGTGAAGTTGTTACCGACATGAAAGAAGCGGCTAACGCGCTGCGTTGGTGTGTAGGTGAAATGGAGCGCCGTTATAAACTGATGTCGGCATTAGGTGTACGTAATTTAAAAGGCTACAACCAAAAAGTACTTGATGCCAAAGAAGCGGGCTACCCCATTATGGACCCACTTTTTAAAGACACAGACGGCATGAAAGACGGCCCCGACGAGCTTGAAAAACTACCAAGCATTGTTGTAGTAATTGATGAATTTGCCGACATGATGATGATTGTAGGTAAAAAAGTAGAAGAACTTATTGCACGTATAGCACAAAAAGCACGTGCAGCAGGTATTCACTTGGTCCTTGCAACACAGCGACCATCGGTTGATGTAATTACCGGCTTAATAAAAGCCAATATACCAACACGTATGGCGTTTCAGGTATCAAGTAAAATAGATTCGCGCACCATACTTGACCAGCAAGGCGCAGAAAACCTTCTTGGTATGGGTGACATGCTTTATTTGCCGCCTGGCACCAGTGTACCAGAGCGTGTGCATGGCGCATTTGTAGATGACCATGAAGTACATGCAGTCGTTAATGATTGGAAAGCACGTGCTAAACCTAATTACATAGACGAAATACTTAATGGTGACGCCACGGAAGATATTTTATTACCCGGTGAAGCAAGCGAAAGTGCAGATGAAGAGTCAGACCCTCTTTACGACGAAGCGGTCGCATTTGTAATTGAGACAGGCAAGGTATCGGTTTCATCAGTACAACGTAAGTTGCGCGTAGGGTATAACCGTGCAGCCCGTTTAGTAGAACAAATGGAAACATCAGGTATCGTAAGTTCACCAGGTCATAATGGTGCTCGCGATGTATTAGTACCTAATGGAGCAAACCAATGAAAAAATTAAACAGTTTATTATTACTATTAAGCGGCTTAATTGCCGCACCGAGTTTTGCAGACGACAGCCAAGCACTGCAAGACAAACTGGCAACACTTAAAAGCTTTAAAGCTCAGTTTGCACAAAAAGTAACAGACAAAGAAGGCCAAGCTGTAATGCAAGGCGAGGGTACTATCGCCCTTAAGCAACCTATGATGATACGCTGGGAGCAAACAAACCCTGACGACACATTATTTGTATCAAATGGTGATAAAACCTACTACTTCGACAGCTTTGCTGAACAAGTAACCATAATGGATACTCACAGCTTAATTGACTCAACGCCGTTTGTATTACTTACATCAAAAGACCCTGCTCAATGGGAAAAGTACAGCGTAAAAGCCACTAAATCTGGCTTTAGTGTAACGCCTAATAAAGGTATAGAGAGCCAAGTAGAGCAGCTTGATATCACGTTTGTAGACAACCAAGCAGGCCTTGCACAATTAGTCGTTACCGATAATTCGGGGCAACTTTCTTCGTTTACTTTTAATGATGCTAAAGTAAACACCGAGCTTGATGCAGCAATGTTTGAATTTACCCCGCCAGAGGGTGTTGAAATAGACGATCAGAGCCACGGTGAGTAATTTAGGCTTTAACTTTGGGCCTGATGTACGCCCACTTGCGGCGCGTATGCGCCCAACAACGCTTGACGAATACATAGGTCAACAGCATTTACTTAGTGACGATAAACCCCTGCACCAAGCCATTGTTGCAGGGCGTTGCCACAGCTTAATTTTGTGGGGGCCGCCTGGGGTGGGTAAAACAACCCTTGCGCAAATTATTGCAAACCATGCCGATGCCGAGCTTATACAAATGTCGGCTGTGACCGCAGGCGTAAAAGATATTCGCGACAGCGTAACGCAAGCCCAAGATAACCTACAAAGCCGCGGGCAACGCACGCTAATGTTTGTTGACGAAGTACACCGTTTTAATAAATCACAGCAAGATGCATTTTTACCTCACATAGAAGATGGCACCTTTATATTTGTTGGCGCAACAACCGAAAATCCTTCATTTGCGCTTAATAATGCGATTTTATCGCGCGCACGCGTGTATGTTTTAAAGTCGTTACAAGAGAGCGATTTATACACAGTAATAGAGCGCGCACTTAAGCAAGATGAGCAACTAAACCAAAAAAACATAGTTATTGCTAGTAACGCCAAACAGGCACTGTGCCAAGCAAGCGGCGGTGATGCCCGCAAAGTGTTAAACCTGCTTGAGCAAGCGGTTGATTTAACCACGGAGCAAAACGGCACATACAACGTAGATGAGCACGTATTAAGCCAAGTACTGCCAACTCATTTAGCAAAATACGATAAAGGCGGCGATGAATTTTACGATTTAATATCGGCTTTTCATAAATCAGTACGCGGAAGCTCCCCCGATGGTGCGCTTTATTGGTACTGCCGTATTTTAGCTGGCGGTGGCGACCCACTTTATGTAGCAAGACGTTTACTTGCCATTGCAACAGAAGACATAGGTAATGCCGACCCCCGCGCAATGGAAGTGGCGTTAAACGCATGGGATATATTTCAACGTGTTGGCCCAAGTGAGGGCGAACGCGCTATTGCACAGGCCACTTTATATTTAGCCAGCGCACCCAAAAGTAATGCAGTTTATATGGCGTTTAGCCAAGCAAAGGCAGATGCCAAAAACGAGCCAAGTTACCCAGTGCCAGAACATTTACGTAATGCACCTACAAATCTAATGAAAGACTTAGGTTATGGAGCTGAATACCGCTACGCGCATAACGAAGAGGGTGCCTTTGCCGCCGGTGAAAAATACTTACCGCCAGAAATGGACGGCAAGGAATATTACTTACCGAGCGAACGCGGCCTTGAGCAAAAAATTAAACAAAAACTTGATTACTTAAAAGAGCGCGACGCGCAAAGCCCACTTAAACGATACGAAAATGATTAAACTTTATATGATGATCGCCATTGGTGGCGCTTCAGGAGCCTGTTTACGGTTTTTTATTAGCGAAACCATGCTAAAACTCCTTGGTAGGGGATTCCCTTTTGGCACGTTGGCGGTTAATATTCTGGGTTCATTGTTAATGGGCATTTTGTACGGTTTGATAGAGAAACAAATTATCACTGTAAGCCCCGCTAAAACCCTTATTGGAATTGGCTTTTTAGGTGCGTTAACCACCTTTTCAACATTCTCAATGGACTCGTTGTTGTTGTTACAACAAGGCCACTTTATTAAAATGGCCCTCAATATCATCTTAAATGTGATGGTCTGTATTTTTATGGCTTGGCTGGGCCTTCAGCTGGTTATGCAAAAAGGTTAAAAAACTAACATGTTAGATTCTAAATATTTACGACAAGACGTTGAGCAAACTGCAGCACGCTTAGCAGCGCGTGGCTACGAGCTTGATGTTGCAAAAGTGACAGAACTTGAAGAGCAACGCAAAACATTACAAGTAAAAACGCAAGAGCTTCAAAGTCAACGTAACGCCAGTGCTAAAGCCATTGGCCAAGCAAAAGCAAAAGGCGAAGACGCACAGCCGCTTTTAGACGCAGTGGCAAATTTAGGCAGCGAATTAGACGCCACAAAAAAAGCGCAAGACGAAGTACTAAACGCCATTAACGACATTGCATTAGCAATTCCAAACTTGCCAGACGAATCAGTACCAGAAGGCGCTGACGAAGACGACAACGTTGAAATACTTACGTGGGGCACGCCTAAAAAGTACGATTTTGAAGTTAAAGACCACGTTGACGTAGGGCAAGACCTAAACGGCCTAGATTTTGAAATGGGCGTTAAAATTAGTGGCGCACGCTTTACAGTAATGCGCGGTCAAGTAGCACGAATGCACCGTGCATTAACGCAATACATGCTAGACACCCACACAGATACAAACGGCTACACAGAAATGTATGTACCGTACTTGGTAAATAGCGCAAGCCTTTACGGCACGAGCCAATTACCTAAGTTTGCAGGCGACTTATTCCATACATTAGGCCTGGTAAACGACGACGGTGAGCAACAAGCTGGTTTTAGCCTTATTCCTACAGCAGAAGTACCGCTTACTAATAGCGCACGCGACGAGATTTACGAAGAAAGCGATTTACCCATTCGCTTAACTGCGCACACGCCATGTTTTAGAAGTGAAGCAGGCAGCTACGGTCGCGATACACGCGGTTTAATTCGCCAGCACCAGTTTGATAAAGTTGAACTAGTACAACTTGTAAAACCAGAAGATTCAATGCAAGCGCTTGAAGAGCTAACAGGCCATGCAGAGCAAATACTACAAGCACTAGAACTACCATACCGTAAAGTAATTTTATGTATGGGCGACATGGGCTTTGGCGCAGCTAAAACATACGACTTAGAAGTATGGTTACCGGCGCAAGATACCTACCGCGAAATTTCGTCTTGTTCAAACATGGTTGATTTCCAAGCACGCCGTATGCAAGCTCGTTTTCGTCGTGAAGGTGCAAAAAAACCAGAGTTACTACATACACTAAATGGTTCAGGCTTAGCAGTTGGCCGTACACTCGTAGCCATACTAGAAAACTACCAACAAGCAGATGGTTCAGTAGTTGTACCAGAAGTATTACGCCCATACATGGGTGGACTTGAAGTGATTGGTAAAGCGTAAGGTTTAGCTATTAGTTTTTTGACTATAAGTTTTAAGTAGAAAAGCCGCTGTTTTAAACGAACAGCGGTTTTTTTGTGGGTAAAAAGTTGAAGGTAAAAGGTTCAAGGCGAAAGAAAAAAGTCTAAGTTTTGTTATTTATTAGTGTATTACTCTTTTGTCCTTTATTACTGATCTCAACCATTTTGGTGTTTTTCTACATCCAGTAAATTTATATGAGAGCTAACTAATTGTTTACATGTGCTTATTCACTGGTTACATTAAATTAATTGTAATATTTGGACATTTGTCGGTTTATGAAGCGACAAATGTCGGATACAAAGTTGTTATGTTTTAAGGAAAGTATGAGTCTAATACGCAGCTCGGGCGTCTATACGAAACTAAATATTTGCTTAAGTTTATTTTGTATTGGCGGCTTATTTTCGTTTTTCGGTAATCTCGTTATTTCTATTGTTGGTTGTGTATTTTTAGTTTTATCATTTTTTATTGGTAAGTTTGGTGTTATATGCCCTAATTGTGGTTGTAATTGGCTGTTTACTTTTCTTACTCGCACAACATGGAACTTGGATATTAAAGAGTTATATAACCTTGAATCTTGTCCTAGGTGCAATTTAAAACATAACAAGTGACTATGGTGTCAATTCCTAATTTCAAACCATTTTAGGATCCCACATGACACCATCTCTCACCATAGAATTTATGATCACTACCAGCTTTCGTATACACGCAATAATGGCTACTTTTTTAGGCTTTCCTGCTTTAACCATGCGTTGATAAAGGTTTTTAAATTTAGAGTTGCACTGAATGGCTGACATCATCGCCATATACATGGCAGTTCTTATTTTAGGTCGGCCGCCACGTATCATTCGCTTACCTTGATACACGCCACTTTCACGATTGAATGGGGCTACACCTACTAAAGAAGCGGCCTCTTTGTTGTTCACATAACCTAACTCAGGCATATCACTAAGTAAGTTAAATGCGACCACATTGCCAACACCTGGCACACTTTGGATAATGGCATTTTTTGTTTTGTATTCGTCACATTCACTAACCAGTTTTTGAAGTTTGAAATCGACTTTTTCAATCTGATTTTTTAATGCCGTTAGGATAGGTTTTATTAGTGATGATAGTGTTTTTGGCATTATTTGAGAGCGATTTTTCTCCATCGTTTGCATATCCATTAACTGGCGTCTTCTCGAGAGTAAATCGCTCATCAAG